>CAMLMI010000510.1 GCA_946480965.1 uncultured Verrucomicrobiales bacterium | reverse complement strand
GGACTCCGTAAATCCGAAGCCTCTTCCGGATTCGCTGTTCAGATACTACTCGTTGCGTGAAGCGAAGCGGGCTGAACTCTCGGCTCTCCTGAAAGAGGGCAACCTCTGGCTTTCTAATCCCAGATTTTTTAACGACCCATTCGACCTGTTGCCGAGGTTCGACGAGCTGGTCCAGAAAACCCTAGAAAAAGCGCTGACCATCGACCACGCGCTCCACCGTCGATCATCGCATGAGCCATTCGAACAGTTTTTGGAACGCCGAAAAAAGCGCGTTCAAACCGTCTACGCCAACACACGATTCAAGTATCCCTCAATGTTTCGGAACGATGTTGGAAAGTCGTTCGGCGTAGCCTGCTTTTCTGCCGAGGTCGAAGACGTGCTAATGTGGTCCCACTATGCCGACTCCCATTCTGGGATCGCGATAGAGTTCGACACCCACGATCCGGCATTTTCTGGTCGCCTAGGAATGGTCCGTTACGTCACTTCCCGTCCTCAATTCAGGCCGGAGGCTGCGGCAGACATTCTCTTCTCGAAGGATCGGGAGTGGAGTAGAGAGAAAGAGGCTCGCTGCGTTTACCTCTTGTCCGACGCAAGATTTGATCCAGCCAGCGAGCGTCACTTTTTTAGCATCAGTAAATCTTCCATACGGAGCATCCGGATCGGATGGATGGCCAAGTCATACCCTGAAAGTGTCGATTGGCTGTTGGATCTGCTCAGAGACTCTAGGTTTGACCGGAAGAAGGTGTTCGCAATGTGTGCATCAATGGATCGGTTCACCTTGGTTAAGGAATCATTGAAGCCACAGTTCTTCTACGACAGGCATTCCAAGAAGGTGAAGTAGCCTATGCCCGTCACCGACCACATCCGGAACAAGCTCTCGCAGGTCCCGCACAAGCCCGGCGTCTACCTGCACAAGGACCGCTTCGGCACCGTCATCTACGTCGGCAAGGCCCGCGACCTCCGCAAGCGCGTCTCCCAGTATTTCCACCCGTCCCGCCGCATGGGCTGGGACCTGAAGTTCAACGCGCTCGTCGAGGCCATCCACGACTTCGACTGGCACACGGTGAAGTCCGAGCCCGAATCGCTCCTGCTGGAGAGCCGCCTGGTCAAGGAGTTCAAGCCCCGCTTCAACATCGACCTGAAGGACGACAAACAGTTCCTCCTGCTCAAGGTCAACCTGGACGACCCC
Source organism: uncultured Verrucomicrobiales bacterium (assembly GCA_946480965.1). Next base: position 1,319 of record CAMLMI010000510.1, on the reverse strand, counting down.
ATCCCGCGCTTCACCCTGACGCGGCTGCGCAAGGACGACGGCGGCGTCTATTTCGGGCCCTTCGCCCACAGCGGCAGCGTGCGCCGCGCGCTGACGATGATGCGGAAGAAGTTCCACCTCCGCGGCTGCCGCCCGCTCACGCCCACCGACGCCGACTACAAACACTGCCTCTACGGCAACCTCAAGCACTGCACCGCGCCGTGCATCGGCAACGTCACCCGCGAGCAGTATCTGGAACAGGTCCGCGCCGGCATCGCCTTTCTCCAGGGCCAGACCGAGGAGCTGCGGACAGAGCTGGAAGCCGAGATGCGCCGGGCGGCGGCCAATCTGGAGTTCGAGAAGGCCGCGCAGCTCCGCGACGCCTTGGAGGACCTGAAACGCACCACGCAGAAGACGGAGAAGTTCGAGCGCATTCCCTACACCCTGCCCGTGGCGGTGAACCCCGAGGCCGACATGCGCGAGCTGGGCCGCGTGCTGGGCTTGGCCAAGGCGCCGGAACGCATCGAAGGCTTCGACATCTCGAACATCAGCGGGACGTTCATCGTGGCGTCGATGGTCAGCTTCTGGCACGGCCGCCCCGACCGCGCGAACTACCGGCGGTTCAAGATGAAGACCGTGGAGTCCCAGAACGACTTCGCCTCCATGGCCGAGACGATCCGCCGGCGGTATTCGCGGCTGAAGAAGGAAGTGGAAGGAAACGCGGAAGGCGGAAGGCGGAGCGCGGAACCAGAGGAAACATCGAACTCCGAACTCCGAACTCCGAACTCCGAATTGGAAAGCTCGCCGGGTGAGGGGGCGGGACCGGCGTCCGGCATCCGGGATCAGGCATCTGGAATCAGGCATCCGGCATCGGACACGACGGAGTCCGCATCCGACCTCTCTCTCCCTTGGCTTCCGAAGCCTCCCGCCGCCCCCAAGCTCCCCGACCTCATCCTGATCGACGGCGGCAAAGGGCAGCTCGGCATGGCTTGCGCGGAGCTGGCCAAGCTCGGGCTTGGGCACATTCCCGTCATCGGGTTGGCCAAGGAGAACGAGGAGATCTACCGCCCCGACGAGGACGAGCCGCTGCGGCTGAGCCACGACACCGGCGCTTTGAAGCTGCTCCAGCGCGTGCGAGACGAATCCCACCGCGTGGCCAACACCTACAACGCCCAGCTCCGCCTGCGGAAGATCAGCGAAAGCATCCTCGACGAGTTCCCCGACATCGGCGACGCGCGGAAGCAGACCCTGTTGAAGAAGTTCGGCAGCATCCAGCGCCTGCGTCTGGCCACCGTGGAGCAGATCGCCTCGGCCGCCGACGTCTCGGTCAGCGACGCCGT
>CAMLMI010000509.1 GCA_946480965.1 uncultured Verrucomicrobiales bacterium | reverse complement strand
CGGCGGATTCAGCGTAGAAGTGCCAGCGACTGTGACGGCGAGATTGGTCTCCATGTCGCGCCACTGGATCTGGAACGACGGCGTTCCAAGCCCCTGGCTCGAATAGGCCAGATAGCGTCCCTCATGGCTGATCGAGGGTTCGGATACATCCCGCAGGAAAGGCGTCGACCCGTTGGTGCTCACGCTGACCAGCTCGGTGCCGCCGGTGAAGAGATCGTGCCGGTAGAGATGCACGTTGGTGGACACGGGGAATCCGACCAGGTTTGACGCCATGCTCAGAAAGGCCACGTAGCGCCCGTTGCCGCTGATCTTCGGAGAATACGAAGCTCCACCCCGGGCCGAAAACCCATCCGCACCCGCGCTGACCAACCGCGTCCGGCCCCGGGCGCGGTCGAAGACAAAGACATCCATCTGCCCGTTGTTGTCAGCCGCCACTAGATCGTCGGCGTGGCTGGCGAAAGCCACCCAACGCCCATCCACGCTGAGGGTCATTCGTCCCGCGAAGACTCCCGTGGAATCAGTGGGCGCATTGGTCAGCGTCTCATGGCTCCGTGAAACCAACCGTGGCACTGGATCGCTGTGCAATTGTGCAAAGACGTTTTCCCGTCCCGCCGTCGGCTCGTCCGACAATGCCTCCTTGGAATGGAAAAAGACCCATTCGCCCTCGGCGCTGAGACGGATCACCGGACGATAGCCTTCCGCAGAACCGACCCGCGTCACCTTCACCTCACCGTTCTCCAGATCGTGCCGGTAGAGCGAAAGCCCGGACGAATGAGTCGGAGCCGCGAGGTTTGTGGCGGTGCTGAGATGCGCCACGAAGCGGCCGTCGGCCGAAATCTCCGGCGATGTGCTGTGCGAACCGGCTTCAATCTCCCCGCCTGAACCGACACTCACGGGAACGGAGCTTCCGCTCTGCGCATCCCAACGGCGCACGACCGCACCGGAGCCGGGTGTTTCGCCGGCCTCGACATAGGCGACGAAGCGGCCGTCCGCACTGAGTTTCGGCGCGTAAATCTCATCCTGGCGCGACCGGGGCTGGAGGGAGTTCGTCGTCACGACCACCGGAGCCGCCGCGAGGAGATCGCGGTGGAAGACCCAAGCGTTGATCGGCGAGTCCAAGAGCCCAGTGCGGAAGGCCAGCCAACGTCCGTCGGCACTGAGCGCACCTTGGGAAGTGATCGCGTTGAGCCGGTTGGTGTCGGTGAAGACGAGGTCGGCCGCGCCTGAGGAGGCCCAGGTCAATTCGCGGGTGGCGAGATTCAGCAGGTAGAGTTCGCCTTTATTGGCGGAGACGCCGTCCACGAGATTGGTGGCGTCGCTGACGAAGAGCAGTTTGGTCCCCTCCGCGCTGAAGGACGGTTCACTGGCCCCAATCCGGGCCGCAGATGCAAACAGCGTCACAGCCGGACCCATCCGCTCCAAGGTTCCGCTCGTCACCGAATGAAGGAAGACATCCGAAGCCGAGTTGGTGTCGTTCGCGACGAGATCCCAGGCCTCGCTCGCGAAGGCGATCCACGCACCATCCGGACTGATGACCGGCTGGCGGGAGACGTGGTTGCCGCCCCGTCCGTCCGGACGTCGGCTGATCAGGCGGGTCATCCCAGTCTCCATGTCGCGGAGGAACACGTCCGCGTGCGCGTTGGTCTTGAGCGGCGCGAGATTGAGCGAGGTGCTTTCAAAGACCACATAGCGTCCATTGGTCGAAACCATGCCGGGAAGAGAATGCCCGTCACCACCGCCCGTGCCGTTGGTGTTCACGCTCACGAGCGTCGTCCGGCCGCTCTCGCGGTCGTGCAGGAAAACGTCCATCCCGAACTGGGCGTCGTCGTTCGTCACGAGGTTGTTCGCCGTGCTGGCAAAGAGCACGAAGCGACCGTCGGGCGTCACCACGGGCTCGACCGAGTCGCCGTTGCCGCCGACGGATGCGGGCAATGCGGGATGGCGGACGGACAAGAGCTCCAGCGGTTCGGCCGCGCTGCCGGAAACCGCGAGGGACAGCACCAAAGCCCACAGCCAAAGCATCGACGGGTTCCGGCGCGAGAAGCTTGCGTCCGTGGCAAACAGAAAACTGGGAAGAGCGTCCATTGGCGGCGAAAACCTGCCGTGCCGCCGAGACCGGGGTCAATCCGCTTCCTCGACGAAAGTCGCCCGGCTCATCCTCCCCATTAGCCCGATCACACTCCTAGGCCGACTGGTTCCGGGCACTTGATTTGGAGACGGCCGCTCCTACGCTCGCGAAATGTCTGATTCGACGACGATGTTGAACACCGCCACCTCCCGCGATCTCGCCCATCCGGACCGTTTCGTGAACCGCCACATCGGCCCCAGCCCCGCCGAGACCAATCGGATGCTGGAAGCCATCGGCCAGAACTCGCTCGACGCCCTCATCAACAACGCCGTCCCGGCCGTCATCCGCGCCGAGGCTCCGCTTTCCATCGCCGCCACGGAATCCGAGTTCGACGTGCTCAAGAAGCTCAAGGCCATCGCCACCCAGAACGTCGTCTGCCGCTCCTACATCG
>CAMLMI010000508.1 GCA_946480965.1 uncultured Verrucomicrobiales bacterium | reverse complement strand
TGGGAAGGCGACGCCAAGAGCCTGGCCGACACGTCGGGCGAGATCTGGTGGGTGCTCGGCCTGGCGCTGATCATCGTCTATATGACGCTGGCCGCGCAGTTCGAGAGCCTGGTCCATCCCTTCACCGTCATCCTGGCCGTGCCACTGGCGGCCGTCGGCGCGTTCGGCGCGCTCTGGCTGTTGAACACGGGCGGACAAGTGGGCCTCTATCCGGCGATCCCCGCGATGAACATCAACCTCTTCTCCCAGATCGGCCTCATCCTGTTGATCGGTCTGGTGACGAAGAACTCCATCCTGCTGGTGGAGTTCGCCAACCAGCAGAAAGAGCTGGGCGTGGACTCGCACCGGGCGATGGAGGACGCCGGCCGCGTGCGTTTGCGGCCGATCCTGATGACCGCCTTCTCGACCATCGCGGGCATCCTGCCCATCGCCATCGGCTTCGGCGCGGGCGCGGAAAGCCGTCGCCCGATGGGCATCGCAGTCGTCGGTGGGATGCTGACCAGCACGTTCCTCACGCTGTTCGTCATCCCGGTCGTCTATACGTTGCTCGACGATCTGCGCGGACGGGTCACGGCCAAGAAGCCGGAGGAAGCGGCTCCCGAAGCGGTGGCGACGGAGACGTGAAGGTGCGCCGAAGAGATCGGCGGAACCCACCCCTGACCCCTCCCAGGAGGGGAACTCGCGCAGCCCCGGAGAACGGTCTTGCCGGTTTGACGAATCCCCTCCTGGGAGGGGCTGGGGTGGGTTCCGTGCCTGTTCTTGAGGCGACCGCTTTGGAGATCGGGATGAAAAGCAGGATCGAGATTGAGAAGAGCGTGGTGCGTTCCGCGTATTGCCAAGCCCCCGGTTCGGTCGGCAGATTGGATGCGTTGTCGGGATGTTATGAGTTTTGATGCCGCCAGTCATGCCGCGAGCAGCGGATTGCCGCAGAAGTTCGGGCCCTATTACCTGCAGGAGCTGATCAATACGGGAGGTTTGGCCGAGATCTGGGTGGCGACCGGCAGCGATGGCCGCACCTTCGCGATCCGCCGGTTGCTGGAGGAGTTCCGCTCGGGCTTCGGCAACCGTGGCGCGCGCGCACGCTTCGACAGCGGCTGCGATGTCCACAAGGCCGTCCATCACCACGAGCTGATCATCGGCTACCACGACCACGGCAAGATCGATGGCGCGCCGTATTGCCTGATGGAGTTCGTCGAGTCCTCGAATCTCAAGCTGCTGCTGGCCCGTCAGGACCCGGTGCTGGCCGAGTTCGTCGCGAACATCCTGATCGACATGGCCATCGCCCTCGATCACATGCACGACTGCGGCTACATGCACCTGGACTTCAAGCCGGAGAACGTCCTCGTCTCCCGCAACGGCAACGTGAAGCTCTGTGACTTCGACCTGTCCCAGCCCAAGCCCGACAAGCCGAAGAAGTCTTCGGGCCTGGCCGGAACGCCGCTCTACATGGCGCCGGAACAATTGCGGCAGGACCCGTTCGACCATCGTGTGGATATCTTCGCCTTCGGGGTTTCGGCCTACGAGGTGTTGACCGGCGAGAAGCCCTTTCCCGGCGAATCGCCCGAGGACATCCAGTCCGCGCACGAATCGGGGCTGATGGTGCCGCTGCGGGAATTGAACCCGGATGCGCCCGCCGGGCTGGAGGCTATCATCCACAAGTGCCTCGCGATCTCGCCCGACGACCGCTACCCGTTCATGAGTGTAGTGGTGCGGGATCTTCAACGGGAACTCTACGTGGACACGCCGTAGCTGGATGGGTGCTGCGGAGAATCCACCTCACGCCAAGGTCGCAAAGACCGCAAAGGCCGAGGGCTTGGACCGGGGGAGTCTCTTTGGAGTGCGGTGGCTCGACACCGCTTTGGTGCGGCTGCTTCGTTCTTATGGCTACCCAAAGAGCGTTCCCTCCGCGCTCTTTGCGACCTTGGCGTGAGGCTTCTCGGGAACCACTCGTCCGGAAGGCTGTGATCCCAGGCGGATCGGCGGAAGGGAGCTGGTTTGTTTTCGGACGCGGACGCGCGGGCTCATTCCGCTCGCAGCGCGTCCACCGGCGACATGTGGGCGGCGCGCCACGCGGGCATGAAGCCGGAGATCACGCCCGTGGCGATGGCCACGCCGAGCGCGAGGAGGATGATCGTGGGCGAAAGCGCCGCCCGCAGGGCCATCGCCACCATGGACGGATCCAGCATGTCCATCGAGGCCGCAGACTTCACGCCTTCAGGCAAACAACCAGCAAAGGCATGCTTGCGCAGCTCATGCGGAAAGCTCTCCACCAGCCCGTAAAGCTCTTCGTGATAATCCGGTTCCGTGTGATTCGCCAGCTTGCACCAGCCCGGAGCCATATCGAAATACTCAGCGGCGATCACCGGGGCAAAGGCGCGCTTATAGAGCGGATCGGCGCACAGCAGGGAGAGTCCCATGTTGCAGCGCACAGCATTGGGCATGTTGCGACTGGCCCCTTTCACCAGATCAAACACACCCTCCACACCCACACCCTGCTGGAAGGCATGATCGATTTCGTCGG
>CAMLMI010000507.1 GCA_946480965.1 uncultured Verrucomicrobiales bacterium | reverse complement strand
GTCGGGCCCAACTGGACCTTCGGATGGGTGGGGGCGCTGGTCTCGCATTCTTGGGGAATGGCCTACGAATACCATCCGCCGGGCGGCGGATATGAAATGTTGAGCCTTGCCGGGTCGGTTACGGACAACGGAACGACTTTCGGGGTATATAAGTCCTTTCGCTCAAGTTTGGAACTCCGGGTTCCATCAGTGGTAAGCATCAATTCAAGGGCACAACTGCTGTTCAACGACGGCAGCAAGCAGATTTTTCAGCCCAGCAGCCACCCCGACAACCTGAACTCCCCCCAAATCCGTTGGAACTTGGTCGGTTCTTCGGACGCATTGGGCAACGGGCTCACCTTTGTCTGGGAAACTGTGCAGGTCGGCCAGGCGTCCGTCACCCGGCTGAAGCGGGTCGATAACCGTAGGTCGCCAACAAGCGCCAACTCCTGCACAATCTTCGCCGAGTTGTTCTACACCCAAACGGCGGATCCCCTGTTGGTCACCGGCGTCACAATGTCTTCGAGGCCGCTCACAGGCCCCGCCGAATTCCGCCAGGCCGATCTCGCCTACGACACCACCGGCCGGTTGGTGCACATCACCGACGCGGTCGGCCTGACGACCACGTTCAGCTACGGAACCAATGGCAGAGATGCAGGGGTGATCGATTCCATGACCACTCCCTATGGAACGACCCGTTTTTCCCGCGAACAGGTTGGGCCCAACGCAGTTCACTTTGACCGCTGGATGACGGTGACCGATCCATTGGGGCAGATGGAACGGACGGTTTACAAGGTCGCAACCACAGCCGCTGAGTTTCCCACGGGAACCGGATCGGGTGACAAAGAGGACGCGAGTGCCGTTCCTGAAGGCTGGAGCGGTGCCAATGGACTCCTCAACTTCCGGAACACGTTCTTTTGGAGCAAATCTGCCATGGCGCAAATAGCCGACCCGGAGAAACCAGACTACCGCCTTGCTCGGGTTTTCCATTGGCTCCATCTCCAGCTCGGCATTGCCGCTGGAATGTTGGAGAGCGAAAAAATGCCTTTGGAGCGCCGTGTCTGGTATCAGTATGCGGGCCAAAGCGACCTGACCACCGTGCCGAGTGGCGCAAATGCCCAGTCCCGTCCCAGCAAAGTGGGCCGGGTCCTGCGCGACGGCACCAGCCAGATCACGGAGTTCGAATACAATTCGCTGGGCCACGTCACGAAGATCACCGCTCCGGAGTATCAGGAGATTCCGAAGGTGGCGGGCCCCAAACGCCAAACCACCTTCATCTACGAGGCCAACGGCATCGATCTGAAGGAAATCCGCCAGACCACCGGCGGTGTCAGCCCGGGGGATCTTCTCGCCAGTTTCACCTATGACCACTCGTCCTACGCCTCGAGTCTCAACGGAAAGCATTTGGTCCGGACATCGACCGATGCGGCGGGGCAAACGACCACTTATGAATACAATGGGCTCGGTCAGTTGACCAAAGTAACCAACGCGAAGAATGAGGAGTCCTCTTTCCTCTACTCAGACTTCGGATTCCTTGAACAGGCGATCTCCCCGGCCTTCGGTTCTCTGGATCTGCCCAAGCGAACCACGACGTTTATTCCGGACAGTGTCTGGAGAACTAAGGCTGTCGTGGACCCGGAAGGTTATCGGGTGGATTTCGAATACGATGCGTTGGACCGCCCCACCAAGGCCTTCTACAACGGCAACCAAGAGGACTACGAGCGAACCATCTACAGCAAGCTGGACGCGGTCCTCTTCCGAGACCGCGCCGGCCGCTGGAGCGCGGCGGAATACGATCCGCTCCGTCGCATGGTCGCGACCAAGGACGCCCTCGGCCGCATCACCACCTATGACTGGTGCACTTGTGGCAGCCTTGGCAGCCTGACCGATCCCCGGGGACAAACCACCACCTGGGAACGGGATCTCCGGGGTCGCGTCACCCGCAAGATCTACCCCGACGGTACGGCGGTGGAATACAACTACGACGAGGGTTACACCGGTCGCCTCCTCTCCATGACCGACGCCAAGGGGCAGACCACGAAGTATGACTATTACAGCGACGACAGCCTCAAGGCGGTCAGCTACGTCAATGCTCTGATCCCCACCCACGGCGTCCGCTTGACCTACGACACCAAGTTCGCCCGGCTCAAGACCTTCACTGACCTGGAGGGCACCACTACCTACACCTACAACGACATCACCTCCACGCCGACGCTTGGTGCCGGCCAACTCTACGAGATCAGCGGCCCGCGCGACGACAGCTATCAACCCTCGGACGCGGTCCGGTTCGCCTATGATCAACTGGGTCGCGTCACCACGCGCACCATCTCGCCCGGGGGAGCCCAGAAGGTCGAGACGGTGGCCTATGACTCTCTCGGCCGGGTGGAGTCGGTTGCCAATTCCCTCGGCACCTTCACCTACGGCTACGATCTGGGGTCGGACCGGATGAAGACGATCGCCTATCCCTCGGCCACCGGGCTGAGCACGGTCATGGACTACATGACCGACACGGCCAACAAACACCGCCTTACGACCATCCACAACAAGAAGGACGTCAACACCGTCTCCAAGTTCGAC
>CAMLMI010000506.1 GCA_946480965.1 uncultured Verrucomicrobiales bacterium | reverse complement strand
ATATGGGGATGTTCGCTGGCCGGTCTTGGGGAGCGGCGGCTCCATCCCGTGGCTCTCGGAATCGGACCTACGGAGCGGGGCTTTGCAGCAGCTTCGGCTTGGGTTCGGCCAAAGGGAACCAGAGCCGGAAGAGCGTGCCCTGGCCGAGGTTGCTCTCCAGTTCCACCCGGCCGCCGTGCTCGCGGAGAATGCGCTGCACGATCATCAGGCCGAGCCCGGAGCCCTTCTGCTTGGTGGTGTAGAAGGGCTCGAAGATGCGGTTGATCTGCTCCTGCGGAATGCCGCCGCCGGTATCGACGACGCTGACCCAGACGGCCTCGTCGGTCTCGCCCGTCTCCATCGTCAGCGTGCCGCCCTTGGTCATGGCCTGCATGGCGTTTTTGGCCAGGTTGACCAGCGCCTGCTTGATCTGGCCGGGATCGATGGGCGCGAGCGAGAGGCGTCGGGCGCACTTGTTGCGGACGGCGATGCCGCGGTTCTCCAGCTCCGGACGCAACAGCTCCAGGGTCTCTGCCACCACGTCGTTCAGCGATGCGGGCTGGATCTTCGGCTTGGTCGGGCGGATGGCCTGGAGGAACTGGGTGATGATGTAGTCCAGCCGGGTGATCTCCCCCTTCGCCACGTCCAGATACTGGTCGAACTTGTCGAGCATCTCGGCCGTGTCCTGTGCGGGAACGGCGCCCTTGCGGCCGCGCGGGGCTGGGGGCGGCGGCTCGGCGAGGATCTGGCGGAGCTTCCGGCTCTCGCGGGACATGAGCTGGAGATGGATGTGGAGGGCGTTGAGCGGATTGCCGATCTCGTGGGCCACGCTGGCGGCGAGCAGGGTGAGAGCCTGGATGCGTTCGCTCTCGATGGCCTCGAAGGTCTGCTGCCGGGCCTCGGTGGCGTCGTGCAGGATCAACGCCAGACCGGAGCTGCCGATGGCCTCGCCGTCGAGCGGCGCGGCGTAGAGGCGGACGAAGCGCTTCTGCGGATAGCTGATCTCGAATTCCAGCCGGGCCACGCGCCCGCCGCCCTTGGTGTCCAGCTTGGACAGGTGCTGCCAATCCAGCTCCGGCAGAAAGCGGGTGATGGGCTGGCCCTCGACGTTCTCGCCCGGGAGATTCAGCAGCCGTTCCGCGCCCTGGTTGAAATAGACCACGCGCCCCTGTTCATCGACCACGAGCACGCCGTCCTCGATGGTGTCGAACAGCATCTCCAGGAAGCTGCGCTCGCGCGCGAGCCGCTCGACCACCGTCTGGAGGCCCTGCGGATCGAGCCGGCCGATGCGGCCGAGCACGCGGTCAAGGAAGCTGGGCTTGGCAGGCATGGCGGGGGGACGCGGAACGCGGAGAGCGGAACGCGGCGGATGACGCGGGCAGTTCCGCGTTCCGCCTTCCCCGTTCCGCGTTGGACTTCAGAGCCATTTCTTCCGTTTGAACCACCAATACACCACAAACGTGGAGATGAAGGAAATGGCGGCGGCCACGCCGTAGCCGTGCTTCCAGTGCAGCTCGTCCATGCCGTCGAAGTTCATCCCATACCACGTCCCGATCATCATCATCGGCGTGGTGATGAGCGTGATGAGCGTGAGCAGCTTCACCACTTCGCCCGTCTGGTTCGACGACATGTTGAGATACACCTGGAGGATGCCCGTCAGCGAGTCGGTGTAGCTCTGGGCCAGTTCCGAGATGTGGAAAAGGCCGTCATAGACGTTGCGGTAGTAGGGCACCAGGTGCGCGCGGATCATCTTGAACTCGCCCCGGGCGAACCGCGCCAGCACCTCCCGCTGCGGCCCGATGATCTGCTTGAGGTGCAGCACCTCCTTCTTCACCTGGAGGATCTTGTTCAGCGTGTCCTTGGTGGGATTGGTCAACGCGAGCTGCTCCAGCTCGCCGATCTCGACCGACAGCTCGTCCAGCGCCGGCTTGTAGTTCTCCACGATCGCGTCCAGCAGGCTGTGGGCGACGCGGTCGGGCGCGCGGGCGATGTGCTGGGTGCCCTTCACGCAGTTCTCCTCCACGGTGTGGACGGAGCGCAGCGGCTTCTCGTGGAAGGTCACGAGGAAGTTTTTCCCGAGGAAGAAGTTCAGCTCGCTCGTGCCGAAGACGCCGTCCTTCCGGTGGTAATCCACGGCATGGATCACCATGAAGAGGTAGGGCGAGAACCGGTCGCCCTCCTTCGGGCTGTATTCCTCCACCTTGGGCGACGGGCTCACCATGACGCAGTCCTCGATGGAGAGCGGATGGAAGCGGAAGACGTCCTCCAGGATGAACTTCGTCTCCTCCGGCGTGGGGTCTTCGAGATCGACCCAGAGGAAGAGGTTCGTGTCCGCCAGCAGCGTCGGCATCAGGAACATCTCGATGTCCCTGGAATGCAGGCGGCCCTGCGTGGTGTAGGCGAACGAACGAACCATGACGCGCGGATGATGGGGCCTGCGACCGGGGGGCGGTCAAGGAGCGCGAAAGGAGCCGCAGGGCGCACACGGCCAAAGACCGATTGGAACGGAGAATGGGTAGAACCAAGGCTCCCGCCGAGCGCTTGGTAGCGCCGACGTCCCGTCGGCCGTGTCGCAAGCTC
>CAMLMI010000505.1 GCA_946480965.1 uncultured Verrucomicrobiales bacterium | reverse complement strand
CGTCGTGCAATGGATGACGGAGCATCGGCCCGCCGTGGTGGACATCACCGGCGGCGCGCCGGAGCTGAGCCCGCATTTTCGCCGCTTCGTCCAGACCGCTCGTTCGCTCGGCAGCCACGTGATCGACCGCAACAACCTCACGATCATCGAGACGGAGGCCTTCGGCTGGTTGCCTAAATTCCTCGCCGCCCATCGCGTGGAGATCGTCGCTTCGCTGCCCTGCTATTCGCGCGACAACGTGGATGCGCAGCGCGGCGACGGCGTTTTCGCGAAGAGCCTTTCGGCGCTGAAGAAGCTCAACGCCCTGGGTTACGGCCGCGAGCTACCGCTCACGCTGGTCTATAATCCGGTCGGCCCCAAGCTCCCGCCGCCTCAGGCCGAGCTGGAGCAGGACTACAAGGCCGAGCTGCGCGACCGGTTCGGCATCGTCTTCACCCGGCTCTTCACGATTACCAACCAGCCCATCGCGCGCTTCGCCGAGGATCTCCGACAGCAAGGCCGCTGGGACGACTATCTCGAACTGCTGGCGAACAGCTTCAATCCCGCCACCGTGCCCGGCCTGATGTGCCGCAACACCCTCAGCGTCGGCTGGCGCGGCGAGGTCTATGACTGCGACTTCAACCAGATGCTGGGAATGCAGCTGCGCAATGGCCGGCCGCTTTGTCTGTGGGACGTGACTCCCGCGATGCTGGAAGAGCGCCCGATCCTCACCGGCGTCCACTGCCTCGCCTGCACCGCCGGCAGCGGCAGCAGTTGCACCGGGGCCTTGGGATGAACGCAGCGAACTCCCCAGTAGGACAGGCATCCTGCCTGTCCCGAAGCCTGGCAGCCAACGATTCTCCCAAGAGGCAAAACATGATCCTTCAGTGTGAGCACGCCGCTCGGGTCAGGCTGGAAGCCTGACCTACTCTCCGTCCCATGGCCTCGCCTCACGCCATCCGCCTCTCCGTCCTGCTCTTCACCCGCTTCCCCGTGGCCGGGAAGGCGAAGACGCGTTTGATCCCTGCGCTGGGCCCCGAAGGCGCGGCGGAACTGCAACGGCGCATGACCCGGATCATCGCCACCCGCGCCTGGGCCTTCAGCCAATCCGCGCCACATCGTCGGCTGGCGATCCATCACGAAGGCGGGACCCGCGCAGAATTCCGCCAATGGCTGGGCCACGTGGATCTGGTTCCGCAACGCCCCGGTGATCTCGGCCAACGGATGTTGGGCGGCGTGCTGGCGGAAACGGCCCGAGGCACCGATCGCTCCCTCTTGATCGGCGCGGACTGCCCGCGCTTGGCTGCCGATGTGCTGGAAGCGGCCGCTGCAGCTCTCGACGACGTCGATGTCGTCTTTGGTCCAGCGCGCGATGGCGGCTACTACTTGCTGGGGTTGCGTCGTCCGGAGCCCGGCTTGTTCGAGGGCATTCCTTGGAGCACCGGCGACGTCTTGGCTCGCTCCATCGAGAAGGCCCGTTCGCTCGGGCTCACACATCGGCTGCTCGGCGAACTGCCGGACGTGGATGAACCGCCGGATCTGCCGGATGCCGAAGCCGCCTTGGCCGCTGCCCGCCGCGTTTCGGTCATCGTTCCCGTATTGAACGAAGCGGAGAACTTGCGCCGCCTCTTGCCCCGCCTCGCCGCCGGACAACCGCACGAAATCCTCGTGGCCGATGGCGGCAGCACGGACACAACCCGCTCCGTCGCCGAATCCTTCGGAGCCCGCTGGCTCGCCGCCCCGCGAGGACGCGCCCGCCAGATGAACGCCGCCGCCGCCCGCGCCACGGGCGAGTATCTGCTCTTCCTCCACGCCGACACCGATCCGCCGTCGGACTACGCCCGGCTCGTCGCCGACACGCTGGATTGTGTGGGCACCGCCGCCGGAGCCTTTCGCTTCGCGCTGCGCGAGCCGATTCCCGGCGGCTTCCTGGTGGAACGCGGTGTCGCACTCCGCTGCGCCCTGCGCCAACTACCCTACGGCGACCAAGGACTCTTCCTCCGTCGCCGCTTGTTCCAAGCCCTGGGCGGGTTCCCCGATTGGCCGCTGTTGGAGGATCTCGAACTGGTCCGCCGCCTGCGCCGACTCGGCCGCATCGCCGTAACGGACGAAGCGGCCCCGACCTCTTCCCGGCGTTGGCGCGAAGCCGGGTTGATCCGCACCTTCCTGCGCCACCAATCGATCCTGCTCGCCCACGCGTTCGGCGCTTCGCCGGAGCGGCTGCTGGCGTTGAGGCAAGCAAAGGGCGTGAAAAGGCAATCCAGCCGTTGAGTCGCTGAACGCCGCACGGATAGCCTCACCCCTCCATGAGCCAGACAACCTGTCCGATGTGCGAAACCACCGACGTCCTCGATCACGGCGCGCGCCTGGAATGCGTCACCTGCGGCCACGAGTGGGAGAAGTCGGTTGCGGCTCCGCAGCCGGACGGCCCCCGCGTGGTGAAGGACGCCCACGGCAACGTGCTGGCCGACGGCGACTCCATCGTGCTGATCAAGGATCTGCCGCTGAAAGGCTCGTCGAAGGTGCTCAAGGGCGGCACCAAGGCGAAGGGCATCCGACTCGTGGACGGAGACCACGAGATCTCCTGCAAGATCGAGGGCAGCGCCATC
>CAMLMI010000504.1 GCA_946480965.1 uncultured Verrucomicrobiales bacterium | reverse complement strand
CTGTGGTGATCCCGCCGTCGTCGGAAAACTGGTAGTCCTGGAGATTGATCGTCTCGGTGCCGAGGTTGCTCAGCTCCCAATAGTCCGAATTCTGCGTGACGCGGGCTGGGCCAAGATTGGTGGAGGCGGAGGACATCACCTCCGTGATGGCGAGTTGGGCTTGGGTGGAACCGGCGGCGAACAACACCCCGGCAAACAGGCTGAGACAACGGCTGCGGATCATGGGCTTTGCGGTATCCACGAAGCCGCATCGTCGGAGCCGGGCATGGCGGAATCCCGACGGCCGCGTGACAACCCGGTGACGTGTCGCGACCGTCCGAAACGCCCCTACCGACAAGGGCTGTTGCGCGAAAACTCACCACAAATCCGCAATATCTCACCGTCGCGCCCGGGAACGGCGTTGACACTCTGGCGCACGGACCTTGAAGTGCCGAAGGTTCCGTTCCCCGCATCCTCCGATGCCCCCGTCGCGTTCGGGGCGAACGGCGACACGAGTCATGAGCAAAAAATTCAACATCGCCGTCATCGGTCTCGGGTTCGGCGCCGAGTTCATCCCCATTTGGCAGAAGCACCCCCACACGAACTGCTACGCCATCTGCCAGCGCAACGAGAAGAAGCTCAACGACGTGGGCGACTACTTCGGCGTCGAGGTCCGCTACCAGGAATACAAGGACGTCCTGAAGGACCCGAACGTGGACGCGGTGCACATCAATTCCCCCATCCCCGACCACGCTTGGATGTCCATCGAGGCGCTCAAGGCCGGCAAGCACGTCGCCTGCACCGTGCCGATGGCCACCAGCATCGCCGACTGCAAGAAGATCGTGGATCTGGTGAAGAAGACCGGCCTCACCTACATGATGATGGAGACCGTGGTCTATGCCCGGGAATACCTCTTCATGAAGGAGCTGTTGGACAAGGGCGAGCTCGGCAAGCTCCAGTTCGTCCAGGCCTCCCACCAGCAGGACATGGACGGTTGGCCCAACTACTGGCCCGGCCTTCCTCCGATGTGGTATGCGACCCATTGCGTCGGCCCCGTCTCCGGCCTCATCGGCCAGCCGGCGGAATACGTCTCCTGCTTCGGCTCCGGCACGATCCGCAAGGAGCTGCAGAAGCACTACAACAGCCCCTTCGCCGTCGAGACCGCGCACGTCAAATACGCCAACAGCGACGTCAGCGCCCGTATCATCCGCTCGCTCTTCGACACCGCCCGCCAATACCGCGAGAGCATCGACGTCTACGGCGACAAGAAGTCCGTGGAATGGCCGCTGGTCGAGCACGAGCCGCTCATCATGCACACGGCCAAGAAGCCCGAGCCGAAGATCCCCAAGGCGGTCAAGTGTCCGGACTTCGCCAAGCGCCTGCCCAAGAGCATCGCGAAATACACCACGCAGGGCGTCTACGACAGCAGCAAGAAGACCCACCTGAGTTTCACGCAGGGCAGCGGCCACGGCGGCAGCCATCCGCACTTGGCCAACGAGTTCGCCAACGCGCTGGCCGAAGGCCGCGAGACGTTCCCCAACGCCAAGCAGTCCGCCAACTGGACCTGCGTCGGTCTCTGCGCCCACGAATCCGCGTTGGCCGGCGGTAAGATCGTGAAGCTGCCCGCTTGGACGCTGTAACCCGCGTTTGATTCCCGCACGGCGGACCGGAGAACCGGTCCGCCGTTTTCATTTTGGAGGATGGGTGCCGTCTGTGGGATAGCCCGCGAGTCACGGGCCGCGTAGCGGCCCAACATGAATAGCCGTGGGTGAAACCCATGGGAGAGGGATCAGCCGAGATGGTTCGACCCCTTGCGGGGTCGAATGTGATCTGGTGCCGCGACCGTGGGCTGATGCCCACGGCTATTCATGGTTCGTCCCTCCGGGACGAGCTCTCCATGAGCTGGGTGTTCTGAACGCCTCCAGTCGGCATCCGACCAAAGGCCGATACCGTCTCCCACGGATCTTGCTCTTATGGCGCTTCCCACCGCCATGAAGACTCCGAATCCTTCTCCCCTGTCCGGACGGTTCTCCCGTTTCCTGGTCCAAACCGCCGTTTGTGCCGGGCTGCTGGCCCAGAGCGGGGTGGCGCAGGACGATCTTCAGGACCCACCGGAGTATCCGGTCGAACCCTCTCCCGGCTTTGCCCTGATCGTGCCCGCCGATCTGCGGGTGCCGACCTGCAATACTGCCGGGGTCGTCGTGAACTACCCGTTGCCCAAGCTGTGGAGCGACTGCGCGACGCCCGGCTCGGTCGTCTGCGAACCGCCGCCAAGCAGCGTGTTTCCCGTCGGCGAGACGGTCGTCACCGTCTCGGTCGCGAACGACTGCGGCGAACGGACGAACCGCACCTTCACCATCAGCGTGGTGCTGGACACCCAGCCGCCCGTCATCACCTGCCCGACCAACCTCCTGGCCTACGCGCCCAACGCCGTTGGGGTCGTGGTGGACTATCCGTTGCCGACCGTGACGGACGATGCCGATCCGAGCCCCACGCTGGAGTTCACGCCACCGCCCGGCAGCGTTTTCACGCCCGGTGAAACGACGGTGACGCTCAAGGCCACCGACGCCTGCGGGCGCGTCGCGACCTGCACCTTCAAGGTGGAGGTGCGCCTGCCG
>CAMLMI010000503.1 GCA_946480965.1 uncultured Verrucomicrobiales bacterium | reverse complement strand
AGAAGACATCGCCCCAGCGGCCCATGAGGAAGACCTGGCCGCCTTCGATGGTCGGCGTGCCAGTGGTGCCGCCGTCGAAGTATTTATCGCCGAGATCGGAGTCGTAGCTGTGTTTCCAGACCTCCTTGCCGGTCAGGGCGTCGAAGCAAAAGACCGTGTCCTTTTCGTTCGCGTGGCCGGTGGTGACGACGCGTCCGCCGGAAACGACGAAGGAGGAGTAGCCGAGGCCGATCTTGGCCTTCCAGGCGATCTTGGGTCCGTCCGCCGGCCAGGTGGTCTGCCAGTCGGTCTCGGTGGAGTGGCCGGTGCGGGCCGGGCCGCGCCATTGGGGCCAATCGCCCGCGAGAACCGACGGCACGAAGGACGCGGCCGAGAGCAGGGCCGCACCGAGGAGCAAGGCGCGAGAATTCATGGCGGATGGACTGACGGAAACCCCGCGCCTTGTCATCAAAAGAGTCGCTGAGTTCGGACGAAGCGGCGGCGGGTCGCTCCTTTCGCCGGATTGCTTTTCGACGGCGCCCGGGCCATTCCGGAACGATGAAGATCGAAGGCATCCAAGGCTGCTACGTGAAGACCGGAGGATTGTTCTACTTCGCCCGGATGTGTTCCAAGATCCGGCTCCACGCGGCGGGGAAACTTCCGGCCGACTACTTCGACATGCTCGGCCAGGGCTTCGACGGGCGCACCTGCCGCTACCTGTGGGTGAAGCATGACGACGTGAAACGCGAGGTTCTCTCCGGCAAGTCCGACGCCGAAGTGCTGGAATGGTGCTTCGTCCACGGCCGTCGCCTCACGGACGAAGAGGTGCTCATCTACAACAGCTTCATGAGCAAGCGCGGCTGGCGCGACGACGAGACCGACGAGTTCATCCCCGCCACGATCCGGGAATACGGCCTGGCCGACAACGGCCAGCTCCTGACGGACTTTGACCTCATCGAGATGGACGAAGGCCGCTGGTCGCCCGAGATGTGGCGCGAGGCGTGGAAGTAACCGCCCTGGATTCAACAATCAGTTCATGTCCATCGCCCGCGCCTACACCGATTGGTCCGCCACCTACGACACCGACCGGAACCGCACCCGTGACCTCGACGCGGAGATCTGCCGGAGCCAGTTGGCTTCGCTTCGTCCCAGATACGTCGTCGAACTCGGCTGCGGCACGGGCAAGAACACCGCCTTCCTCGCCACCATCGCGGGCAGAGTTCTGGCCCTGGATTTCTCCGAAGGGATGTTGGCCCAAGCCCGGCTTAAAGTGACGGCTCCCAACGTCGCCTTCCGGGTCGCCGACCTGATCCAGCCTTGGCCTGAGGAAACCCACGGCGCTGACCTGATCGTCGGCAATCTCGTGCTGGAACACATCGAGGATCTCCGGTCCGTCTTCGCCCAAGCCGCCCAATCATTGGCTCCGGGCGGACGTCTCTTCTTCTCCGAACTCCACCCCTTCCGCCAATACCAAGGCACCCAGGCCCATTTCCAACGCGACGGCCAGACCGCGCCCATCACCGCCTTCCAACACCACGTCTCCGACTACCTGCATTCCTCCCAAGCTGCCGGTCTGGTGCTCGAGGACCTCGGCGAGTGGTGGCACGCGGAGGATGCGGGCAAACCGCCGAGGTTGCTGACGGTGCTGTGCCGCAAACCGTCGGCACAGGGGCCGTCTTGATAGGGTTCCACCGGGCGGATGCTCAGAAATCCGTGTCCGCCTTCTCGAAGTTCTCTTCCTTGATCCACACGTTGCGGTAGCGGACGTCGTGGCCCTCGCACTGGAGCTTCAGTCCGCCGGGCGTGTCGGTGATGCCCTTGCCGCCGTCGTTCCCGCCGTCGAGGCCGGACGCGGGGCCGCCGTAAACCTGCTGGATGACCTGATTGGTGTGGACCTTCACGCCGTTGAAATAAACCGTGACCATCGGCTTCTCGACGAGCTTGCCGTCCTTGAACCGCGCGGCGCGGAACTGGAGGTCGTAGGAGTTCCACTGTCCGACGCCCTTGTAGGCGTGGTAGGGCGAAGGGGAATCGTTGATGACCGCCCCCATGCCGTGGCTGGTCTTGTCGCCGTCCTTGATCTGGATCTCGTAGCGGTTCTGGAGATAGACGCCGCTGTTGCCGCCGGGATTGTTGACGAGGAATTCCACGTGCAGGCGGAAATCACGGTAGGCCTTCTTGGTCACGATGTCGGCGGCTCCGTATTTGCCACCGGCGGCCGCCGGGTCGTCGGTCTTCACCACGGTGGCGCCCTTGTCCACGGGATCATCCACGATGGGCCATTTGATCGGGAGCGAGGAACCGAAGCGAGGCCCCTCCCAGTAGGTCCATTTTTCGTCGAGCGTCTTCTTGGTGCCGTCGATCAGCACCTCGGCCCCGGACACAGGCCCGGTGCCCACGCCGACCTGGGCCGAAGCGGTCCAAGGCAGCGACAAGGCGGTGGTGAGCAGGCAGGCGGAGAGAAACGGGTGGCGCATGGAGGACATGGACGGAGGGAGCCGCGCGGGGATTCGTTTTCCAAGCGCGAACTTCGGAAAAGGAGGCGAAATGGAATCGGGGAAGAAATGGTGCGCCCGGTGCGATTCGAACGCACGACCACCTGCTTAGAAGGCAGATGCTC
>CAMLMI010000502.1 GCA_946480965.1 uncultured Verrucomicrobiales bacterium | reverse complement strand
CAGCACTCGACCCGGACGCGCGGTTTCGTCGCAGCTGCGAATGTTCCTCGCCTGAGACCCACCCCAGCCCCCTCCGAGGAGGGGATAAGGCAGAACGTTGTTCGACCGCAGGAAATGGTTCCACAGTTCCCCTCCTCGGAGGGGTCAGGGGTGGGTTCTGGAAGCGCGCCCTTGAGCAAAGGCGAGAGGCTACACCCAGCTCTCATTCTCCAACGGGGCAGCGGCAGGTTCCCAATCTGTGTCCATCTGTGTTCATCGGTGGTTGTTCTCTTCCTAGCCGTGCTTTCCGCCAGTTCGGCCGAGCCCGCTTCTTCCAAGGCCGCCAAGCTGGCGAACACCGTGTTCCTCGACGAGACCGGCGTCCGCAATCTCCGCCTCCAAACCGTCGAAGCGGAAGAACAGGTCTTCGCGGAAACCGTCTTCGCTCTCGGCAAGATCGACGTGCTTCCCGGCCGCCAGGCGTCGTTGAGCAGCCGCATCGCCGGGCGTGCGCTCCAGGTGGACGCGCTGCTCGACCACGAGGTGAAGGAGGGCGAAGCGCTCGTCGTCGTGGAGAGCCGCGTGGCGGGTGATCCGCCGCCGCGCGTCACGTTGACCGCGCCGATGTCGGGCCTCGTCTCGGAGGTGAACGTCGTGCTCGGCGGCCCCGTCAGTCCCGACCAGCCGTTGCTCCAGATCCTCGACCTGAGCTCCGTCTATGCGTTGGCCCGGGTGCCCCAGCACGTCGGAGAGCGGCTGAAGCCGGGCCTCAAGGCGACCATCCGCGTGCCCGGCTGGAAGGACGGCGAATGGGCCGCGCGATTGGAACACATCGGCGCGCTGGCCGACGCGGCGTCCGGCACGATGGAGGCGGCGTTCCACGTGGAGAATCCCGGATTGCGCCTGCGGCCGGGAATGCGAGTGGAGTTCAGCATCGTGCTGTCCGAACGCGAAGGCGTGATGTCGGTGCCCCGCGCCGCGCTCCAGGGCGAACCGGCCAGCCGCTTTCTCTACGTGGCCGACGAGTCGATCCCGCACGCCTTCGTGCGCGTGCCGGTGGTTGCGGGCGCGATGAACGACCGCTTCGTGGAGATCGTTTCCGGCCTGTTCCCCGGAGACAAGGTGGTGACGGAAGGCGCGTATTCGCTGGCCTTCGCGGGCAAGGGCAGCGTCTCGCTCAAGGAAGCCCTTGATGCCGCCCACGGCCACGAACACAACGAGGATGGCAGCGAGAAGACGGCCTCTTCGGCCTCCGCGCCGAAGGACGACCACGGACATTCGCACCACGGACATGGCCATGACCACGGCGCTTCGGGCGGATCGAGACTCTCGGGGCTGACCCTGTTCTCGCTGATCGGAAATGGCGTTCTCCTCGTTTTGCTGGCGGTGACCGCGTTCCGTCGCCCACGTGGAAAGGAAGGGGTGGACGGTGCTCAATAAGCTCATCCGCTTCTCGCTGCACAACCGGGCCATCGTGCTCGGCCTGTCGGTGCTGGTGCTCGTGCTGGGTTTCCAGGCCGCGCGGGACTTGCCCGTCGAGGTGTTGCCCGACCTGACGAAGCCGACGGTCGTCATCCTCACCGAAGCGCCGGGACTCGCGCCGGAAGAGGTGGAGGCCAATGTCACGGTGCCGATCGAGCGTTCGCTCATGGGCGTCTCGGGCCTCACGCGCTTGCGGTCGAACTCCGACGTCAGTCTGTCGCTGGTCTATGCCGAGTTCGGCTGGGGCACGGACATCTACCGCGCCCGGCAGTTCGTGCAGGAGCGGTTGCAGGGCGTGCGGGGAACGTTGCCCGAAGGCGTCGATCCGTTCCTCACGCCGGTGGCGTCGCTCATGGGCGAGATCCTCCTCGTCGGTCTGCGCAGCACCAATGCGCTGGTGCCGCCGCGCGAAGTGCGTTCGCTGGCCGACTGGGTGGTTCGCCCGCGTCTGCAAAGCATTCCCGGCATCGCCGAGATCCTGAACATGGGCGGCGGCATCAAGCAGGTGCAGGTGCAGCCCGATCCGCTGCGGATGCAGGCCCACGGCGTGACCTACGAAGAGCTGGAACGCGCCGCTCGGGAATCGGCCGGCAACTCGACCGGCGGCTTCATCAACTCCGGCTCCACCGAGATCATGGTCCGCAACCTGGCCATGACCGTGCAGCTCGACGACATCGCGCGCACCGTGGTGAAGCGCGTGGGAGAACGGCCCGTCCGCATCGCCGATGTGGCCACGGTGGACTGGGGCGTCGAACCGATGCGCGGGGACGGCAGCGTCAACGGCGTGCGGGGCGTCGTGATGAGCGTCACGAAGTCCCCGGGCTTCGACACCCTCGCGCTGACCGGGAAGATCGAAGCAGCGCTGAAGGAGCTTCAACCGACGCTGCCCGAAGGTGTCGAAGCCGTGGTGCTTTTCCGGCAGGGCGACTTCATCGAACACGCCATCGGCAACCTGAAGGAAGCCATCCGCGACGGCGCGATCATGGTGACGGTGGTGCTGTTCCTCTTCCTCCTGAACTTCCGCACCACCTTCATCACATTGATGGCCATGCCGCTGTCGTTCGCCATCACGCTGCTCGCGTTCCAATGGCTCGGCATCTCGGTGAACTCGATGACCCTCGGCGGACTGGCCGTGGCCATCGGCATGGTGGTGGACGACGC
>CAMLMI010000501.1 GCA_946480965.1 uncultured Verrucomicrobiales bacterium | reverse complement strand
CTGCCCGAGGACTTCCTCCGCCTCGCCGCGATGATGGCCCGCTGAGGGTAGGGCCCGGCGGGAGCCTTTGCCCTGCCCTATTTGGATGGGAGGCGGAGCTTGCCATTCGGTTCCGCCCGTGGCACCTACTCCACCCGTGTTCAGCACCGCTTCCAACTTGATCAAGACCCGAACCGCTCCGGCGGGGCGGATCGGCATTATTGGCGGAATCATTATTGGAAGCCCACAACGCCGGCGCTGAACGAGTTTTGATTCTCCGAAAACCCCGTTCCGCGAACCGGAACGGGGTTTTTGGTTTTCCAACCACGAATGGACACGAACCCACACGAATGCCTGATCGAACGATTCCGCAGCCATGCGGCATCCGGCCCGAGCTGGCCGTGTTCGTCGTGTGCGTCCCGCGCCTCATATTCGTGTTTATTTGTGTCCGTTCGTGGTTAAACACCCTCGCTCTCCATGAAACAGAAAGTCGAAATCTACGACACGACCCTCCGCGATGGCGCCCAGGCCGAAGGCATCAACTTCTCGTTGGCCGACAAGCTCCGCATCGCCGAGCGGCTCGACCAGTTCGGCGTCCACTACATCGAGGGCGGCTGGCCGGGATCGAACCCGAAGGACATGGAGTTCTTCCAGCAGGCGGCGAAGCGGAAGTGGAAACACGCCAAGATCGCCAGCTTCGGCTTCACCCGGAAGAAGGGCGTGGCGGTGGAGGACGATCCGCAGATCCGCATGTTGCTCGATGCCAAGTCGCCCGTCGTCACCATCGTCGGCAAGACGTGGCTCCTGCACGTCACCGAGGTGCTGCGAGTGAAGCCGGACGAGAACCTCGCCATGATCGCCGACACGATCCGCTACCTGAAGGACCAGGGGAAGATCGTGGTCTATGACGCCGAGCACAGTTTCGACGGCTTCAAGGACGAGCCGGAATACGCTTTGGCCACCTGGCAAGCCGCTGAGAAGGCCGGCGCCGATGTCATCTGCTTATGCGAGACGAACGGCGGCTGTCTGCCCAGCGAGATCAGCCGCATCGTCGGTGTCGCCCGCAGCAAGCTGACGGCGCTCATCGGCATCCACACGCACAACGACTGCGGCTTCGGCGTGGCCAACGGCATCGCCGCGTTGGAAGCCGGCGCGGACCACATCCAGGGCACGATCAACGGCTACGGCGAACGCACCGGGAACTGCAACCTGATCAGCGTCATTCCAACCGTGGCCTTCAAGATGGGCCGCGTGGGCGTGCCGGAGAAGTCGTTGCCCAAACTGAAGGAACTCGCCGAGTTCGTGGACGAGGTGGCGAACGTCCGCCACGACCCGCGCCAGCCGTGGGTGGGACAGACGGCGTTCGCGCACAAGGGAGGCATCCACGTCCACGCCATCGAGCGTGTGGCCCACAGCTACGAGCACATCAAGCCCGAGCTGGTCGGCAACCACCGCCGCGTGCTCGTCAGCGACATGTCGGGCCGCACCAACATCCTGCTCAAGGCGGCGGAACTGGGCTTCAAGCTCGCGCCCGACGCGCCCGAGACCCGCGCCATCACAACGAAGGTCAAGGAGCTGGAATCGAACGGCTATGAATACGAAGCGGCCGAAGCGTCGCTCGCGCTGCTCATCCGGGGCGTGCTTGACCACAATCCCGAGCTGCTCTTCACGGTCGATTCCTACCACGTCTCCATGCGGAGCAACGGCCAGGAATCGATCTGCGAAGCGACGGTGAAAGTGCGCGTCGGCGACCAGACCCACCACACCGTCGCGGAGGGGGACGGGCCGGTGAACGCGCTCGACGGCGCGCTGCGTTCCGCGCTGGGCAAATCGTTCCCCGCGCTGAAGAAGATCACCCTGACCGACTACAAGGTCCGCATCCTAGACGGCGTGGCCGGCACCGCCGCCAAGACGCGCGTGCTCATCACCAGCACCGACGGGAAGGCCGAGTGGGGAACGGTGGGCGTCAGCGAGAACATCATCACCGCGTCGCTCCAGGCGCTGGTGGACTCTATGGAGTATGCGCTCCTGAAGAAGTAGCCCGGGTGCGGTCAGTTGGACCCGGCGGCGCGGAGGAACTGCACCTCGGCGCTGAGCTCGGGGGTGAGGTAGCGGTCGGGGTTCAGGATCTGGACCTTGATCTGAAGCGTGCCTTTCTGCCGGCTGGCTTCGGGAGCGATCTCGACGACGACGCCTTCGTAGATCTTGTCGCGGTAGGCCTCAGGACTGACGCGGCACTTCTGGCCGAGGGAGATCTTGGCGAGGTCGGTTTCGTTGATGTCGATCTCGACCTGGAGATCGGCGAGGTCGGCGACGGCGAGGAGCGAGGTGCTGGGGCCGCGCGTGCCGCCGAAGGTCTGGGGGGTGACGAGCTCGTTGGCATCCACGAGCTTCTCCAGCACGACGCCGGTGACGGGGGAGCGGATGGTGCACCAGTCGATCCAGGTCTCGATGAGCTTGCGGGAGCCCCGGACCTGGAGGAGCTGGGCTTCGGCGGAGGCGAGGGCGAGCTTGGAGTCGTCGAGCACCTTCTCCATTTCGACTTTTTGGCGGACCAGCTCCTCGGCGCGCTTGAGGTCCAAGCGGGCTTTCTCCACTCCGACTTCAGCCACGGCGATCTGGCCCTCGATCTCGGCCAGTCGGGCGC
>CAMLMI010000500.1 GCA_946480965.1 uncultured Verrucomicrobiales bacterium | reverse complement strand
TCAGAACGGCATGAAGCCGAGGCCGAAGATCCGTTCCGCGCACCAAAGACCGGCGACCACGCAGATGGCCGCGGAGCCGAACTGCACGGCCACGCGGCGATAGGCAAAGGTCGAGCGCAGCGCGAACGCCACGGGCAGGAAGAACGCGACGATGGCGAGCTGGCCGAGTTCCACGCCCACGTTGAAACCAACAAGGCCCGTCGCCAGCGACCTCGCCGGAAGATCGAGTTCTCCCAGAACGCCCGCGAAGCCGAAGCCGTGGATCAGTCCGAAGACGAAGGCCACGATCCAGCCCCGGTCGCGGAAGAAGGGTTTCAGGTTGTTCGCGGCGGCAATGACGACGCTGGCGGCGATGGTGGATTCGACAAGCCGGGACGGCAGCTCGACCACGCCGAGCGCGGCCAGGCTCAGCGTGATCGAATGCGCGACGGTGAAGGCGGTGACGACCTTGAGCACGTTGATCAGCGCGGGGCGGAACGCCGTCGTCGGCTTCCAGCCCCGGCCATCGACCGTGAACACGGCGGGCAAGAGCAACGCGACGAGAAACAGGATGTGGTCGAAACCGATCCAGATGTGCCAGACGCCTTCGCGGATGAACGCCACGAATCCGTGACTGAAAATCGAGGAGCCGTCGTCGCGCAGGGAAAACGAGAGGGAACGATGGTTGGAGTTGAAGAGGCCGGTGCGGGCGGAGTCGGCAATCTCCAGCTTGAGCAAGCCGAGGTGGAAGGGATCGGTGTCGAACAAGAGCCCGTAGTCGAAAGCCAATTCTTCTCCCGCGCTCCAGGTCTGAGAACGGATGCCGACGGAAGCGTAGCCGGTGTCGCCTCGTTGATGGACCTGGAGATCGGTGGCTTCGATCAGCAACGGCTGGCCGTCGAGAGTGGTCTTGAAGCGAGCCTGCACGTAGCCGAGCAATTCGGCTTTCCGCGCGAGCAGTTCGCCCCAGGTGATTTCGCCGTTGGCGTTCGCGTCCAGCCCGATGACCTGCTCGACGTCGTGGAGCGAAAGTTCGACGCGGCCTTCGAGTCGTTGGCTTGCGGCGGAAAGCACCAAGTAGCCGTCGCTCAACCGGTGGGCGCGCGCCGATGGTCCGGCGACGAGCCACAGCGCGCAGAGCAGCGGCCAGAAGCGGCGGAGCGCGATGTGGGCGGGGAATTTCATGGGCGGAGCTGAGGCCAATTATTGGTAGTTGGCGGGGAAAGCAGGGAGAAGCCCCTCACCCCGGCCCTCTCCCCGTCGGACGGGGAGAGGGTGGCCGAAGGCCGGGTGAGGGGTCTTCGATTCGACTCGTGTGTTGCCGTCGTTGGTTTGGGCCACGGTGGTTTCGGCCAGCTTCGAGAGTGTTTCCCGCAGAGCGACGTCTTCGTAGCGAAGCCCCGCGATCCAATCGACTACGGGCCGGGCGGCAGCAGGGCGACGGGCGGCCACCGCGGCTTCCAGCACGAGGCGCAGATCTACGGGTTCGCGTTGGACGGCCCAGTTTTCCTGTGCGATGGGCAAGGCAGCGGCGGGATCGTGTTTTAGCCGGAGCAGAAAGCGGGCTTCCTCCCGATGATGGATGAATTCCGGGCGAAGGCGGGCGTCGGCGAATCCGGTTTCCAGCCGCGAAACGAGGGCGGGAAGTTTGGACAGATCGGCGGGCTCACCACGCATCTGCCGGGCTTCGGCCAAGCGGAGGAGCAGGGCGTCTTGGTCTTCGTGGTTTGCGAGAGCGGTGATGGCTTCGCCGGGACGACGTTGATCGAGCAGGAAGTCCGCCCACGATCCGAGCAGATAGGCATCGGTCGGAGCCAGACGCAGGGCTTGGCGAAACGAAGCTTCAGCGGCGGCGGGTTGGCCGAGACGCGCCTGAATCTCCGCGAGCGATGTCATGGCCCAGAGGCGTTGCGTGGCGGGAGCGTCCGGGGATTCGGCCAGGAGCGCGATGAGGCGTTCGGCGGCGCTCTTGGCTTGTCCGCTCATGGCACCGAGTTGCGCGGCGAGCACGGTGGCGGAGAAGTCTTCGCCGCGCTGGAGCAGGCGAAGACAGGCCTGGCGGGCCTCGGCGTGGCGGCCTTGGAGCAAATCGATGGTGCCGAGCGTCAACCAAGCGCGGTTGTTGGCGGGATCGCGCCGGACGGCTTGCTGGAGATCGGCGCGGGCCTCGGCGAAACGATGGAGGCTCTGGCGGATCGTGGCCCGGAGCACCAGCGCGGGGATCGGCGGTTCGGCTGCTTCCCACCACGGACGCAGCGCGGCGGCGGCATAGCTCAGATGGCGTGGATCGCCGGTGGCGCGGGCCAAGCCGATCAAACGCTCGGCCACATCGCAGGCGAGCGCGAGATCATCTGGGGTTTCGTCCAACGAACGGCGCAAGGCACGGAGTTCCCGCCCTTCGTTTGCGGCTTGTCCCGGGGCCAGGCGGGCGATGACCTCGTCGGGCGAACCTGGGGTGTAGGGTTCGCCCAGTGCGAGGTGGCTTCCGAGAACAGCCGCGATGACGAAGAGCGGGAACCGAGAGGCTTGCATGAGAATTGGCTGGTTGGGACGGGAGCCGGTCGTGCGACGAAAAAACGTGGCGGGTGCCGGCTGACACACGGAGGTTTTCCGACCGGCACCCGCCTTCCGGTCACTCGACCAGGAAA
>CAMLMI010000499.1 GCA_946480965.1 uncultured Verrucomicrobiales bacterium | reverse complement strand
CTGGTCGTCTTCGGCGAAGGCTTTGCCGAGGTAGTTGCGGAGTTCGGCGCGGCGGGGTTCCAGCGCGGCAGCCACAAGGAGGTCTTCGCGGCCGGCGTCGAGATCGCCGAGGCGGATGCGGCTGAGGCCGCGACCGAGCCAGGCGTTGGCCAGGGAGCCATCAGCGGCCAGGGCGCGGTTGAACCACGGGAGGGCGTCGCGGGTGCGGTTCCGGGCGGCGAGGGTGAAGCCTTGGAGGGCGAGCGCCTGGGCGTGGAGCGGGGCCAGTTCCAAGGCGCGGTCCAAGGCGGCTTGGGCGGCGGCGGCGCGGCCGAAGCTGAACTCGAGTTCCGCGGTCCGGGCCCAGGCGAAGCCGAAGGCGGGGGAATTGGTGGTGGCGGTGCGGGCGAGGTCGAGGGCGGCTTCCAGCGATTCGCCGCGTCGGCCTTGGGCCTGAGTGGCGTAGGATTCGGCGAGAAGTTCGGTGGCGAGGGTGGGGTTCACCAGCGGTTGGCTGGCGGTCTGGTTCACGGTGGCGACGAGGCGGCGCAGGGCGCGGGCGAGGCGTTGGGGGCGGGAGGACTCATCGGCGGCGGTCAGGGAAGCGAGGGCGGTTTCGGCGGCGGAGACCTGGCCGACGGCGAGGAGCAGCGCGGCGAAATACACGCGCTCGGCATCCGAGGCGGCGACGCGGTCCTGAGGGTAGAGACGGAGGGCGGAGACAAGATCGCCCGAGGCGTAGGCGGTGAGGGAGGCGGCCAGGGCGTCGCGTTCGGCGGCGGTCAGCTCCAGTTCCGCCGGATCGAGCACGGCGGGGTAGTAGAAGGCCCATTGAAGGACCTGGTTGACGACGAAGCCGGGGGTGAGCCGGGGCGGCTGGCCCTGTTCGACGACGGCCTGCTGGCCATTGGTCAGGACGAGGGTGGCGAGGTCGTTGCCGAAGCGGACCCGGCCGTCGATGACGGAGAGGGTGGTGCGTTCGGGTGCGCTGGCCGGGGCGGCCTCGACGACGAATTCGGTGCCTTCGACGCCGGCGACGGCTCCGCGGGCGACGATGCGGATGCGGCCGGGTTTCTCGCGGTGGAAGAAGGAGACGATGCCTTCAATGAGCCGCAGGCCGGATTCGGCCTCGGGTTCATGGGGGGGCAGCACTTCGAGGATGGTGGACGGGCCGAAGGAGATCACCGACTGGTCGGACCAGCGCAGGGAGATGCGGGCGTTGGGGCCGGTGCGGAGGCGGTCGAAGTGGCGCAGCACCGTGTTGGTGGAGGCCGGGGTCCAGGAGGTGGTCCCGGCGAGGGACACCTCGGCCGATCCCTGGAGCTGGACCAAGCGGACCTCGTTGGTGCCGGGAGGGGTTTCGGCGGCGACGGAGCGGGTGGGGAAGAACGCGGCGCAAAGCAGGACTGCCAAGAAACAGCCGAGGCGGCGGAGGTTTTTCAACAACATGTTGGGTGGGGAAAGTTTGGGCGACGGTGGTATGCCGAAAACCTTCACCGGGAGCAAGCCGGTCCTTGGCCATTGTCCGGTTCCAAGCGTGGTCGATCCGGCGGGCCTGGATGTTGCCGGGCGTTGCCACCGGAACATGGACCGGGCAATCTCCGACGCGACATGCCTCTCTCCGTGGAAGAGACCTACGCGACCCGGGCCACCCTGTTGGCCCGGTTGAAGGATTGGGGCGACCAGGCGAGCTGGCAGGACTTCTTCGACACCTATTGGCGGCTGATCTATGGCGTGGCCCGGAAGAAGGGGCTGTCCGAGGCGGAATCGCACGACGTGGTGCAGGAGACGATGCTGGCGGTGGCCAAGCAGATGCCGGGCTTCACCTACAGCCGGGAAAAGGGCTCCTTCAAGGCGTGGCTGCTGAACACCACCCGGTGGCGGATCTCCGACCAGTTCCGCAAACGCGGGCCGTTCGACACCACCCGCCTGCACCGGGGCGACGTGGACTCCGACCGGCGGCGGCTGGAACGCTTGGCCGATGAATCGGGCTCCGAACAGGACCTGGAACGCCTCTGGGACGAGGAATGGCGGACCAACATCCTGGAGATCGCCACCCAGCGGGTGCGGGTGCGGCTGGCCCCGCAGAAATACCAGATCTTCGACTTCTGCGTGAACAAGGCCTGGGCCCCGGAAAGGGTCGCCACCGCGTTCCGCATTTCCGTGGACCAGGTCTATCTGGCGAAGCACCGGGTGGGGCGCATGATCCAGAGAGAGGTTCTCCGCCTGGAGACCGAGCTGGATCGCGACGGGGTGGCCGGGCCGGTGGGCTCCAAGGGCGATGAGCGGGACGAAAGCGACGAAGCCGTGGCGGAGTAGGGGAGGCGTGGAGTTCCCGGGACCGGGAGCGGGGGAGGGGAGAAAGATTTCCGAAAATATTTTCGGTCCGAGTGAAAGATCGGGCTCACGGCCACGTATTTCCATCGTGTGCCTGTGTGCGTTGTGCGGGTGGCGTGAAGGCCAAGGGAGAAAGATGTGCGCGTGGCCCACTACAGGGAGAAAGGATGGCCGTCCGCTTGGCGGACGGCCATCCGATCCCGGAAAGTTTCACGCCAAAGAGGTAGGGCTGTCGGTTGGGGGCAAATTCTGGCGGTTCCGATTTCCATCGGGGCCGCCAGAACGCGTTTCCGGCCCCGGCGGAGCCAAGGCCGGACCGCGCTTGTC
>CAMLMI010000498.1 GCA_946480965.1 uncultured Verrucomicrobiales bacterium | reverse complement strand
TCAGCCGGCCAATGCGGGCTCGGCCGGAGCGTCTTTTGGCGGCTCCGGCTCGGGCGCGGATTCAGCCAGCGGCCCGGAAACCTCCGGGCTTGCAGGCGCATCGGCAACGGGAGCCGCTCCGGGCAAGCCGTTCTCCAGCAGATCCGCCACGTCGCGCTGGACGTTCTCCAGTTGATCCAGTTGCAGATCGGGATCGGTGATCGTGAAGAGATCGCCGGTCTTCGGCTGTTCATAGACGAAGACGCGGACACCTTCGCGGCGGAACTGCTGCTTCACCTTCAACAGGCGTTTGCGCTCCAGCATCACGGCCAGGATGTAGCAGGCGGGACCGTGTTTGGGATCGTTCTGCTCGATCAGCTTCCGCAGCAGGGTCTCGGCGGATTCTTTGCGGATGGCTTCGGGCGGCGCGGCGGGCGGGGCTTCATAGACGCCCTTCCAGTGGGAGATGTAGCCCGGCGCCTTCGACGGATCGGCCCCGTATTGGTCGCGCCAAACCGCTTCGCAGACGTCGATGCGCTTCAGCTCGCGCTTCTCCTCGAAGAGCACGGTGAAATACGCCTGCTTGTCCTCGAACCGGACGCCGGAGACCTGGCAGCCGTGGGCCCGCGACTGGATGTGCCATTCGTTCATCTGAAAGTGGTCGGGATTATTTCCCGGAACCCGGTCGGCGCAACCGCGAACTGCCTCGGCGGCGGAGATTGCCCGGAACGGGACGGGTTTCTTGACGCCACAATCTTTGGTGTGTTACTCGCCTGTCGGACACGACCGGTTGTGTGTCCCCAATCCGACTATGCGCTGCCCGAAATGCGGTTGTCAGGAGGACAAAGTGATCGATTCACGCTCCTCCCGGGAAGGAGCGGTCATCCGTCGCCGCCGGGAATGCGCGTCCTGCACGTTCCGTTTCACCACTTACGAAGAGATCGAGCAGGAAGGGTTGGTCGTGATCAAACGCGACGGTCGGCGGGAGGAATTCTCCCGGGAAAAACTCCTCTCCGGCATCCGCCGCGCCTGCCAGAAGCGCCCCATCAGCCCCGAGGCCATCGCCGGGATGGTGGACCGGATCATCGCCGAGATCTCCGAGACCCATGATTCCGAGGTGCCGGGCGTCGTGGTGGGCGAAAAGGTGATGGAAGGGCTCCGGCAGCTGGACGAAGTGGCCTACGTGCGCTTCGCCAGCGTCTATCGACAATTTCAGGAAGCGACCGACTTTGTGCACGCCGTGAAAAAACTGGAGGACGCACCATGATCCAACTGAAGCCCGACTGCCTGATCTTCAACACCGCCGACGGCCAGCAGATCCCCTGTTCGGCCGAGGACGTCACCATCGAGCTGATGGGCGACGCCACGCAGATCATCGATCCGGACATCATCCGCAACGCCGCCGCCGCCGTGCTCCACTTCTTCAAGACAGAGCAGCAGCGCGACCATGTCTCCGTCGCCGAATTCTCCGAAGCGCTGGAGAAGGTGCTGCGCAGCTTCGGCTTCGACGTGAGCTACGAGGAAGGCGCCGCCAAGGCGACCCCGTCCAAGAACGTCGTCGAATCCGACCTGCGCGAAATCGCCTGCACCTCCGGCAAGGGCTGCGAGCTCTTCTTCTTCAACCAGCTCCGCCAGCAGATGATCGCCAAGCTGGAGGCCGATCCCGATGTGGTCCGCTTCTCCGGCCTCAAGAGCTGTGTCAAACAGCTCGTCGGCGTCCGTCGTTGGACCCGCCAGTGCCAAACCCTGAGCGACCAGATCGTCGAATACCTCCGCAACGTCCTGAGCACCGAACACAAGCGGCACGACTGCGCGCTGATGGTCTCCTGAGCAGGCCAGGCTTCCAGCCTGGCCTGCCGCTGAGTCTGGCGCATTCCGCAAAATCGCTTGGCGGTCCGGGAACCACGGGCCGATGCTGCCGTCGCCATGACGCTCTTCGAGAAACTCATCGCCCGGCAGATCCCTGCCTCCGTGGTCTATGAAGACGAGCTCGTCTTCGCCTTCCACGACATCAATCCCCAGGCCCCGATCCACATCCTGATCGTCCCCAAGAAGCCCATTCCGCGCATCGCCGAAGCGGGCGACGACGACGAGGCCCTGCTTGGTCATCTGCTGCTGAAAGCCCGCGAGGTGGCGAAGAAAGCCGGTCTGACCCCGGACGGTTTCCGCCTGGTGATCAACAACGGTCGCAATGGCGGCGAATCCGTCCCCCATCTCCACTGCCACATCCTCGGCGGCCGTCCCATGAGCTGGCCGCCGGGCTGAAAGCCAGGGGCACGTCGGGAGCCATCGAGCTACCATTCCCGGCGGGGTTTCCGGCGGGGATTGGCGATGTAGGCGGACTTGCGGCGGCTGGTGCGGACGCCGGATTCGAGGTGTTCCCACGCGGTGCGCAGGGCGCGCCGGCCCATCTCCACGCGCTCGGCCCGATAGTGGGCCTGCGCCTCCAGGGCATAGCCGAGGGCGATGGTGAACCAGTTGTGCCGGATCAGGCCGGGGTTCTCCGTCAGCTTCGACCGGATCCTTCCGACGAACTCTTCGAGGTGCCGATGCACGTCGAACTCCGGGTGCTGCTCCGGCCAGCGGAGCGCCAGAAGGTAGCGGCCCTCGATGTCTCCAAGGGGATGTTCGTCGTTGGTCCGGGGCATGGCGGCAGGAACGGACGGC
>CAMLMI010000497.1 GCA_946480965.1 uncultured Verrucomicrobiales bacterium | reverse complement strand
ATCCCGGACACGGTCGATTACGGGTTGAAAACCATCGGCAAGGGCGCGATGGCGATGTTCTTCGCCGGGCAGTTGTTCGCCTTGAAGATGGGCATCTCCGTCGGCGGCGGATCGGCGGGCTGGATTCTGGGAATGTTCGGCTACGAGGCCAACGTGGAACAGACCGAACGCTCGTTGTTCGGCATCAAGCTCGCCTTCGCCGGCGCACCGCTGGCTGCCGCCGTCCTCGTCGTGATCCTCCTGCAGTTCTACAAGCTGAAGAAAGGTTGGGAACAGAAGTTGGACAAAACCGGTTCCGTCGCCAGCTAGGCATGGGATGGCAATGCCCATGACCCGTCGCAATCCCATCCTGTCCGGCGTCCACTGCCTCGTCATCATCGACCTCAGACTCGGCAGCCTCGAAGCCGAACTCGCAGCGACGCGGAAGCGGCTGGAGCGCAATCAGCCAGTGAAATAACCTCTCCCCCCGATGGCTGACACTCGACAAATCGTTCGATGGACATTGGAAAGACGCTGTCCCCTTCGGGCATCTCCCGAAGCGGAATGGAAACCAGACGCAGCAGCAGGTGGCTTGTGGAAAGCCCGTGCCTATTCTCACGGGCTTAGAACTCGTGAACACGGGTTCGGTGTATTCGGTGATGTCTATGTCAGCAGCACGACGTCCAGTCGCCTGCCCGGTGCAAAGCCAGAGCGGCCCAAGTTTGGCCCGCCGTATCCTGTGAGCGGATTCCTCGTTTCCGAAGAGTTCAAGCAGTTTGGTGGACCCGAGCAGCTTTTCAGCATGTGTCACGTCTGCCCGGCCAATGTGCATGCACACGAAATCGCAAGCTGTGCGGGCGACATTTTTCAATGGCCGGAATCGCCGGATACGGAAGCCCAGTTGCAAAGCATCATTTCCCGCCTTGGGCTAGAGCGTGAATTCCAAGAGTGTTTCCCCGCCACCCGACCACTCTGGTATGGACTGTGGGCCGTCTCGCCTGTGCCGATCAAGGCCCTGCCTTTGCTCCGCACTTTGCTTTCCGAGATTCTCGCAGAGGACAAGCGGGAGATGACGGCATTGGGAAAAGTGGACCACGACCAGTTGGGGCAATTTTCAACGCTTATCGCTGCAATAGACAGGTCCGAAGCCAACGGCGTTCCACTTCACGTCGAGCTGCTGCCGCTTGGCCACACTGACTTCGGCATCTACACCATTTTCCCCCACTGCCCGCTTTGCAAGGCGACCGCCCGCGTTGGACGCTGGCAGCGAAAGTATCCGGCAGAGCTGCACACATGCGCCGTCTGCGGCACCAAGTTCTCTCCCATCGAAACGGGAAGTGCCAAGCAAATGGATTGGGATAGCCGCGAACTCCGCGAAATCATGGGAGAGGCCGCATTCCGAGCATTCGCAGCGGCTTATCTGGTGGAACGTGGGGAATCGCCCGAACGGGCAGCAGCCATCGTCGAAGCAACCGAAGCGGACGAAGTCCGCCGCAAGGAACTGGATCGTCAGCGGGCCGAACTGGAGAAGCGCCGCAGCGCGTATGTTCAGCAGCATCTTTTTGCCGGACTAGACTGCTTGGAAGCACCGCCTGCTGAGTTCCCGCCGGATGATGATCCTGAGCCACCGGCAGACAGCACAGGTTGGTTCGATGCGATGAACATGGCTGAGGTTCTTCGCCGCTGTGAGCAGAGGGGAATCAAAGTAACCTTCATGCAGCATCACTCGGCAGACGGCGAGATGGACCGTTTTGAAATGCAAGACATCAAGACTCCACTCGCGTTGCTGGCAAAATGGGAGGCCGAAGGGTGTCGGGAAAAATTCCATGCCATTTGCCGTGTGCCGGACTCGCTGATCAAAAAAGACAACCAGTGAGAAGGCGCCAGCCATGAAGCCAAACCGCCCGGCCAAATCCACCCTCAAAGTCCAAGGCATCTCCGTGGGCATCGTTGCCGAGCGGCAGGACGACTTCATTTGCCTCACCGACATCGCCCGCTACAAGAACGCGGACGCGACGGACGACCTCATCCGCAACTGGCTCCGCAACCGGAACACCGTGGAGTTTCTCGGGGTCTGGGAGCGGCTCAACAACCCGGCGTTTAATCCCGTCGAATTCGACGGGATTAAAATGCAGGCCGGGCTGAACAGTTTCGCGCTCACACCGAAGCAATGGATCGAGCGCACGGGAGCGGTCGGCATCCTTTCAAAGGCCGGACGCTACGGCGGCACCTACGCGCACAAGGACATCGCGTTCGAGTTCGCGTCGTGGATTTCCGTCGAGTTCAAGCTGTATCTCATCAAGGAATTCCAGCGGCTCAAGGAGGACGAGAGCCGGCAGCTGTCGCTCGCTTGGAACCTCAACCGCACGCTCTCGAAGCTCAACTACCGCATCCACACCGACGCCATCAAAGAGCACCTCGTCCCGCCCGAGGTGACGCCCGCGCAGGCGGCGATGACCTACGCGAGCGAGGCGGACTTGCTGAATGTCGCGCTCTTTGGACGGACCGCGCGGCAATGGCGCGAGGCGAATCCGAAGCTCGACGGCAACATGCGCGACCACGCGACCATCGAGCAGCTTCTCGTGCTGGCGAATCTCGAAAGCCTGAACGCCGAGCTGATCCACATGGGGCTGCCGTCGGGCGAACGACTCACAAAGCTGAACGCCATCGCCATCCGCCAGATGCGGA
>CAMLMI010000496.1 GCA_946480965.1 uncultured Verrucomicrobiales bacterium | reverse complement strand
AAGCCCAGCTCAGGACGGTAGCTGGTAAATGCCAAGGTTCCGTTCAAGGCCGCGATTCGTTTCACGGCTGCGGGAGCGAGCGACAGGTTGGCGGTCTGGGAGGCATCGATTTCGGCCACGCCGAAGTCGAAGGTCCGGGTCTTGGCGCCGTCCCAGAGTTTCCGGGCGGTTGGAGACAGAGCTTCGACCGTCCGGGCGAGTGAGGTGACATCTTTTCCAGCATTTCGTCTCATTTGGAAGGGGCCGGGCTCGATGGCCAGTAGGTAGCCGCGAGGAATCTTTCCGTAAAAGGTGACTTGGGCTCCTAGCGATTCGAACTCGTCGCGAAGGGCTTTGAGCGGGCGAGCTGAGATGATCGTCAGATCGATGCTGATGAACTTGGGTTTCATCGCGGGTTACTTCGCCCTTTCAGGGCTTTGGTTTTTCTAAGACGGCCTTTGACCCAGGGCGGCGCTGCGCTTGCCTTGGGCTGGATTAACGTCAGCCCGTTGGGCCTTAGCTTTGGGACGGACTGCGGACTGGCCACTGATAACTGATCACTCCGGCCGTCTTTTATCTGCGTCCTTCCGCGTTCATCTGCGGTTCAGAATTCCGCCCCGCTCAGAAGTCGAACTGGTCGATGTTCTCCTTCGTGAAGATGAAGGGTTTGCCGAGGAGGATGTTGTCTCCCTCGATCTGGAAGTCGCCGAGCTTGCCGGCCTTGAACGTGGTGGCGCCGGCCTTGAGTTCGCCTTTGGCCACGGCGGCGGCGGCCTGGATCGTCAGGTAGCCGAGGTCCTGGACCTTCCAGAGGATCACGGCCTGGGTGACGCCTTCCTTCACGTAGGCGCGGTTCTCGCTGGGCAACCCAAGACCGAGCACCTTCACCTTGCCGGTCTTACCGGCCTGCTTCACGGCTTCGGCGGCGCCGGGGACGGCGGGGGAACAGATCGCCATGACACATTTCAGGTTCGGGTAGGCGCTGAGCAGGCTGGTGGTCTCCTGCTGGGCCTTGTCCTTCTGGTCGTCGCAGGGCTTGGTATCGACCAGCTTCATCTTGGGATACTTGGCGGCGAGGCGGGTTTCGATGTGCTTGCGCCATTCGTTCATGTTCGCGGCCGTCAAGGTGGCGGTGATGATGGCGAATTCGCCTTCCTCGCTGCACAGCTGGGCGGCGGTGTCCATCAACACTTCGCCGATCCCCTGGGCGGTGGCCTGGTTGACGAAGAACGAGCGGGCGTCGGGCTGGGCGTCGGAATCGTAGGTGAGGACCTTGATGCCTTTGGCCTGGGCCTTCTTCAACGCGGAGGAAAGGCCGTCGCGGTTCTCGGCGGCGGCGGCGATGACGTCCACTTCCTGGGTGATCCAGTTCTCGACGATCTCGTTCTGCTTGGCGGCGTCGGTGTTGGTCGGGCCGTCGAAGAGGAGCTGCGCGCCCGTTTCCTCGGCGGCGGCCTTGGCGCCGATGTGGACGTTGTCGAAGTATTGGTTGCCCTTCGACTTTGGCAGCAGGCCGATCAGGAGTTTCTTGTCGCCCGAAGATTTGGACGTCGAATCGCCGCAACCGGGGATCAAAGCGAGGGTCGCACCGAGGATCAGAGTGGTGAGGAGACGTGTCATGGTGAGGCTAGGGGTTTGGTCGAAGATGCGGCGCCGGCCCGGCGGACGGCGAGGGTTTTCAGCAGCGCTCCGGAGGCCAAAGCGAGCAGCAGCAGCAGGCCGGTGAGCATCCCGGCCAATTCGCGCGAGATGCTGGAGATCTCCAGGATGCGGGACAGCCCGTTGGCCAGCACCGCGACAGCGGCGACGCCGAGGAGCGTGCCGTGGACCGAGCCGGTGCCGCCGAAGATGCTGGTGCCGCCCAGCACCACAGCGGTGATGGCGGCGAGTTCGTAGCCGACGCCGGCGCTGGCCCGGGCTTCGGTCACGCGGGAGACGAAGACCACGGCGGCCAAGCCCGCCACCGTTCCCGCCAGCGTGTAGGCCAGAGCGATGCGGCGCTCGACCGGAATCCCGGCGTAGCGCGCGCCTTCCGGAGCGAAACCCAACGCGCGAAAGGAACGGCCGTAGGTCGTCCGGTGGACCAGCAACCAGATCGCCACCGCGACGGCGAGGAAGAGCCAGGCTTGGATGGGAACGCCGAGGACGAAACCGTTGCCCAGTTCGAGAAAAGATTCCGGGAAACCGGTGAACGCGCGGGTTCCGCCCGTGAACGCTTCAGCCAGTCCACGGAAGAGCGAGAAGGTCCCCAGTGTGACGATGAGCGGTGGCAAACCGACTTTGGCGATGAGGAAGGCATTGAACCCTCCACCGAGCGCACCCACGGCCACCGCGCCTGCGGCGGCCACGCCGATCGGCAGTCCGCAATCCTGCCACAGCATCCCGAAGCTGACGGCGCACAGGCCCATGAGCGAACCGACCGAAAGGTCGATGCCGCCGGTGAGGATGACGGGCGTCATCACTAGGGCGAGCAGGCCGATCTCGACCGATTGGCGGACGATGTTCGCGACGTTGTCCGGCGTGAGGAACTTTCGCCCGAGCGTGTTGAACAGGATCACCTCCAGCACGACGACGAGGAGCAGGATCGTCTCGTGCCGGAGCAGGACGGATTTCCAGGCAGCTCGGTTTGGGGCGGTGGAAGTCATGGCGGTTCAGCGGGAGCTCCGGCGGTTGCGCAGACCGTCGGCGAGG
>CAMLMI010000495.1 GCA_946480965.1 uncultured Verrucomicrobiales bacterium | reverse complement strand
TGCATCTGGCCGGGATGAAGCACGTCTCCGGACAAGTGTTCCAATTGGACAGCCGCATTGCGCCTTGGACTTGAGCGCTCGCCCCGTAGCGCAAGCCTCCGGCTTGCCGTAGCGCCGACATCCTGTCGGCGAGGACGCCCTCCGTCGCAGTGCGCCCCGGCCAGCGCGATGCCTGCGCTACGGCCGACGGGACGTCGGCGCTCCGTAGCGGCCGAGCACTAGCCGTCGTTCCGCTTGAAGCCTTCGCCGCTCCCGCCAACACTCCGCGCCACATGAACCGCATCGTCGCGCGCTTCCAGTCGCTCCGTCAGCAGGGGAAGAAGGGCCTCGTCGTCTACATCGGCGCGGGCGATCCCCACCTCCAGGCCACCGAGGAACTCACCGTCGCCTTCGACCAGGCCGGTGCCGACGTGGTGGAACTGGGCGTGCCCTTCAGCGACCCGTTGGCCGACGGCATCGTCAACCAGCTTGCCGCCCAGCGCGGACTCGAATCCGGCACCACCCCGCCCAAGGTGCTGGAAACCGTCCGCCGCATCCGCACCCGCTCGCAGGTGCCGGTCGTGCTCTACGTCTATTTCAACATCCTTCACCGGCATGGCTTCCAGAATTTCATCCAGGACTGCGCCGCCGCCGGGGTGGACGGCCTGCTCGTCCTCGACCTGCCGCCCGAGGAATCCGAGAACTACGAGGCAATGATGGCCGCCGCCGGCCTCTGCAACATCTACCTCATGGCCCCCACCACGCCCGAGGCCCGGATGGAGATCATCGCCAAGCGCGCCCGCGGCTTCATCTACTACGTCTCCCGCGAAGGCGTGACCGGCATGCAGAGCAAGATCGCCGACACCATTGCGGAAATGACCGGCAAGATCCGCGCGCACACCGACCTGCCCATCGCCGTCGGTTTCGGCATCTCGAATCCCGAACAGGCGAGGACCGTGGCACAGTTCGGCGACGCCGTCGTGGTCGGCAGCGCCATCGTCACCCACATCGCCGAACTGGGGAAGAAGCCCGAGCTGGTGCCTAGCGTGGCGGGCTTCGTCGAGAGTTTGGCGAAGGGGATCAAAGCCCACTGACGAGGAACGCATGGCCGGGATCATCGACTTCCTGCACACGACGGCCGCCTACAAGCAGGCGGTGGTGCAACTGATGCTCGGCGAGGCCAACTTCGCGGCGACGAACCTCGGGTATCCACCGATACGGGGCACCAATGAGCTGGTCAGCTACGAAGTCATGCCGCCGCCAGCAGGATTTGCGGGCGGCATTGTGACTACTAACCTCGTCATACATTTCGAGAGAGGAAGGATTCGGTATTTCGGAAAGCCGAGGCCCGACATCGGCAGCGCCGAAGCCGGGACGAACTACTTTCGCGACGCGTTGGCTGCACCGGCTCGTTCGTTTGAAGAATTGCATAGCGCCGCCACCAATCTCTTGTCCGCACTGGGCGTGGATCTCGTTCAACTGGAGACGGCCTGCCGGTTCTACGCTTCGACCAACGGCATCCCGCTACGTCGGTTCCGCTCCGATCTCGCTCTAGGCGACCCGGAGAGCGACAAACTCCTGAATCCACCGTTTGTCCAAACCGCTTGGAGCACGAACAAGCCCAAGTTGTTCTTCGGTTATGGAGCACCCGCTTCTGTGACTATCAACACAGTGGATCTCTCGATCAAAGATGCGTGGATACATGCAAACACATCTCGGTCGCGCCCCAAACTTCGTGTGACAAACACGATAGAGCTGCTGTCTCCGGTCCCTACGCCTGAGCAGTGGACGACGCAGTTCCTAGGCGGAGCCGAAGCGGCCCGGATTGTGAAAGAGCCCGATAAAGTGAGCGTTGTTCTTTTGGATTCGAGCAAGATTGAGGGCGGCGAAGTCGGACCGGAACGATCCCAAACGATCACCCTCTCCCGACACATGGCCCTCCGTGCCTCCGCGACGATCGGGAGCTTCGAAAGCTACGCTTGGGGCAACCAGAAACTCTGCGGCGAACCGGCCTACGGGGCCAAGCTGGTCTTTGAGAAGGACGGAAAGACGTTGGAAGTTGCTCTATGTTTCGGCTGCGCCGATCTGCGCGTGCAGTTCGGACAACATGTCTCCAAGGACGCCTTCGACTTTTCCCACAACGAGCTGCTGGAGATCGTGCGAAGCGCCTTTCCAAGCGACGTTGAGCTGAAGGAGATCGAGATGAACGAGCCGGAAGCCGCCCGGAGGAGCTACCTCGACGCCTTGAACTCGATGCGCCAAACGCCTTGAATACCCCAAGCTCGTCAAGACCGCAGGCTCCGACTATTTTTCCGCCATGAACGCGACCGTCACCTTGGAAGTGCCCGAAGAAGCCGTGCGGCTTTTCGGCGGCGACC
Source organism: uncultured Verrucomicrobiales bacterium (assembly GCA_946480965.1). The sequence goes on along the minus strand of CAMLMI010000495.1, from coordinate 315 downwards.
GTTTCGGCGCGGAGGTGTTGGAAGCGGCCGTGGTCCGGTGGTTTGAAGAAGGCCGCTTGAGCCAAGGACAGGCGGCGCATCTCCTGAATCTGACCCGGGGCGAGTTCTTCGACGTGCTGGAGCGCCACCACGTCTCGCCCGTTCAACTGGACGAAACGGAGCTTGAAGCCGAATTGCGCGGCGTCATGGCCGTGGCCCTGACGGGCCCGCAGCCAGCCCTTTTGCGAAACGATCACGGTGACAGGCTCGTCCAGCACCTTGGTTTCAAGCACGGCGCGCTCGGCCGTCTCGATCAGGGTGCGGCGCTCGTCGCCA
>CAMLMI010000494.1 GCA_946480965.1 uncultured Verrucomicrobiales bacterium | reverse complement strand
GCCTTCACCATCGTCGGCATGTTCCAGCACTACGAGGGCGAGCAGGACAGGAAGATGCGCGAGGAGATGGAGCGCCGGGCCAAGGAGGCGAAGAGCGACGGCGGCGTGGAGCGGCGGCGCGGCTGGGGCAACCGCCGCTGGAGCCCGTTCTACCGGAAAAACATGACCGCCTACATCCCGCTCAACACGATGTGGCTCCGGTTCCGCGCCTCCACGGGCGACGACGACATTCCCGACCCCGCGTTGAGCGAGCTGGACGTCAAGGTGCGCGACCTCTCCCGCATCGAGGACGCCCTCCAGCAGGCCAAGAACGTGATGCTCATCACCCACAACGGCGTGGAGAACTTCAGCTTCAACACCCAGGAAGGGAACATCGCGGAGATCGACACGAACATCCGCAACGCGCGTCGCTCCGGCGGGCTCATCGCCGGCATCGCGCTGCTGGTCGGCGGCATCGGCATCATGAACATCATGCTGGCCAGCATCACCGAGCGCATCCGCGAGATCGGCATCCGCAAGGCCATCGGCGCCAGCACGCCCGCCATCTTCCTCCAGATCCTCGTGGAGAGCGTGGTCATCTCCATCGTGGGCGGCATCCTCGGCGTATTCTGTTCCTACGCCTTCGTGCATTTCCTGGCCACGCTCACGCCCAGCCAGACGACGCCGGTGGTGACCGCCGGTTCGCTGGTGCTGGCCTTCTGCTTCAGCGTCGGTGTCGGCATCGTCGCGGGCATCACCCCCGCGATCAAAGCCGCCCGCCTGCACCCCATCCAGGCGCTGCGCTACGACTGAGCGCGGCGTTCCCAATTTTCACCGCGACAAGCAACGCGCGGCGGTGGCAGCGCCGATGCGGAGCGGGCAGTTTGGGGCGCAATTCCCGAGACCGCATGAAACCCGCCCTGTTCGTCCGCTTGCCTGGATGGTTCCTTCTCGTCGCTGTTCTTGTGGCGAGTCCCGCGCCGGAGGGCCGCGCCGCCGAAGCGTCCGTCGAGCAGAAGAAGGCCGCCGCCGAAACCGCCGCCAAGGCCTGGGCCCGCGTGCCCGAAATCCTCGCGCGCATCGTCCCGCCCACGTTCCCCGACCGCGACTTCGACGTGACGAAGTTCGGCGCGAAGGGCGACGCGGCCACGGACTGCACGGAGGCCTTCCGCAAGGCCATCGCCGCCTGCCACGAAGCCGGGGGCGGGCGCGTGGTCGTGCCGTCCGGCGTCTTCCACAGTGGTGCGATCCATCTCAAGAGCGGCGTGAATCTCCATCTCCTGGAAGGCTCCACCATCCGCTTCAACCCCGATCCCAAGGCCTACTTGCCCGTCGTCTTCACCCGCTTCGAATGCATGGAGGTGATGAACTACTCGCCGCTCATCTACGCCTACGAGCAGGAGAACATCGCCGTCACCGGCCGGGGCACGCTCGACGGTCAGGGCTCCGTGGTCTGGCAGACGTGGTTGCCCAAGTGGACGGCCGACATCCGCAAACTCCACACGATGTGCCGCGAAGGCGTGCCCGTGGAGAAGCGCGTCTTCGGCGAGGGCTTCCATCTCCGGCCCAACTTCGTGCAGCCGGTCCGTTGCCGGAACGTGCTCATCGAAGGCGTCCGCATCGTCGATTCCCCCATGTGGACCATCCATCCGCTCTACTCCACCAACGTCACCATCCGTGGCGTGAACGTCTTCACCCGGGGCAAGAACTCCGACGGCTGCAACCCCGACTCCTGCACCGACGTGCTGATCGAGGACTGCGTCTTCGACACCGGCGACGACTGCATCGCCATCAAGTCCGGCCGAGACCACGACGGCCTGCGCGTCAACGCTCCCACGCAGAACGTCGTCATCCGCAACTGCGCCTTCAAGGAAGGCCACGGCGGCGTGACCATGGGCAGCGAGACCTCCGGCGGCATCCGCAACGTCTTCGCCGAAAACTGCCAGTTCGACAGCCCGGACCTCGACATGGCCCTGCGCTTCAAGACCAACCCCGCGCGCGGCGGCTTCGTGGAGGACGTTTTCATCCGTAACTGCACGGTGAAGACCGCGAAATACGGCGTTCACATGACGCTGCGCTACGGGGGCAACGGCGAACGCGACGGCGGCTTCCCGCCCACGATGAGGAACATCGACATCCGCGACACGAAGTTCGCCAACCTCACCCGGGGCGCGGTCTTCATCGAAGGGTTCTCGCCCGAGAACCAGATCACCGACGTGACCATCGCCGACTGCACCTTCGAGATCGGCCCGAAGAAGACCGGCAATGTCATCACCAACGCCGCGCGCATCCACCTGCTCGGCAACACCGAAGTGGCTGTCGGGCGATGAGCTTGTTTTGGCAAGCGCGAGGATTCCAGCAGGGGAACTTTGGCGGCTTGAACGGCCATTCCCCATTGCCGTTTGAGCAGGCCGGGCCGCTGGCCCGGCCTGATTGGGGCAGTGTCCAAGGGCGCATCCTCAGGCCTTGACCGAAAACTTCTGGTTGAAACGGTCGCGCGAAGCTGGTGCGCTTCACTCCCTTCACGAACGTTTGATCGGAATCAGGCCGGGACTGGAGGCATTGTGGGAAGCCGGCTTCGCCTTGGAGGTGGGTGCGGGTCCCGTTTGGATAATATGAGTCGTTTAACCAAGCTGGAGCATCGGAACCGGGCCGTCGCCGGGATCAGTCTCGCGGTCGTTTTCGCCGTTGCTGGAGCCATCATGAACCACGGG
>CAMLMI010000493.1 GCA_946480965.1 uncultured Verrucomicrobiales bacterium | reverse complement strand
CCAGTCATGTTCTGGCATAACCTCCTTGAGGCCGCGCCGTGGTTTGCAGGCGGTTCCTTGCTCGGGGCCGCCGTGCAGTCATGGCTCAAGCCCGAGTGGGTCACGCGCTGGCTTGGAGTAGGACGTCGAGGCGTCTGGAACGCCGTGCTGGCCGGTTCGATGTTGCCGGGCTGCGCCATGACGACCATGCCACTGGCCGTGGGCTTGAAGGCCAAGGGTGTTCCGCGCGGGACTCTCACGGCATTCATCATGATTGCTCCGATTCTCAGCCCGCACACCGTCATTCTGACGTTTGCGATGTTGGGATGGAAGATGACGGCCGGTCGCATTCTGCTGCCGATTCTGATGTCGCTGGGTATCGGCTGGCTTCTAAATGCGTTGACCACTCTCCCGAAGGCGCGGTCCAAGTCCACATTGCTTCGACTGCAACCCGCCGAGCCCGCCGCCATGTCCTGCGGATGTGAAGGAAGCTGCGATGGGAAGAAGCCCGGCAATCCTTTCGTGGTTTCACTGCGGGAAATCCTGAAAACTCTCGTTCCATATTTTTTGGGCGGATTGGCGGCGGCCTCAGCATTGCAAGCATTCTTGTCGCCCGACTTCTTTCAACGGCATCTTCAGGCAGGCTGGCTTGCCTACGTCGCGGCAGCAGGGGCGGGCATTCCGCTGTATGTGTGCGAAGGCGCGGAAGTGCCGCTGACTGCATCGCTCCTGAAACTGGGTCTCGGTCCTGGTCCGGCTTTCACGTTCCTCCTCGCCAGTGTCGGGACTTGCCTTCCAACCATCGCGATGGCTCCGCGTCTCATCGGTTTATCCGCAACGGTGGTCTATGTGACTGCCTGGCTACTACTGGCCGTAGGCGGTGGCATCGTGCTGTCGCTTTTCTGAACCATGCTCACCCGCCTCGTCGAATTCTCTGTCCGCCAGCGGTCACTGGTGTTCGTGCTCACGTTGGTCCTGATTGGAACCGGCATCTGGGCGGCGCTGCGTTTGCCGCTGGATGCCGTGCCGGACATCACCAGCCCGCAGGTCCAGATCAACACCGCCGTTTCCGCGCTCGCGCCGGAGGAGATCGAGAAGCAGGTCACTTTCCCCATCGAGAACGAGATGAGCGGCCTGCCGGGGCTGAAGGAGTTTCGCTCGCTCTCCAAGTTCGGCCTGTCGCAGGTGACGATGGTCTTTGAGGACGACGTGGACCTGCTGCGGATGCGCCAGCTCGTGAGCGAGAGGTTGCAGACCGTGGCGGAGGAACTGCCTCCCGGCCTCACGCCCAAGCTTGCGCCCATCGCGACCGGACTGGGGGAGATATTCTACTACGCGGTGGACTACACCGCAGCCGCCACGAACAAACCCGCGACGCGCGAGGCGCAGTTGATGGAGTTGAAGCTGATCCATGACTACCAGCTCAAGCCCCTGCTGCGACAGACTCCGGGCCTGGCTGAGGTGAACCTCAGCGGCGGCTACGAGCGGCAAATCGTCATCCAGCCCGATCCCGCGAAACTCTTCAGCGCGGGGATGACGTTGACGGAACTCGCGGACAAGATCGGCGAGAACACGCGCAATGCAGGAGGCGGCCTGGTCGAGATCGGGGGCGAACAGGTCGTCATCCGCGCCAATAGCCGTGTGGCCACCACGGAAGACATCGCGCGGCTGCCGCTGAAGTTCGGCGCAGGCGTCAAGCCGCTGCTCGTGGGCGACGTGGCCACCGTCGGCGTGGGCACCAGCTTTCGCACGGGAGCGAGCACCCGTAACGGCGAGGAAGCCCTGCTCGGCGCAGCCATCATGATGGCGGGCGAGAACTCACGGCTCGTGTCCAAGGCGGTCGCGGAGAAGTTGAAGGAAATCCAGTTCAAGCTTCCGCCGGGCGTGGAGATCACTCCGCTCTACGACCGCAGCGAACTGGTCAACGCCACCATCCGCACGGTGGAAAAGAATCTGGTGGAAGGCGCGTTGCTCGTGGTCGTCATCCTCTTCCTCCTGCTGGGCAACATCCGCGCCGCGATCATCGTCGCGCTGGCCATCCCGCTCTCGATGCTCTTCGCCATGCTGGGCATGGTGCGGTTCGGCATCCCCGGCAACCTGATGAGCCTCGGGGCGATTGACTTTGGCCTCATCGTCGATGGCGCGGTGGTGATGGCGGAAAACATCCTGCGCCATCTGTCGGAGAAGCAGCACCGGCTGGGACGCACGCTCACTCCGCGCGAACGTGTCGAGGAAGTGCTGGTGTCGGCCAAGGAAGTGGTGAACCCCATGTTCTTCGGCGTGCTCATCATCACCGTCGTCTATGTGCCGATCCTCGCGTTGCAGGGCATCGAGGGGAAGATGTTCAAGCCGATGGCCGTGGTCGTGATGCTGGCGCTGGGCGGCGCGCTGCTGCTGGCCGTGACGCTCGTGCCCGCGCTGTGCTCCGCGTGGCTCGGCGGGAAAATCAAGGAGGAGGACAACTGGCTGGTGAAGGCGGCCAAGGCGTTCTACACGCCGCTGCTGCGGTTTGGCCTCCGCTGGAAGCTGGTCATCGTGCTGCCGATGGTCGCGCTCTTCGCGGTGTCCGTGGTGGTCTTCAAACGGCTCGGCGCGGAATTTATTCCGCAACTGGAGGAAGGGGCCATCGTGCTCCAGATGATCCGCAGTGGCAGCGCGGGCCTCGGTGCTTCGCTGGAACTCCAGAAGCAAAGCGAGCGCATCCTGCTGAAGGAGTTTCCGGAGATCAGCGAAGTCT
>CAMLMI010000492.1 GCA_946480965.1 uncultured Verrucomicrobiales bacterium | reverse complement strand
TTTACCGCCTCATCCTCCGCCCTAGACTGCCCTTCAGACCCTAACCAAGCCTGCCCTAGCTTTTTGCTAAATCACCTACCAAAAAAACAATCTCCTATATTCGCAGGAAAGTGGCGGGAGTGGCGGGACTCGAACCCGTAACCTCTGCCGTGACAGGGCAGCGCTCTAACCGATTGAGCTACACCCCCGCGAAGGGGGCCGACGTTTTAGGAAAACCATCGGCATTCGTCAATGGCCAATCTGGAAAATTAAATGGTTCGGACAGCAGACGCCAAGGAGGTGGGGGTGGGGAACCCCGCTGAAGAAACGTGCCACTGTCCGAACTGAATCGAAAACTAGATCGCACGACATCGATGTCAACGTCCGCGCACAACTCGTCCCTTGAAAGCTCTTAAGGCAGACGGTATTCACATCCCTGTTCAGCGCATGCGGGTGTGGTTCAATGGTAGAACGTGGGCTTCCCAAGCCTGAAACGAGGGTTCGATTCCCTTCACCCGCTCCATAATCTTGTTTTCCGTATAACACGGCAGCAAAGTTTTCCAGAAAGCTAACAACTGCGAGCTGGTGCGATTTACCCTCAGACACAGCGAGTTCCGCCGATTTCTCCCCTTCGCTCCTTCCGGGCTAGTTTTCCAGTAGCCCGAAGCTGCTCACCGAAACCTGTCCGAACAAAACCCCCGATTCATTGGGGTTTCTTCACTACTGGAAAACTTTGCTGCCAACCTACACCACCCCCTCGGACTGACACCCCGCGATTCATTGGGGTTTTCACCATTCCGGAAAATTTTTTGCGCCAACCAAAAAGGTGTGAGGTGTGAGGTCGTTTTTGGCCCCTGCATGGCCGCTGCAACCCGACTGCAATGGGACCCGTCACGTTCCGGCCGCGTTCCGCACCACGTCGCTCAGTTCGTTTTTGCGGCCCATCTTTTCCGTCACGATCTGCACACCCAACTGAGCCCCCTGCTCTACCAGTTCGCCCTTCAAGCCAGGCTCCATCCGAACGATCAAAACGGACTGTCCTCCCCCGCCGCCCATCGCCGAGGTCGGAACCACGGCCATTTGACGCCCTTCCATCTCGCCGACCGCCGCCTGCATCCCGCCGATCTGCATCATGCGCGGCCGGGCCAGCACCGCGAACATCTCGCGCCCGGCTTCCCCGGCGATGGCGTTGAAGTCCGGCAGGAACGTGGCCCGATCCACAAACTGCATCCCGCCCGAAGCCATGAAACGCATTCCGCCACGGGCAAAAGCCATCGTCGGCGCGGAAAACGTGGCGTTGATGTCGATGCCGCTGGTGGTCGCCGCCGCCGCGCCGCTCCCGGCTTTGAAGATCCCGGTGATGGCGTTGAAGATCATCATCTGGTGAGCATCTGTCCGATGCCCGCGAGCGTGGTGCCGAAGAACTTCTTCAACGCATCTCCCGCCTCCTCCGTTCCGCTGACGATGTCGATGAACGCCGTGCTGAACGAACTGCCGATGATCTGCGTCGAGCCCTGGATGATCTGGCCCATTTGGCTGCCCCAAAAGGCGGCTTCCTTCTGGGCCTCGATCACCTTTTGGATGGCCTCCATTTCGAGATCGTAGCCTTGCACGGCCATCGCGGTCATTTTTTCACGCTCTTCGGCGCTGATCTTGAGCCCTTCGATCTGCTCCAAGGTTGAAGAGAGGTTCAACGAGGCGGCCAGACGTTCCCGGTCGTGGCCGGACACCGCGCCCAGGGAAAGCCAATTGCGAAGATCCGCGATCTCTTCCATCGCCTTCCGCGCCTCTTCGACCTTCTTCCGCTCCTTTTCGGCGAACTCGGCGTTCTCCTTCGCGCTCAGCTCGGAGACCTTGACGCTGAAGTCGGACTCCAGCTGGAACCGTGTTTCGGTCACATCCGCCCCGCGCTTCTCCAGGGCGTCGAGCAGACCGAGGTTCTTGCTGAATGTTTCGGAAAGCTTGTCGTAGGGCGTGCCGAAGTCGGCGTTGAGCTGTTTCTGGAGCTGGATCAACTCGCGCACGGCGGCGGCCTGGTCCTCCAGCTTCAGTCGGCCTTCCGAGTCGATTTCCGGGACGGCCGGCCCCGACGCCGGCGCGGCCTTCAGCAGATCCGGGCGGAGCATCTTCAACACTTCGTTCCGCATCCGCGCCTGGTTCACCGGATCGTCCCCGCCGAAGGCGATGTTGATGCGCCGGATCTGGTGGATGCCGTCGCCGTGTGAAATCGCCCCCTCGTTCATCGCGCGGGAGACGCTGTTCACCAGCGTCATCATCTCGCGCTCGATCTCCTGCTGGGATCGCGGCGCACCGCCGGCACCGGCGTTCTGCATCAGGAACTGGGCTCCTTCCGCCGCCTGCGACAGGTAATCGACGTAGGGTTTCAGGCCGGTGACAACGAACTCGCCCAGGATCTCCTTCAGCTCGCCGATGTTGTTCTTGAACTGGGTGAGCGAGCCGGTGCCGATGTCCGCCGTGGCCCGCGCCAACCCGCCGAATCGCTGGTTGACCTCGTCGAGCACGTCGCGGAGCTGCTCGCCCTTGTCCTTGGTTTCGTCGATGGCGATGCCGTAGCGGGAAAACGCGCCGAACTCGCCTTGCAGAGCCTTGCCCACCAGCGTGGCCGCGCTGCTCAGATCCGTGCCCAGGCCGGTGGCCAGATCCAGCACGGCCTCGGTCAAAGCGGCCAGTTCGCGGCGGCCCGCCCCGTTCGCAATCAGCGTGGTGGAGACGCCAAGAATCGAG
>CAMLMI010000491.1 GCA_946480965.1 uncultured Verrucomicrobiales bacterium | reverse complement strand
CCGCCTCAGATCAAATGCCCCATCTTGTCCTTCTTCGTCTTGAGGTATTTCGCGTTGTGCGGATTGGCGGCGACGCGGATGGGGACCTGCTTGGTGATCTCCAGCCCATAACCTTCGAGGCCCACGACCTTCTTCGGGTTGTTGGTCAGGAGCTGGATGGTCTTTAGGCCGAGGTCGCAGAGGATCTGCGCGCCGAGACCGTATTCGCGGAGATCGGAGGGGAAGCCGAGCTTCAAGTTGGCCTGGATGGTGTCGAAGCCTTTTTCCTGGAGCTTGTAGGCGCGGATCTTGGCGGGCAGCCCGATGCCGCGTCCTTCCTGCCGCATGTAGAGGATCACGCCCCGGCCCGCGTCGGAGATCTGCCGCATGGCCTGGTGGAGCTGCGGTCCGCAGTCGCAACGGCGGGAGCCGAAGACGTCGCCGGTCAGGCATTCGCTGTGGACGCGCACGAGCACGTTCTTCTTCCCGGCCACGTCGCCCTTCACCAAGGCGAGGTGGTGCTGGCCGTCGGTGGTGGACTGGTAGAGATGCAGGTCGAAGTCGCCGAAGTCCGTCGGCATCTTGATGGTCTCGACCTTTTCGATCAGGCGCTCGCTGCGGCGGCGGTAGCTGATGAGATCCTGGATGGTGCAGACCTTGAGCTTGTGCTTCTTGGCGAACTTCAGCAGCTCCGGCAGCCGCGCCATCGTGCCGTCGTCGCTCATGATCTCGCAGATCACGCCCACGGGCTTGCAGCCGGCGAGCCGTGCGAGATCGACGGCCGCCTCGGTGTGGCCCGCGCGCTGGAGCACGCCGCCTTCCTTGGCGCGCAGCGGGAAGATGTGGCCGGGCTGCACGAGGTCGAGCGGTTTGGTCGAGGCATCGACCATCAGCTCCACGGTCCGGGCGCGGTCGGCGGCGGAGATGCCGGAGGAGATGCCCGTGGCGGCATCGACGCTGACCTGGAAGTCCGTTTTGAAGGTCTCGCGGTTGTTCGCGACCATGCGCTCGATGCCCAGTTCGGCCAGGCGGTCGGCGGTGGTGGGCACGCAGATGAGGCCCCGGCCGAAGCGGGCCATGAAGTTGATCGCCTGCGGCGTGACCTTCTCGGCGGCCATGATCAGGTCGCCTTCGTTTTCGCGGTCGGCGTCATCGACTACGATGATCATCTTGCCGCGGCGGATGTCGGTGAGGGCTGATTCGATCGAATCAACGCTGGTTTTCATGCGTGGGGCGAACATACCGGCGACCCCTCCCGCCGCCAGCGGCAAAAAAGACGCGCCGATTCCGACCACATTCTCCCGCCCGTTCGTCTCCGGCTCAGAAACGCACCCGTCAGATCGGCCCCGCGTTGTCGGGCTTGCGCAGGCTGCACCACGGCTCCTCCTGCGAGACGTCCACCAGCGACGGCTCGGCCGCGTTGGCCGGAGAAAGGATGGCGAGGAAGACCACCGGTTCGCGGAAGGGGTTGTAGGTGCCGTGGACCTCGCCCTTGGGAATCAGCACCATCTCGCCCGGCTTCAAGATGCGCCTCTCCCGGCCGCACCATTGTTCGGCCTGGCCGGAGACGATGTAGATGATCTCCTCCCGCGTCGGGTGATGGTGGAACGGATGGCCGCCGCCGGGCGCCATGGTGGCGCGGACCATGAGCAGCTCTCCGCAGGGCACGATGTCCGGTCGGCACATCCAGGCGTCGAGCGTGAAGGCGGTCTGCTGGGTGATCGTTTCGGCGGCGGTGACGAAACGGCGCTGGGCGATGGCATTGGTGGACATGGCGAGGATCGTTGGCCGCCAGCAAACCAAGAGACCACGCCCGCCGGGGAGCGGAAATTTCGGCCACAGAATAAAGGGCGAGAGCTGACGTGTTAAAGCCGCGACCGATTGCAGTGGAGGAAGTCGATCAACGCCGGTCGCCTGCTTCGCCCGCTCGCACTGGCTAGGCGGAAAACACCACGCCAACACAGCGGTGCATGAAAACTCCCTCCGTCCGCGTCCTCAAAGTCGAAGCCTCTGGTGACTTCTTCCGCCAAGACATTCGTCCACTCATTCGACTGCGGGGTCACTGGCTCGCCCGCCTTGGCTTCCAGCCCGAGGGTCACGTCGTCATCGAGCCAATCAGCCCCGGTCAACTGCGTCTGGTCTATCGAGGGAAATCCGGCTGAGGCAACGAGGGTCTAAACTCACTCCACCTGCAGCCTGAACCGTCGGCCGCAGTCGTCGGTGAACGTGTCGTCGGGATGGACGGTCACGGGGACGACGTATTCCTCCGTTTCGATCGCGTCGTCGAAGTCCCGCTCGCCGTCGATGAACTCTCTCAGGCGGGTCATCATGAAGTCGGCGATATCCAGTTGGGCCTCTCGCTCGGTCTCGAAAACAATGTAGCCGTTCTCGTTGCTCACACCGGGAACCAGGCCTTGGAACAGAGTGTCGATGAAGATGCAGAAGCCGCTTCGAGGTTTCATCGCTGGGCCTCCTGCTGCTGGTGAATCGACTGGAGGATTCGTCGATTAGTGGCTCGCGATGGAATCCGCCTCGTTTGGATCACTGCACTCCTAAATCAGAAGGTCCCGACTATGTATCCCGACCGAAGATACTCCGCCGTCCGTTCCCAGGATTCGGCTCGGACTTCGAGCCCGTCGAGCAGCTGTCCAAGATCATCCTCGCTCAGTTCGATGTGGTAGATCTTCGCCATGACTAGGGAGTGTCTTCAAAGGGTGTAGTGGAGCCAGTCGAGGATGGCGGCGAGGGA
>CAMLMI010000490.1 GCA_946480965.1 uncultured Verrucomicrobiales bacterium | reverse complement strand
CAGGCGGAAGCGGTGGCCCACGCGCGGCGCAGCGCGGCGTTGGTTGTCCACGGCCCGCCCGGCACGGGCAAGAGCCAGACCATCGCGAACATCATCGGCGACCATCTGGCGCGCGGTGAGCGTGTGCTTTTCGTCTGCGACAAACGCACCGCGCTCGACGTGGTGAAATACCGCCTCGACAGCATGGGCCTCGGCACGCTCTGCGGCGTGATCCACGATCCGCAGCGCGACCGGCGCGACCTCTACCTCGGCCTGCGTGAACGGCTGGAAGGCCTCGCCGAAGAACCGCCCCAACCCGATCCCGCCCGCGAACTCGACCAGGTGAACGCGCGTCTCACCGCGCTGCACGGTGAGCTGCGCGCCTGCTTCGACAGCCTCCACACCGCGCCAATCGGCGGTCGTTCCTTCCATGAACTCTGCGGCGAATGGCTGGAGCTTTCCGGCCGGGGCACAGTCCTGCTGAACGGCTCCGACACGCTTGATCTTCCGTTGCTCGACGCGCATCGCACGGACCTGGAGGAAATCCTGCGCCGCGCCTTGCAAGCCCGCTGGGCGGACAATCCGTTCCGCAATCGGCTCGGCCTCGGCTTGGACCGCTGGCTCACGACTCCGGCGGAGACTTTCCGGCATCGTTTGTCCTCGGTCGTGGCCGCCGCCGAAAAGGCCGACGCGTTCCTCCAAGACGGTCTGCCGCCGCTGGACGCAGCGCTTCCATTCCCCGAACAAGCCGCGCACCGGCGCACGCTGGCCGACCAGCTCGACGCCGTGGGCCGCCGAGGATTGGGCGACATCGCGACCCGGATCTCGCAGCGGACCGACTGGAAAACCATCCAGACCGAGCTGGAACGCTTGGCCGGAGAAGGCGCGCGTCTGTCCGAACCACTCGACCGTGAGCTGGTTCTTCAGACCCAAGCAGCACCGCTGTCTCTCGCCCGGTGCAACCAGGGTTTGCTGGCCTTGGACACCTGGAACGCGGCCGCGCAAAGCTGGACCCGGATCTTCGCCTTTGGCCCGCGCCGCGCCGCCAAGGAAGCGCTCGCGCCACTGGCCTTGCCGTGGACGCCGGACAGCCTCGACCGCGCGCGGCAATTCTTTCTCGGGCTGAAGGCGCGCCATCTGTGGAGCGACTTCCGCGACCGGCTGCTCGGAGCTCCGTCCGCCGCGCTATCGGCCGACGAGGAATTGGTCCGACTGCGCGACGGGTTGCCCGAGCTGTTCGCCGTGTTGGCCAGCGTAGAAACGCCGAGCGGTGCCAGCCTGCGCGACCGAACCATCGCAATGTTGCAGAACCTTTCCGCAGCGGGCGCGTTCTCGGAGCAGCTCCGCCGTTCCGCCGACCGAGCCGATGCGCTCCACGCCTGGGAGCGGGCGCTGCAAGCCACCGAGCTCTTCACCCCCGAAGCCATCGCGGAACTCCGCCGCGAAGGAGCCGCGAACCTTCCCCAAACTCCCTTCGCCCAAGCCTGCCTCGACCACGCGGACACGCTGGAGGAAGCGGTCCGTTTGGTGGACCGCGCCCAAGGTCTTCCGGAGCCGGTGCAGGCGGCGGCGGATGAGGCGGCGTTGGCCCGGCTGGATTGGACCCAGGCCGAGCCTGCGCTACGCGCCTCCGTGCTGGCGCGGCTGTTGCGCGAGCGGCTGCATTCCGATCCGGCCTTGGCCCGGCTCGACAGCCAACGCATCGAAGCCGCCTTCGCCGAGCTCCAGGAACGCACCGAGGCCAAGAGCGCGCTCGTGCGCCGCCTCGTGCTCCATCGCTGGCAGACGCGCTGGCGCGACCGGCTCCTTGCCGCCACCGGCAGCCGATTGAACTCCCTCGGCGCGGCCCTGCGCCAACGGCTCTACGTGCGCGGCGAAAAAGCGATGAAGCTCCGCCAGATGATCGCGGCCGGCGCGGGCTCCGACGGCGGCGATCCGCTCTTCGACCTCTGTCCCGTCTGGATGGCCGCTCCGGCCACGGTGGCGCAGATCTTTCCGCGCGAGGCGCTGTTCGACGTGGTGATCTTCGACGAGGCCAGCCAGTGCCGGTTGGAAGAAGCGTTGCCCGTGTTGCTGCGCGGCCGGCGCGTGGTCATCGCGGGCGATCCCAAGCAGCTTCCGCCGACCCGCTTTTTCGAGCAGTCGCTGGCGGAGAGCGACGACATCGACGCGGAGACGGCCGAGGAAGTCTTCCAACAACAGCAGTCCGAAGCCGAGGATCTGCTCTCCGCCGCGCTGAATCTGGACGTGCAGGAAGCCTTCCTCGACGTCCACTACCGCTCGCGCAACGAGGCCTTGATCGGCTTCTCCAACCAGGCGTTCTACGGAGGTCGGCTCCAGCCGATTCCCGGCCATCCCGGCCACAAGGCCTTCCAGACGCCGATCCAGCTGAAGCATGTGGACGGCGTCTATCAGGAGCGCGGCAACGAAGCCGAAGCCAAAGCAGCAGCCGATCTCGTCGCCGAGCTGTTGGACGATCCCGAACCGCCGTCCATCGGGCTGGCTTGCTTCAACCTCAACCAGCGCGAGCTGATCCTCGACGCGCTGGAAGACCGCGCGGCCAACGATCCGAAATTCGCCGAACGCCTCGAAGCCGCCCGGCAACGGCGAGGACGAGATTCCTTCGAGGGTTTGTTCGTGAAGAACCTGGAGAACGTGCAGGGCGACGAGCGCGACCATATCGTCATCTGCACCACGTTCGGCCCCGATGCGCAGGGCAAATTCCGGCGGAACTTCGGCGCGCTTTCTCG
>CAMLMI010000489.1 GCA_946480965.1 uncultured Verrucomicrobiales bacterium | reverse complement strand
CAACCTCACCGTGGGCATCCCGCTCTACCTGGAGTTCGCCCGCTGGCTTCAGCGTTGACCGGCTATCGTTTCAACCAGACGCGAGCTACCTCAGTCACCGTCTTCAGCCTCCTGGACCGCGAAGACAGCGACATCCACTTTCACCCCGTGGAACCCATCTCCGTGCGCGTGGCGCTGACGGCGAAGTTCTAGGCCAAGCGTTGCAACGAAGCGCGCGACGGATGGAGCCCGCCGGGTTCCATCCGTCCTTTCGTTTCACAGGAAGTCACTTGGCGGGCAGACGGGCGAAGACCTCGTTGCGCGCCCGCGTCGTCAGCACGGCGACGGCGGGATGCACGATGCGGCGTTCGGCGGTGATGGCGTGGAGCCGGATGCGGCAACCGGGGGCCCGTCCGACGAACTGGAAGCCGTAGCGGTGCCGCGCTTCGTCGGCCGCCACCGTGGGCACGGCGATGAAGCCCCGGCCTTCCGAAGCCATGACCTTCATCAGTGCAAGGTCGTCGAACTCCGCCACGACCTTGGGCCGCAGCTTCTCGTCGCGAAACCAGTTCTCCAGAGTGCGACGGAACGGCGTGTTCTCCGACGGCAACAGCGCCGGGGCGTCCTGGAGCGATCCGGGAAAACCGCGCTTCAACCGGCGGGCCAGGACCGGCTCCGCGCAGAAGGTGGTGTCGCTCTCGCCCAGCGGATGGCTGTAGGCCCGGAAGTTCACGCTGCTGGAGGCGGGCTCGTCGGCCAGCACGATGTCGAGCCGGTGCGCGGCCAGTTGGGCCAGCAGATCATCCAGCTTGCCCTCGCGGCAGACCACGTGCACGGCGCCCGGCATGGAGAAGACGGGCTTGAGCAGTTCGTTGGTCACGAGCTTGGGGAAGGAATCGACCACGCCCACGTGTAGCCGCAGCGTCTTGGCGCCGGGCCGCTGCTTCACGGCGTTCAGCATCTCGCCGCCCAGCGCGAAGATCTCCTCGGCGAAGCCGAAGACGAGCCTCCCGGCATCGGTCAGCGTGTTGGTCCGGCCCTCGCGGCGGAACAGCTTCTCGCCGAGCGCCTCCTCCAATTCGCGGATCTGCTCGGAGATGGAGGGCTGGGAGACGTGGAGCTTGCGGGCGGCGGGCGCGAGGCCCCCTTCCTTCGCCACGATCCAGAAGTAGCGCAGGTGGTGGTAGTTCAGCCATTCCATGCGGGCCGGACGATGCTTCGGTTTTCCCGAAGCGTCCATTCGGAAGCCCGTATTGGTGGCGTCCCCGCGACGCACCTAGCGTCCATCGCGATGAAACTGACGCTACAACACCAAGACGTCCGGTCCACCCACACGCTCGATGCCTGGGTGGAGAAACAGATCTTCTCCCTGGAGAAGCGCCTGCAGATCGACGAGGCGCAGGTCCGCCTCGTCCGCCGGCCCGAAGGCAGCCCGCCCTACTGCGTCCACGTCCACCTCGTCACCCCCGGCCCCGACGTCGTGGCCGAGGGCGAGGACCACACCCTGCGCGCCGCCGTGAGCAAGGCGATGGCGCGGGTCCGGAACAAGATCACCCAGCGATCGGCCAGACGCCACCAGCGTCGCGCGAGCGGACTGTCGCTCCCGGCAAACGCGGTCGGCCGCACCGGCTGTCCGCGTTGATCCGCGCCACTCCCATCCCATTCCATGACTGATAGCCTCTGGCTCTGGATCGGCTTCAACGCCTTCGTCCTCGCGATGCTCGCGCTCGACCTCGGCGTCTTCCACCGCAAGTGCCACGTCGTCACCTTCCGCGAGTCCATGGCCTGGACCGTGGTCTGGATCAGCCTGGCGCTGCTCTTCAACCTTGGCGTCTGGCACTTCGCCGGCTCGGCCAAGGCCCTTGAGTTCTTCACCGGCTACGTCATCGAGAAGTCGCTGAGCGTGGACAACGTCTTCGTCTTCGCCCTGCTCTTCTCCTACTTCGCCGTGCCCGCGCAGTTCCAGCACAAGGTCCTGTTCTGGGGCGTGCTGGGCGCGCTG
This sequence comes from uncultured Verrucomicrobiales bacterium, assembly GCA_946480965.1. Next base: position 758 of record CAMLMI010000489.1, on the reverse strand, counting down.
GTCATGCGGGCGATCATGATCGCCGTGGGCGCAGCGCTGATCACGAAGTTCGCGTGGATCATCTACGTCTTCGGCGGGTTCCTCGTCCTGACGGGGCTGAAGATGATCTTCAAGCGCGAGGAGGAGATCCATCCGGAGCGGAACCCGGTGGTGCGCCTCTTCAAGAAGTTCATGCCGGTCACGCCCGACTACCGCGGAGACAGGTTCTTCGTGGTGGAGAACGGCGTGCGGATGGCCACGCCGCTGTTCGTGGTGCTGCTCCTGGTCGAGATCTCCGACCTGATCTTCGCGGTGGACTCGATCCCGGCGATCTTCGCCGTCACCACGGATCCGTTCATCGTCTATACGTCGAACGTCTTCGCCATCCTCGGCCTGCGCTCGCTCTACTTCGCCCTCGCGGGGGTGATGGACAAGTTCCACTACCTCAAGATCGGGCTCGGCGTGGTGCTGGCCTTCGTGGGCGTGAAGATGCTCCTGGCCCACTCGCCTTGGAAGATCGACACGCTCGTGTCCCTCGGCGTGATCGTCGCCATCCTCACCGTCTCGGTCGTGGTCTCGCTGCTGCGGCCAAAATCGAGCCTCGTCAAACCGCCCCCGGCCTCCGCCCCCGAACCCAAGGCTTGAACGCCCCTTCCGCCCCAACAGCGGCCGGCTCCGTCCCACCGGGACGGAAACCGGCCGCTTCTTTTTTTGCCCGACCGCTTCCGCCCCGGCTTTCCCAACTCGCCCCATCATGAACCTCCTGGACGCCCTCCAAG
>CAMLMI010000488.1 GCA_946480965.1 uncultured Verrucomicrobiales bacterium | reverse complement strand
TCGCGGCAAGTCTGCCTGCATCGTCTGCCACGGCGGCGTGGTGCGGATGCTCCTCTCGCTCCTGCTGCGGATGCCGCTGAAGACCTTCGGCGCCTTCGACGTGGAATACGCCAGCGTGACGGAGGTGGCCTTCAGCGCGACGAAGGTCGAGGTGAAGCTGCTGAACTTCACGCCGTGGCGGGATCTGAGGTAGGGGGCGATGCCTGATTCCGGATGCCGGATGGATGGGTGTCCGAGGGCGGGTCCTTGATCTCAGTCTTAATCTTACTCTTCCTCTTAATCATGATCCTCAGGGATTGAGATTAAGACTGAGATTAGGATGAAGTGCAGGGGAGAGATGTTGCCCGTTCCAGTCTCCGCTTCTCTTTCCTGCGCGCGCCGGGTTTGATCCGCGCTCCGGATTCCGCCGCGAGCGGCCGGCCCATTTCATGAACAGCTCATTGCTCAAGGTCTCCGTCCACATCGCGCCCGAAGCCGAGGATGCCTTCGTCGAACGCCTCCACGCGCTGACCGGCGTCGCGCCTTCGGTCTATACCGACTTCGAGACGAAGGAGACCCGGGCCATCGTCTTCCTGGAGCCCAAAAAGGTCCGCCTGCCGCAGCTCAAGAAGCAGCTCGCCGCGAGCGTCGCCTTGATCCGCGAGAGCGGTCTTGATGCCGGACCTGGCACCGTGACGGTGGAGACGGTGAAGAAGGAGGACTGGGCCGAGTCGTGGAAGCGCCACTTCCAGCCGATCGAGATCGACGACGCGCTCTTGATCAAACCGAGCTGGATCAAGCAGAAGCCGAGGAAGGGCCAGAAGGTCATCGTGCTCGATCCTGGCCTGAGCTTCGGCACCGGCCACCATGCGACCACTTCGTTCTGCTTGGAGCAGTTGGTGAAGCTACGTTCTCCGGACGGCAAGAAACAGTCGTTGCTCGATGTCGGCTGCGGCTCGGGCATTCTCGCCATCGGTGGCGCGTTGCTCGGCTACGCGCCGATCCAGGCCTTCGACTTCGATCCCGAAGCGGTCCGCGTGGCCAAGACCAATGCCGAGGTCAACGGGGTGGCCGACCGCGTCAAACCCACCCGCAAGGACCTGACCAAGCTCCCGGCCAAGGGGGCGACGAAGTTCGACATCATCTGCGCCAATCTCATCTACGACCTGCTCCTGAGCGACGGCCGCAAGCTCGTCCATCGCCTCAAGCCCGGCGGTCGCCTCGTGCTGGCCGGCATCCTCATCACCCAGTTTCCGAAGGTGCTGGATCAGTTCGAGAAATGGGGTCTCACGCTCGAAGCCACCCGGCTGGAGAAGGAATGGCAGTCCGGCACCTTCCGTTTCGCGTGATGAAGAGGTCGCCACGCAACGGTGGACGGAAACCCACCCCTGGCCCCTCCCAAGAGGGTATTGGATTTAGTGACGGAGAACGCTCCCGGACGCTGCGCCGGTTCACCTCCTCGGAGGGGTTAGGGGTGGGTTCGTCCGAAGGACGGTTGGCACCCTTGCTCCAAGTCTTCGGCCTCCGCGTGAGCCGCGGCCGCACCGCCATTCTCCGGGGCATCAATTGGACCGTCCGCCTGGGCGAACATTGGGTGATCCTCGGCCCCAACGGTTCCGGCAAAACCTCGCTGCTCTCGGCGCTCACCGGCTATCTCATGCCCACTGCCGGGGAGATTAACCTGCTGGGCGAACGCTACGGAGAGAGCGACTGGCGGGAACTCCGCAAGCGCGTCGGCCTGGTCAGCTCCTCCATCCGCCAACGCATGGCCGACGAGGAAGCGGCGGTGGAGACCGTGGTCAGCGGCAAATACGCCATGATCGATTTCTGGGGACGGCCCAAGCCGACGGAGCTTCGCATCGCGCGCCAGCTCTTGGCCGATCTTCGTTGCGACTATCTGGCGGATCGTCCGTGGGCGGTGTTGTCCCAAGGCGAACGCCAGCGCGTCTTGATCGCCCGGGCGCTGATGGCGCGGCCGGATCTGCTGATCCTCGACGAACCCTGCGCCGGGCTTGATCCCGTGTCGCGGGAACGGTTCCTCGACTGGTTGCAGGAGCTGGGGCAGGGGAGCGCTCGGCCCGGCCTGGTGCTGGTCACGCACCATGTGGAGGAAATCATGCCGGCCTTCACCCACGCGCTTTTGTTGCGCGACGGGGGCGTGGTCGCGGCCGGTGCGATGAAGGAGACGCTGACGTCCGCCCGTTTGTCGGAAACGTTCGACGCTCCCGTGAAGCTGTCGCGCCGGGCCGGACGCTACGCGCTCGGGTTCTCCGGGAAAACCGTTTGAGCGGGAAGGGAAGCGGCTCCATTTTCCCGCCGATGTTCGAACAGCAACCCGCCGCCACCGCTCCCCGAGACGCGCGTTCGCGGGCCTGGCTGTGGTTGATCGTGATCAACGCGGCCATCTACTTCGGCGAACGCCTCTTTGGCCGGGGCGGTGGCAATCTCTGGGACCGCTTCCATCTGCTGCCCAGCGAGGTTTTCGCCGGACAGGTCTGGCAGCTCGTCACCTACCAGTTCCTCCATGTGAACGCCACGCACCTGGCGATGAACTGTCTCGGGCTCTACTTCTTCGGCCAACCGGTGGGGGAACACTACGGCGGCCGGGCGGTCTGGAGGATCTATCTCTTCTGCGGAGTCATGGGCGGGCTCGCGCATTGCCTGCTCGGTTGGATCTATCCCGGCTGGTATGGGCGCATCGCGGTGGTGGGGGAGATCGGAAGAGCACACGTCTGAACTCCAGTCACGTAAGGTGATCTCGTAT
>CAMLMI010000487.1 GCA_946480965.1 uncultured Verrucomicrobiales bacterium | reverse complement strand
GGCTACGGCGTTTGTATAGACCACTCGCCAGATGCGGCCACGCTCGCGGTCGCGGCCGGGATGGGTCAGCGGCACTTCGTAGTGGCCGATGATGCGGTTGTAGAAGTCGGCCACGTAGAGCGCGCCGTCGGGGCCGAGAAGATTGTCCACGGGGCGGAACCACGGATCGGTCGTAGTCAGGAAGTCGGGCTGCTCGGTGGCCTTGGGCGTGGAGCCGATGAACGTGATCTTGTCCCGGTTCAACCGGCTGGTCATGACGTTCCCGATGAAGAGCGTGTCCTGGTATTCCTTCGGCCAGAGATCGTCGGTGTAGTAGAGCGCGCCGTCGATGGCGGTGCTGCCGTGGGCGTGTTCCAACATGGTGGGCGCGAAGCCCAGACCGTCATGCGGCTTGCCGAAGCTGGGATAATATCCGCCGGCGAGGAGCTGGTAGAGCGGCGCGCTGTGGCAATCGCTGGAGTAGAGGTTGCCGCGCGCGTCCCAGGTGAGGCCGAAGGGATTCACTTGGCCGTGGGTGTGGTGCTCCAGCTTGGAACCGTCGAGGCGGAAGCGGTAGGTGTTGCCGGAGTTGAGATGGACGACCGAACCGTCGCGGTTGGTGATCCACGAATCGTTGTTGAAGCCGTGGGTGGCGTAGATCCAGCCGTCGAAGCCCCGCCGGAACGACGCCTGGTTGCCGTGCGTGTCGCGGGTGTGGTCGAAGGGGCCGTAGAGCGGCGTGCGTTTGTCGGCCTTGCTGTCGCCGTCGGTGTCTTCCAGAAGCCAGATGTGGGGAATGCTCCAGACGACGGCTTTCCAGTGCTTCTCGTCGGTGCGGAAGGGATAAACGCCGATGGGGATGTTCAGGCCGTCGGCGAACTCCGTGACCTTGCGCGCACGGCCATCGGGCCCGAAGTCGTCGAAGATCATCAGGCGGTCGCGTCCTGGGCGATTGGTCGGCGCGGCCCAGGGATACTCGATGCTGGTCGTCGCCCAGAGGCGGCCGGCGGCGTCGAAGGCGAGGTTCATCGGCTTGTGGATGTCCGGTTCGGCGGCGACGAGCTGGATGTCGAAGCCCGGTGGCAGGGAGAAGGTCTTACGCTGTTCGGCCGGATCGAGAGGTTCCGTCTCACGGACCATCGCGGCGAACGGATCGGCGGCGCGGAGCGTGGCGGTGAGAAGGAGAAGCCAAGGGCCGCAGAAATTGAGCAAAGCGCGACGGCGGGACGGCTGGGACATGGGACGCATCGTTCCTCCCGACTGCAACGGGCTCAACGGAATTCAGGGCTAGGCCTTTGTAGAAATCCTCGAGAACGAGAGGCGAACCCTCTCTCGCCCCCATCCTGAAAGAACGTGGATTGATCTGGAGAGAGGGAGCGCTGATCCTCTGCGAATCCACGGGAATCCGCCTCTCCTCCGCCTGCACTCGGCAGAGAGGCGGTTTTCGGGTTTCAAACAGTCTATTCCGGGAATGGGTATCAGAACTCGCAGCCGAGGGAGAGCCCGAAGGTCATGCCACGAGTGTAGCTTTTGATGATACGGTGGCCGGCAAGCGGCGAGGTCTGGCTGATCTCGTAGGCGGGATCGAGCAGGTTCTTGGCGGAGAATTTCAGCTTCCAGTGTTTGCCGAGCTTCTGGGTCACGAACACGTCGAGCTGCGGAGCGGGTTCCTCGTATTCGTCGGGTGTGGTCAGACCGAAGGCGACTAGGCGCCGACCCACCACGCCGCCCGCGATGGTGAAGGACGTCCCGGTGGTGGCGTGGTCCCAGGTCAGGTCGGCGTTGAGGATGTATTCCGGCTGGTCGTAGAGCGGACGGCTCGCGCCGTTCTCCAGATACGAGCTGTTGCGCGAGGCGCGCTGGGCGTCGGTGATCGGCACCTCGGAAGTGATGTAGGCGGCGTTGAAGCCGAGGGTCAGCTCCTCCAGCGGCTCCCAGAAGTTGTCCAGCCTCGTGCGGAATTCCGCCTCCACGCCATAGAGCTCGGCCTCGTCGGAGTTCACGTAGGAGACGTCCTCGGCATTGAGCGCGATCAGCTCGATGGGCGCGGCGATCTGCTTGGCGAAGACCGACACGGACGCGACCTCGCCGGGACGCGGATACCAGTCGAGGCGCAGGTCGTAGTTCGCGCTCTCGGCGAAGGTCAGGTCGGGATTGCCGAAGATCTGGCGGCTGTTCGCGATGTCGTAGATGGCCACCGGCGCGATCTCGCGATAGGTCGGGCGCACGACGGTCTGCGACCAGGCGGCGCGGAGCTGGAGGTTTTCCCGCAGCGACACGACCGCGCTGGCCGAGGGCAACAGATCTTCCTGCGAGATGGCGCCGGGGCGCAGCGGCTGGTTCAGCGTCTGGTTGAATCCGGAGAGCGAAAGCTCGGTCTGCTCGACGCGCGCGCCGGCCGTGAACCGCAGCCATTCCAGCGCGGCCCAGTCGCCCATCGCGTAGGCGCCGCCGATGGTCTGCTGCCCCTTGTAGGTCACGTTCACTGGGAAGTTGCGCACCTGCACGTTGCCCTGGTTGATCTCGTCGAAGTAGTCCTCCGGCGCGCCGACCGGTGTCCGCAGCGGGAACATCACGAAGCCGCGCTGGTAGTAGTCGCGCTCCGAATCGGAGTAGGCCAGGCCGGTCTTGAAGGCGTTTTCCTTCGAGTTGTAGGAGGGCAGCGGGAAGGTCAGATCGCCGAGCTCGGGAGCCGCTGGACCCCGGCCCAGAAGACGGCCTGGAGCAAGGTCATCGCCGCCGAGACCGCCTATGCCGACGCCCTGGCCAACGGCGAAGTCGACCTCTCAGGCACCATGCGCGGCG
>CAMLMI010000486.1 GCA_946480965.1 uncultured Verrucomicrobiales bacterium | reverse complement strand
CCGGCTCAATGATGGCCCTTGCTGGCGGCCATGTATTCGAAGAGGTCGGTCAGGTCCTTGGCGGGCAGGTTCTCGAAGCCGCCGGGCATGATGGACTGCTGGGACACGTCGAGCGCCTTGATGTCCTTGCGCTGGATCACGTGCTTCTGGCCGGCGAGATCGAGGATCTCGATGGCGGTCTGGCTCTCGGATTCGAGGCGGCCGGAGACGGATTCATCGTCCTTGGTCGTCGCGGTCCAGAGGCGGAAGTTCGCCTCGACGGACCGGTTCGGGTCGATGATGTCGAGGAAGAACTCGGACTTGGGCCGGGCGCCGATGCCGGTGAGGTCGGGACCGATCGGGGAGCCCGCTCCGTCCATCACGTGGCAGACGGCGCAGTTCTTGGCGAAGACGGCCTTGCCGTTGACGACGTCGCCGGTCTGCTCGGTGAGCGGACGGACCTTGGCCAGGGTGGCTTCCATGTCGGTGCTCACGCGGGACTGGTCGAGCTCGCGGGCGAGGTCGGCGATCTGGCGGTTGCGGCCGCGGCGGAGCTGGGTCCAGACCTCGGCGGGGAGGTCGGAGCGGATCAGCTTGCCGGACTGCACGCTCTTGAGCAGAGCCATCGTCCACTCGGGACGGCGCGTCAGGGTGAGGATGACGGCGCGGCGTGAACCGGGCGTGAGACTGTCCCACGCGCCGATGAGCACGTCGGCTGCGGCGTCCTGGCGGCTGCCGCCGAAGGCGCGGATCAGGCCAGTGGCGAGTTCGGGCGAGGTCTGGAGGCTGATCTGGGCGGCGATGGTCTTGAGGGACGCTTCGGCGTCGTCGAAGGCGACGAGGCGTCCGGCGGCCTTGATGCGGTCGGCATCGGCCAGGGCGGTGTTCTGCACCTTGGCGGAAAGCTCCCTGGAGAGGGCGGCGATCTGCGGGGCGAAGAGGTCGCGGCGCTTCCAGGCGTCGGCCAAGGCGAGCAGGGCGGCCTTGGTGTCGTCGGGCAACGCGTCCATGAGGGCGACGAGTTCTTGTTCCTGCGCCGGGGTCAAGGCGGGGCGCTTGTCCTCGGGCCAATTGACGGCGAGCCCTTCCAGCACGGGCACGGCGGCGGCGGGGGAGGCGGTCTTGGCGGCGTCGAGGAACGGCTTGATCGACTCGTAGGTGGCGGTCGCGCCGAAGTGGCCGGCGATGCGTTTGACGGCGGCGGAAGCTTCACCGGGCAGGGTGTCGGTGTTGAGCGAGGCGACAAGCGTGGCCTTGAGGAAACCTCCGGCGTTGCGGGCTCCGGCGGCGGTCGCGCCATCCGTGAGCCACTTGTCGGTTGCGTTCGTCTCGGTGTTCAGCGCGGCGAAGATGGCGGTCCCGGCGGAGTCGGACGCGGGCATTTCCGCGAGGGCGAGGAGGGCGGCGAGCTTCACCTGGCCATCGGCGTCGGAGAGCGCGCCGGAGGCGAGGAGGGCGTCGCGGCCCGCTTCGTTGTGCGGGATCACGGTGGCGGCGTTGCGGCGGACACCGGCGGCGGGATGCTTCAGGGCGGTGACGGCGGCCTGGAAGGCGGCGGAATCGGCATCGTCCAAAGCGCCGAGACCGGCGAGGGTCCAGAGCGCATGGTTGGCTGCGGTGTTCAAGCCGATGGCGTCGGTGCCCTTGTCTTCCACCAGCTTCACCAGCGTGGGCACGACGTCCTTTTGGCCGCGTTCGACGAGCAGCCGCTGGGCATGGTTCCGCCAGAGCAGGTTGTCGTTCTTCAGCGCGGCGACCAGTTCGTCGGGCGACGCCTTGTCGATGCGGGCGGGCTGGGCGGTGGGCTTCGAGTCCTGGTGGACGACGCGGTAGATGCGGCCGTGGGTCTTGTCGCGCAGCGGGGTCTCGTAGGCGTTGCCCTTGCCGTTCTTGAAGCCCTGCGGAACCGGGTTGTGCTGGATGATGTAGTTATACCAGTCGCTGACCCAGAGCGCGCCGTCGGGGCCGACCTCGGCGACGACCGGCGAGGCCCATTCGTCGTCGGACGCCATGAAGGACTTCAGGTTGTGCGCGGTGAAGTCGGCGCCCTTGGCCTCCAGGCCGAACTGGCCGATGAGGTGGCCGGTGGGTTCGCAGACGAAGCCGACGCGGTTCCAATACTCCATCGGGAAGCTGCGGGCGGTGTAGATCGCGGCACCGGCCCCGGCGGTGTATTGGCCGTGCCAATCGACCTGCCGCACCGCCTTGGTGACGGGGAAGAAGCGCTGGCTGGTGGCGATGGAATCGACGCGGCTGACCGACCAGCCGTTGACCGCCTCGTAGAAGCGGTTGGCGATCGGCATATACATGTAGGCGTTGCCGTTGGCGGTGGAACCGAAGACGATGCCGTTCTCGTCGAAGGCGAGGCCCCAGGTGTTGTTGTTGCTGGAGCGGACGAACTCCAGCGCCGAGCCGTCGGGCTTGAAGCGGAAGAAACCCTGGCCGAAGCGCACGTCCTTGCCGCCCACCTTGCCCTGGAAGCCGGAGTAGCCGACCACGCCCCACATCCAGCCATCGGGGCCCATGCGGAGATTGCTCGCGGTGGCGTGGGTGTCGCTCATGTTCCACCCGGTGAAGAGCGTCTTCCGCTCGTCGGCCTTGTCGTCGCCGTTGGTGTCCTTCAGATGCACCATCTCGCCGGAGTGCATGACGATGATGCCTCCGTTGGCGAAGGCGAAGGTGGTGGGAATGCTCAGCTTGTCGGCGAAGACGGTGAACTTGTCCGCCTTGCCGTCGCCGTTCGTGTCCTCCACGATCTTGATCTGGTCGCGGCCCTGCCCCTGGGGTTGTTCCTCGTTCGGGTAGTCGCGCG
>CAMLMI010000485.1 GCA_946480965.1 uncultured Verrucomicrobiales bacterium | reverse complement strand
GAAAAGCCCAATCGCCAACCAGCGATCTGGAGCTTCCCGCGCGCTGGCATCTGACCATCGAATTCAAGATGTCCAAGGAAGCCGTCCAAGCGGTCTTCGGCGATTCTGTTCCCGAACTCCATCCTCTAGCCGGCTTTGCCCTCTTGTCTGTGAGTGAGGACGGCTATGTGCGCGGACAACCGGAGCCGACAGAGATTCCACCGGGGGCCAGAACCATTGTTGGGCCTTCAAGCAGCACAGTTCCTTCCATTGGTTCCGATTCCCAACCGCGACCTGACGAACGTCCACCGACTGGCTCGATCATTGATCGTCAATGTGCCAGGCGAACCTGGCTCGGCTTTGAAACATCCGTCTCATGGAGTAACCGTTCGCTTTGGCCTTTCCGCGCCCGGCGGCAGTCGAACTGTTTCATTCAATGTCGAGCCGACCAGAGCCCCGTTCGCCGAAGTGCCAAGGACGGTGCTGACCTCGCTGAACCGCGATCTCCCTGCGAGCTATGGCCGGATCTTGGACTATCTTGGAGTTCCCAAGCCGCAAATAGTTGAATCCGCCGATCCCGCTCCCTACGGCAGTTGCGACGTCCACCGTTTGCCACTGAAGATCGCATCGGTTCCGATTCTCTACGGACTTCCGGATTTCGATCCGGTTGTCATGCAGGCGGAGGAATCCCTGTTTCCTCATGCGCGCCGGTCCTACGAAGCAGGATGCTTGGTTGGGCCATCCAGCCCGAAGCAGACCAGAATGCGCTTCTGTCCCGAGTGCCGTGACGTGGAAGAGCAATGGCGTTTCCGGCGAGACATCAACGAACAGCAGCGACATCCCAAGCGCGAGATCCGGAGATGGTGAGGATGTCAGCCATACCTCGAAGGGGCGTGACATGGCCGGACAGGTAACCGGCCGCAATAGCAACATGCGCACCCGTTCCCCTTGCGCCGGGGCTTCATCGCGGAAAGATTCCGCGCGGATCATGAAAACATCCGCCCTTGCCGTGATGCTCGCCGCTTCCTCCGTTCTCGCCCAGGTGCCCGACAACCTCGTCGTCGAGGGCGTCCCGCCGATCACCGCCGAACTCCGCGCCGAGGTCGGCCGTTATCTGGAGTTCCGCGCCGCGTCGTTCCTCGACTGGCATCCCGTCCGGCGCGAAGTCCTCATCGCGACGCGCTTTGGCGACACGCCGCAATTGCACCGCGTGGCCCAGCCGGGCGGCGCGCGCAAGCAGCTCACCTTCTCCCGCGAACCGGTCGGCGGCGGCGTGTTCCAACCGGGCGATGGCGGCACGATCCTCTTCCAGCAGGACACCGGCGGTGGCGAATTCTTCCAGCTCTACCGCCTCGATACGGCGAGCGGACTCACGACGCTCCTGACCGACGGCAAGTCGCGGAACACCGGGCCGCTCTTCAGCCCGAACGGGAAATGGCTCGCCTACGCCTCCACCCAGCGCACGGGCAAGGACACCGACATCCGCCTGATGAACCCGGCCGATCCGAAATCGGACCGCGTGTTGCTGGAGCTTTCCGGCGGCGGCTGGCAGGTGGCCGATTGGTCGAAGGACGAGCGCCGTTTGCTGGTGCTGGAATACGTCTCCATCAATGAAAGCCACCTGTGGCTGGCCGATCTCGAAACCGGAACGAAGACCGCGCTCACCCCGCGCGGCGGCGACAAGGTGGCGTGGGGCGACGCCCGGTTCGACGCCGACGGCCAGTCGATCTACGCCACCTGCGACCAAGGCTCGGAGTTCCAACAACTGGTCCGCATCGACCTCGCCACCTCGCGGCCGACCGTTCTGACCAAGGACATTCCCTGGAACGTCGAAGCTTTTGATCTTTCGCCGAACGGGGAAACCATCGCCTTCATCACCAACGAAGCGGGGTCCAACCGGCTGCACCTGCGGTCATTGAAGAAGTGGAAGGAGCTGCCCGCGCCGAAGCTCCCGCTCGGCGTGGTCTCCGGGCTGAGGTTCCACAAGAACAGCCAGGATCTGGCCTTCACCCTCTCGTCCGCGAAGTCGCCCAGCGACGTCTTTTCCTACAACCTCAAGACGCGCGAACTGGAGCGCTGGACCGAGAGCGAGTCGGGCGGATTGAATCCCGAGACCTTCGTCGAACCGTCGCTGGTGAAGGTGCGCAGCTTCGACGGTTTGGAGGTGTCGGCCTTCCACTACCGGCCCGACGCGAAGAAGTTTCCCGGCAAACGCCCGTTGCTCGTCGTCATCCACGGCGGGCCGGAATCGCAGTCGCGGCCCGGCTTCCAGGCGCGGAACAACTATTACGTGAACGAGCTGGGCGTGGCGTTGCTGGTGCCGAACGTCCGGGGCTCCGCCGGTTACGGGAAGACCTTCCTCACGCTGGACAACGGCTTCCTGCGCGAGGATTCGGTGAAGGACATCGGCGCGTTTCTCGACTGGGCGAAGGACGAACCGACCCTCGATCCCGAGCGCATCGCCGTCATCGGCGGCAGCTACGGCGGCTACATGGTGCTCGCGTCCATGATCCACTTCGGCGACCGGCTGCGGTGCGGCGTGGACATCGTGGGCATCTCGAACTTCCTCACCTTCCTGAAGAACACGCAGGACTACCGCCGTGACCTGCGCCGGGTGGAATACGGCGACGAACGGGAGCCCGAGATGGCGAAGTTCCTCGAAGCCATTTCCCCCACGACCAATGTGGGCAAGCTCTCCAAGCCCCTCTTCGTGGTGCAGGGCAAGAACGACCCCCGCGTGCCCGTGACCGAGGCCGAGCAGATGGTGAAGGCCATCCGCGACCAAGGCGGCTCCGTCTGGTATCTGATGGCCAAGGACGAAG
>CAMLMI010000484.1 GCA_946480965.1 uncultured Verrucomicrobiales bacterium | reverse complement strand
CGTTCTTCGTGGCCGTGATCACGCGGCGCAGGGTCGTCGCGGCGACCTTGAAGTTTGGATACTCCTTCACCGCCGTCTCGATCATCGCCTTGAAGGCGTCGGTCTCGATAGCGGAGATGTTGTGGTCCACGCCCTTCACCTCGAACCCGAGCGACGCGGTGAAGTCCTCCTCGTTGCCGATCATCACGTCCACATACTTCGCGATCTCGCGGTTGACCTCCTGCGCCTTCTTCAGGCCACCGATCGTCTTCCAGAGCGATGGACGGTAGTTGAGATCGTAGCTGACGATCACGCCGTGCTTCTTCGCGGCTTTGACGGCTTCGACCGTCAGTTCGGCGGTGGAGGCGGAGAGCGCGGCGAAGATGCCGCCGGTGTGGAACCAGCGGGCGCCGACCTTGCCGAAGATGTGGTCCCAGTCGAAGTCGCCGGGCTTGAGCTGGCTGGCGGCGGTGTTGCCGCGATCCGGCACGCCCACGGCGCCACGGATGCCGAAGCCGCGTTCGGTGAAGTTCAGGCCATTGCGCACGGTGCGGCCGATGCCGTCGTCTTCGCGCCACTTGAGGAAGTCGGTCGAGACTCCGCCCTGCATGATGAAGTCCTCGATCAGGTGGCCGACCTCGTTGTCCACAAACGCGGAGCAGACGGCCGTCTTGTAGCCGAAACATTTCCGGAGACCGCGCGAGGTGTTGTATTCGCCGCCGCCTTCCCAAGCGGTGAAGTGGCGGGTGGTGCGAACACGGCCTTCACCGGGATCGAGCCGGAGCATGATCTCGCCGAGGGAGATCTGGTCGAAGGCGACGGAGGACTTATCGCGGAGCTGGAGGGGCATGGTCGTTAGGGGATGCGGTTAAGGGAAAGAAACCACAGATGGACGCAGATCAACACAGATGGGGAAGCGGCTCGCTTGCTTGAGCGGACGATCCAGGCGAAACGCGGAAGACTGTCGGCTAAACAGGGAGAAGCCCCTCACCTCGGCCCTCTCCCCATCCGATGGGGAGAGGGTGGCTGAAAGCCGGGTGAGGGGACGTCCACCAACATCGAACACGCTCAGCCCTCGGAACAGGCAAGCTGCCTGTCCTACTCCGGATCTGTGTCCATCTGTGTCCATCTGTGGTTAAGAAACTCAGATCTCGACGGTCTTGAGGACGGCGAGGTCCCACTGGGGTTGGCCGCATTCGGCGGCGATCTCGTTGAAGGCCTCCACCTCGGCCTTGCTGAAGAGCAGGCCGCCGGCCTGGGCGGTGTGTTTGGCCCAACTGGCTTCGAGCTGGCCGGGGAGCATGCACTTCTCGTTGCCGTGGCCGAGGACGTCTTCGATCACGGCCTTCACGTTTTCCATCTGGCTGCGGCCCTTGGCGAAAGCGCCGCCGTTGATCGCATCGGGGTGGATCACCTGGAAGAAGAAGCAGCAGGTGCCCTTCTCGCCGGCGGCTTCGGCGGCGGCCCAGCGATTGCGGACGGTCGGCAACGCGCCGCCGATGAAGCCCGCGACGATCTCGTCGATCAGCGACATGCCGTAGCCTTTGTGCGCGCCGAAGGGCAGGAGGAACTTCGCCTTCTTCGGGTCCGTGGTCATCGCGCCGTTTTCATCCACGGCGGCGTCCGGAGGCAGGTTCTTGCCTTCGCGCGCGAGCTGCTGCACGCGGCCCATGGCGACGACCGACGTGGCCCAGTCGATGACGATGGGGTAGCCGACGGCGTCGGTGGTGGGGAAACCCCAGGAATGCGGGTTGGTGCCGAGCGTGGGGAACTTGCCGCCGAAGGGCACGACCTCGGCCAACGCGGCGGTGCAGTTCGTGTAGGCAAGGTAGCCCTTCTTCGCCGCGTCCATCACGTAGCCGCCACCCCAGAGATAGTGGAAGGCATTGTCCACGGAGACAGTGCCGACACCGTATTTGTCCGCGAGCCGGATGGCCTCGGCCATGGCGCGGTAGGCGGTGGACTGGCCGAGTTTCTTGTTCGCGTTCCAGATTTTGGCGGCCTCGAAGCGGGAGGGTTTCTCCTCGATCTGCGCGCCAGGCACGCAGCCCTTGGAGCCGGAGCCGAAGAGATGGTCGAGGTGGAGCGCCTTGATGCCGTTGTGGGTGCGGATGCCGTGGCGCGAAGCCTCGGCGCAGAAGCGCGCGCCTTCGTCGGCCTCGTCGGCGAGATAACCGCGATGGCGGTAGGCGGCGGCCACAAGGGCGTTGTGCTGGGCTTCGGGGACGATGAAGTAGGTGTCAGGCATGGCGGGAAATCAATTAGTCGAATTTTGAGTCGAGAACTTCCTGAATGGTATCCGGGTCAAGTTCCATAATGACTCGTGAAAGGTCTGGCTGGCCCTTGGCCGCGGCAATAGCCGCCAAGACCATCAGTAGTCTCTCTTCGCTCCATTCTCCTTCCGCAGCCTTGGCTGCCAAAAGCGGCAGACGACCTAGAGCGGCAAAGTAGGCGCCTTTCAGTTCATCCTGTATCGCAGGTCCCCGACCACTTCTTCGAGCGATCTCGATGCACGCCGGCAATTGAAAACAATCGTCTGGAGCACGCAGAGGATCTGCGAATGCAGCTTCAATGATGTGGGGCACCGCTGCGTAGGAGGCAGAGAAGACGTCGTCCTGGTGGCACAACGAACTCCAGAGAGTGAAGTATGGTTCCGACTGGTAGTCATCTTTGATCGGCAGCTCGGAAAGCTGCTTCAGAAGCTTTGGCACGTCGGACGCGGAACCATAAGCATGCTTCAGTTTGGCCCAAAGTGGACTGTCTAAAGGGATCATATCCGATTGTTTGAAAGTCGCCTGCTACTCACACCCACTTCTTCACCACC
>CAMLMI010000483.1 GCA_946480965.1 uncultured Verrucomicrobiales bacterium | reverse complement strand
ACTTGAAGTAGCAGGCGAGCGGGAGAGGCGGGGGCAGGGGTGATACGCAGACCAGCCAGAAGACGATGAACGAGCACGACGAACACGATGATTGTTTGCACGACGGACCTGCGAAGCGCGGGCCGGTGACGCATCATTGGGAGCTGGACGTGTATCGGTTGGCGATGGGCTTGGCGTCTGAAGTGTTCGCCGAAACCAAATCGTGGCCTGCGGAAGAACGCTTTTCCCTCACGGACCAGATCCGTCGTTCTTCCCGTTCCGTCACCGGCCAGATCGCTGAAGGTTGGCGCAAACGACGTTATCGTCTGGCCTTCATCAGCAAACTCAACGATGCCGAGGGTGAGGCCGCCGAGACCCAGAGCTGGATCGAACACGCCGTGCGTTGCAGCTATTTGAACCGGGAGCGCGGCACGGCTCTCCACAACGGCTACAACGACGTCTTGGGCAAGCTCGTCGTCATGCAAAACAACCCCGAACCCTGGCTGCTCCCCGCGCGCGACGCCTAGCTCCGGCCGCTCCCCGGCACCCCAGCCCCCTTTCACCCCTGCTTTAGAATGTTCCTCTCCAAAGTCTCCATCCAGCGGCCGATCCTCGCGACGATGCTGAATCTCGCGCTGGTGCTCTTCGGCCTCATCGCCCTCACGCGGCTCCCGGTGCGCGAACTGCCGGACATCGATCCGCCGATCATCAGCGTCAGCACCGTCTATCCGGGCGCGAACGCCCAGGTCGTCGAGACCGAGGTGTCCGAACGGTTGGAGGAGGCGATCAACAACATCGAGGGCATCAAGACCCTCAAGTCCGAGAGCCGCGAAGGCGTCAGCAACATCTCCATCGAGTTCGACCTGTCCCGCGACATCGACATCGCCGCGCAGGACGTGCGCGACCGCGTCTCCCGCGTGCGCGGCGCGTTGCCCGAGGACATCCTCGAACCCATCGTCTCCAAGCAGGACTCCGACGCCCAGCCCATCATCTGGATCGCGCTGAACAGCGACCGTTATTCCCCGTTGGAACTGACCACGCTGGCCGAACGGCAGATCAAGCCGCGTTTCCAGGGCGTGGCCGGCGTCTCCTCGATCACCGTCGGCGGCGAAAAACGCTTCGCCATGCGGCTGTGGCTGGATTCCGAGAAGATGGCGGCGCGGGGCGTGACCGTGCTGGACGTGCAGACGGCGCTGCGCCAGCAGAACGTGGAGCTGCCCAGCGGCCGAGTGGAGAACCTCGACCGAGAGATGACCATCCAGACGCGCGGCGAACTGAAGACGGCGGACGAGTTCAGCGAGCTGATCGTCCGCCGTGAGGGCAACACGCTGGTGAAGCTGCGCGACATCGGCAAGGCGGAGGAAGGCGTGGAGGACTACCGCACCACCGCCCGGGCGAAGGGCAAGCCCTGCATCTTCCTCGGCATCGTGAAGCAGGCCAAGGCCAACACCGTCTCCGTGGCGCACGCGATCAAGGACGAGATGGAAGCCATCCGCCCGAGCCTGCCCGAGGGCTGCAACATCTGGGTCGGGTTCGACAGCAGCATCTTCGTGGAAAAGTCGATCAACGAGGTCTGGGAGACGCTCGCCATCGCCTTCGGCCTCGTCGTGCTCATCATCTTCGTCTTTTTGCGGAGCTTCCGCGCCACGATCATCCCGGCGGTCGCCATTCCGGTGTCCATCGTCGGCACTTTCGCGCTGCTCTATGCCTTCGGCTACTCGATCAACATCCTGACGATGCTGGCGCTGGTGCTGGCCATCGGCGTGGTGGTGGACGACGCGATCGTGGTGCTGGAGGCCGTCTATCGGCACATCGAGGAGGGGATGCCGCCGATCAAGGCGGCCTTCAAGGCGATGGAGGAGATCAGCACGGCCATCGTCTCGATCACCATCGCGCTGGTGGCTGTGTTCCTGCCGCTGGCGTTCCAGACCAGCACGACGGGACGGCTCTTCATCGAGTTCGCCGTGGCGGTGGCGGGATCGGTGATCATCTCGGCGTTCGTGGCGTTGACGCTGACTCCGGCGATGGCGGGCCGGATGTTGAAACCGGTCCACAACGACAAGCCGCGCGGGCTCTTCGCCTTGTTCGAGAACGTCCTCGGCTGGACCACGCGGCACTACGTTTCGGCCCTGCGCTGGTCGTTGCGCCACCGTTTCGTGGCCATGCTCGCGACGGCGGGAACGGTCGTGCTGTTGGTTTTCGCCTACCGTGGGCTGGAACAGGACTTCCTGCCGATGGAGGACAAGGGACGGATGTTCGGCCTGGTCATCACGCCCAACGGCTCCACTAGCGAATACACCGACCGCCAGCTCAAGAAGGCCGAGGCCATCATCGCGGCCGTGCCGGAGGTGGACAGCTACGGCGCCATCGTCGCGCCGGGCTTCAACGGTCCGGGCCAGGCCAGCTTCGGCATCGTCTTCGTCACCTTCACTGACCGCAGCCTGCGGGACCGCTCCGTGCAGGAGATCGTCAACGGCCCCGGCGGCATCGCCCAGCGGATGTTCGCGGAGGTGGAAGGCGCGCTCGGCGTGGCCAACCTGCCCAAGGCCATCGAGACCAGCTTCAACAGCTCGCCTTTCGAGCTCGTCCTCCAGAACCAGGATCTCGAAGCGCTGGGCAAGACCGCCAACGACTTCGCCAACCGCCTGCGCGGACTGACCAACAGCGCGGGCCAACCGCTGTTGAGCAACGTCCGCGTCAGCTACGAGGTGAACAAGCCCGAGCTGCGCGTGGACATCGACCGCAGCCGCGCCGCCGCGCTCGGCGTGAGCATCGAGGACATCTCGCGCACCATGCAGATCCTCTTCGGCGGGCTCGACCTCAGCCG
>CAMLMI010000482.1 GCA_946480965.1 uncultured Verrucomicrobiales bacterium | reverse complement strand
TCGTTGCCGATGGTCACGCCGACGAGTTCGGCGCGGGAGTTCATCACCAGGGCCAACTCGGGCTCGGGCACGTTCCACTTGGCGTCGGCGCGGATGCCGACGGGCTCGCCTGGGCCGGAGACCTTTTCGGGCATCGACTTGAAGAACAGTTCGGGGCGGGGCGCGTCATAGACGGCGTCGTAGGCGCGGGCGCTGAAGTCGCTTTCCTCCATGCGAGCCTTCTTGCTGCGGAGGTAGGTGACGCCGACGGCCCAGACTTCCTGACGGTCCACGGGGGAAAGGATCTGCACCTCGGACAACGCCAGCCGGCGCGGGCTGCGGCGGAGGATGCGGTTCACCGCATCGGCCACGCTGGGTGCTTCCAGCAATTCGGTGACGGAGGTGGCGCCTTCGGCGCTGAGATCGGTCACGGAGTCGCCTTCGACGAGGCCGACGCGCATGGGGCTGTTGCGAAAGGAAAAGCGGCAAAGGTTCATGGGCGGAGGTTCAACCACAGTTCACGGAGAAAGGACACGGAGATTTTTGATGGGAACGGTTCACCGCAGAAGACGCGGACCACGCAGAACCGGAAACAAAGAAGCTTGGGCTCTTTCTCTGGTTCTGCGTGGTCTGCGTCTTCTGCGGTTGAAAGCAGTTCCTCCTCTCAACTCAAGCGGTCGGATATTCCCAGCCTTTGCGGTAGGCGCGGCTGAGGAACTTGTTGGCCTCGGCGTCGCCGACGCATTGCTGGCCGTCCCAGACGATGCTGCGGCCGGCTTTCAGCGAGAGCATCCCGAGCAGCGCGGCATTGGTGGAAAGCTGGATCTCGGACAGGTCGCTGACCGGCTTCCGGCCGGTCTTGATGGCGTCGAGAAAGTCGGCCCAGAGCTCGCGGATGTTCTGGTCGTCGGGCTGGCCGAGCTGCGCGGGCTGGTGCTGGACGGGCTCGTTGCCGTTGGTGGGGTAGAAGGTCCAGCCCTTCTGCCAGCCCATGTGGAAGGTGCCCTTCTCGCCGTAGAAGTAGCAGCCGACGTTTTCGCCCTTCTCCGCGTTGTTGGCGGCGAACTGGCGGTGCTCCCAATACATGGTGAATTGGTCGAACTCGAAGGTGGCGATCTGATGGTCGGGCGAATCGCTGGTCTGCTCGTTGGGCGTCAGGATGACGGGACCCTTGATGGGACGTCCGCCGGTGCTGAAGACCTTCTTGGGGTGTTTCTCGCCGGTGACCCAGAGCACCTGGTCGAGCCAATGGATGCCCCAATCGCCGAGCTGCCCGTTGGCGTAGTCGAGGTAGCTGCGGAAGCCACGCGGATGGATCGCGCCGCGCCACCACTGGCTGCTCTGGCGGGGATCGCCGCCGTTGTAGGGACGCAGCGGAGCCGGGCCGCACCAGAGATCCCAATCGAGTTCCTTGGGCACTTCGACCGTGGGCAGGGGACGATCCGCGCCGCCGCCGTAGTGCACGAAGCAGCGGACCATGCCGATCTTGCCCAGCTTGCCGGAGCGGAGGAATTCGCGCCCGGAAACGTTGTGCGGGGAGATACGCCGGTGGGTGCCGACCTGGACGACCTTTCCGCTGTCCTGCGCGGCTTTCACCATCGCCTTGCCTTCGTTGATGGTGTGGCAAATGGGCTTCTCCACATAGACGTGGGCGCCGGCCTTCACGGCGGCGATGGTCTGGAGCGCGTGCCAATGGTCGGGCGTGCCGATGATGGCGATCTCGGGCTTTTCCTTTTCCAGCAGCTCGCGGTAGTCGCGGTAGGTCTTGGGCGTGTCGCCGGTGCCGGTGGCGACGTTCTTCAGCGTGGTTTCGGTCTGGCGATCATCGACGTCGCAGAGGCCGACGACGCGGCATTGGCCGCTGGCCATGGCTTCGCGGAGGATGTTGTTGCCCCACCAGCCACAGCCGATGAGGACCGTGCTGTATTTCTTTCCCGGCTGGTCGGCTCCGATGATGCGGAAGCTGGAAAAGGCCAGGCTGGCGGCGGCGGAAGTCTTCAGGAAACGGCGGCGGGTGACGTTCATAGGATGTTCCGTGGATTGGTGCCCCTAGCTGACGGGAGCCGGGGCGGCGGGTCAATGGCGCACATGGAGGAAGCACCGATTCGGCGAACCGAATACACGGAGGACACGGAATGGAGAAAGGCCTGGCCGACCCAGCGACGGCTGTTCAACGGACGGAGCCAATATTGCCGGGTGGCCAATAAATCAGGCCGGCTCGTCCCATGATTTTCCCAGCGGGAACAAATCCCCACATACGGCTATCCGAACTGTTGAGGGTGTTGTCGCCGAGCGTGAAATAGGAGTCTTCTGGAACGATGGTTTCGGAGAGGCCGAATTGCACCAGCGCTTCGATCTCTGACCCGACAACGGATCCATAGGGAATTGGGCCGGCGGAATTGGTCAGGACGACCAAGGAAGAGTTGATCCAGAGACCGGCGGCATCGATGCGGACGCGATCCCCCGGGAGTCCCGCAACCCGCTTGATGTAGTGCTGCGGAGACTGGGGAATGATGCCTTCGGTCGAAAACACGACGATCTCACCCCTGCGCGGTTCCCGGAGCCGATACGAGATGTTTTCGACGAACAAGTGGGTTCCTGGTGGCAAGGCTGGATCCATCGCTCCCGTCGGAACCTTGTAGGCGCGGATCAATCCGAAAGCCCGCATCAATGTTGGCACGAAAGCCACCAAGATCACCAAGCATAGGATGATCGTCTTGCTTCGCTTCCGCTGCGTGCGGGGCGGCTTCGATGACTTCGGAATGGGAGGTGGATTCACTTGGTTGTCGCCGCTTGGCTGCTCGCCTCGTATCCAGCGAGCGGCTTG
>CAMLMI010000481.1 GCA_946480965.1 uncultured Verrucomicrobiales bacterium | reverse complement strand
GATAGTCGAAAATATCGGAAGGTAACTTCGTTGTTCGATCAACCAGATAGCGATCATTTCATTCGGACATCAATTGAAGTCGATCGAGAACATTTGTTCGGCCTAGACCCCGAACAGTATGTCGGCATGGTCCACTACAATAACGTTCCTCTCGACGGTAAGCCAAGCCACCTAACGGCTCGTTTTCACATCAAGCGGATGGACAAAACCACCCTCACACTAGAGTTCCTCGACGTTCATGTGATGTAGTCCGGTGATCGCGCCACCGGACCTATGATCGTTCGCCATGCCGCCTCCTGTCGCCTCAGTCGTTTTCCGCTCGGGCCTTGTCTGTTAGAGGTCGCACCCCCAAAGGTTTCCGCCATGCAGAAGATGTTTGGATTAGTCATTCACGGCGGCGCGGGAGTCATCCGGCGGGAAACGTTGCCGCCTGCGTGGGAGGCGGAATACCGCGCTGGGCTCCGCGAGGCTCTGGACGCTGGCCATGCCGCGCTCGCGCAAGGGGGTTCAGCCTTGGACGCCGTCGTCGCCGCTTTGGTCCTGCTGGAGGACAACCCTCTCTTCAACGCCGGCCGTGGCGCCGCCTTGAATGCCGACGGTCTCTGCGAGCTCGACGCCTCCATCATGGATGGCCGGACGCTCGCCGCCGGGGCCGTCGCCGGGCTTCGACATATCCGCAATCCCATCCGCCTCGCCCGCGACGTCATGGAGCGCAGCCCGCACGTGCTCATGATCGGCGACGGTGCGGAACGCTTCGCCGCCGAGGGCGACCACCCGACGGTGCCAAACGTCTATTTCCAGACGGAACGCCGCCGCGAACAGTTGAAGGAGGTCCAAGCCGCCGCCCGCGCCCTCCCCGCCCACCAATCCCCGCCAGAGCTGGACGACAACCATGCCGCTCCGCCAAGCCCCGAGCACAAATGGGGCACCATCGGCTGCGTGGCGCTGGATGCCTCCGGGCATCTCGCCGCCGGAACTTCCACCGGCGGCATGACGAACAAGAAATACGGCCGCGTGGGCGACTCGCCGATCATCGGTGCGGGCACCTATGCGGAGGACGCCACTTGCGCGGTCAGCGCCACCGGCCACGGCGAATTCTTCATCCGTGCCGCCTTCGCCCGCGACGTGGCCGCCCGCATCGCCTACGGCCGAAGCTCCTTGGCCGAGGCCGCCCGCGCCGGGATCGACCGCGTGGGCGCGCTGGGCGGCACGGGCGGAGCCATCGTGTTGGACCGTTCGGGCAACGTCGCCCTGTCCTTCAATACGCCCGGCATGTATCGCGGCTGGCGGTTCAACGACGGCCGGGACGGTGTCGCGATGTTCGGCGATGAAACCAATCCGTGAAGAGGCTTCCCCTCACCCGTCCTGCGGACACCCTCTCCCCATCCGATGGGGAGAGGGCCGGGGTGAGGGGCTTCAAGCACCTTCTATTCTACAAGCCAACTTCGTGGCCGCGCCAAAGCGGTGTCGAGCCACCGCACTCCAAAAGCCTTTGGCTTGGCGGACGTTGTTCCGCCCCCCGCTTGAGCCCACTGGAAACAGCGATGAACCCAGAAACTCCCCTGAATGGGCCGGTCGCCCGCGCGTCCAAACCCACTTTGAATCGGTCTGAAGCCCATTGTCCTGCGAGTCGTCCGAGCCCTGCCGCCACCATGAGATCGACGTTGCCCTCCGCGTTTCCCCGCCTGTCCTGGCCCGCCCTGTGCGGCCTGTGGATCGCCACGGCTTGGCTCGGCCGCGCCGCCGACGAGCCCATCTCCTTCAACCGCCAGATCCAGCCGATCCTCTCGGAGTATTGCTACCACTGCCACGGCCCCGATTCCGGCACGCGCAAACCCAAGAGCAATCCCCTCCGCCTTGACCGCGAGAAGGACGCCTTGGCCGAACGCGACGGCGATCCGGCCACCATCATTCCCGGCAAGCCCGAGCAATCCGAACTGCTCCGCCGGATGCTCACCAAGGACGAGGACGACATCATGCCGCCGCCGTCCGAGCACAAGACGATGAAGGCGGAGGAGATCGCGCTCATCGAGAAGTGGATCGCCCAGGGCGCGAAGTATGAAGACCACTGGTCGTTCATCGCGCCGGTCAAACCCGCCGTCCCCGCCGAGACGACCGGCTGGGCCAAGAACCAGATCGACCATTTCGTCGCCGCCCAACTGCGAAAGACCGGCCTCGAACCCAACGGCGAGGAGGAGAAAGCCCGGCTCTTCCGCCGTCTCAGCTTCGACCTGACCGGGCTCCCCCCATCCGAGAAGGAGCTGAACGCCTTCGTGAAGGATCGTTCGCCCGACGCCTATTTGCAGGCGGTGAACCGGATGCTCGACAGCGACGCGAGCGCGGAACACTTCACCCGGCATTGGCTCGACGCCGTGCGCTACGCCGACACCCAGGGCATCCACCACGACCATCTCCGCACCATTTGGCCGTATCGCGACTGGGTCATCTCGGCGATCCGCACGAACATGCCCTTTGACCAGTTCACCATCGAGCAGATCGCCGGCGATCTCCTGCCCGGCGCGTCGCTCGATCAGAAGGTCGCCTCCGGCTACAACCGCCTGCTGCCGACCACCGGTGAAGGCGGCGCCATCCCCGAAGAATACGAGGCCATCTACGCCAAGGACCGCGTGGAGACCACCTCCGCCGTCTGGCTGGGCCTGACCACCGGTTGCGCCGCGTGCCACGACCACAAGTTCGATCCGGTCTCCACGAAGGAGTTCTACGAGATGACGGCGTTCTTCCGGAACAACACCATGCCCGCGCTCGACAGCCCGAGCAGCGGCGACAACGCGCCCCGGATCTTCGTCCC
>CAMLMI010000480.1 GCA_946480965.1 uncultured Verrucomicrobiales bacterium | reverse complement strand
CGGCTGGAGCCGTGGCGGGATGGATCGCGCTCTCGGCCTATCAGGCGCTGTATCCCGCTCTCTGGGCCTGGCTGTGTCTGCGGAGCCTGCCGCAAGGAACGGGCTCCCTGCGGCAACGGCTGGGAGAGATTCCATGGGCGCAGCGCCAGCTCTGGGCGCTGGGTTGCGCCGCGACTTGGACCGGGCTCGAAGCGGTGCAGAACCGGCTCTTCAGCGGCTTTCCCTGGAACAATCTCGGCGTCTCGCAGTTCCGCCTCACGCCCTTGATCCAGCTCGCGGGAGAAACCGGCGTGGCCGGGCTGAGCTTCCTCATCGTCTGGTTTTCCGTCGCGCTCTTCGGCGCGGCGACGGTGCTGCTGAAGGAGCCGGGCAAACGCCGCTCGTTGTCCGGTGAAATCCTCCTGCCGATGCTGGCCGTGGTCGCGGCCTATGTCTGGGGCATGGGCTTGATGCGGCCTTCCGAAGAAGAACGACGAACGCTCCGGCTCGCGCTGGTGCAGCCCAGCATCCCGCAGCGGCTGATCTGGGATCCGGCCGAATCCACCAACCGCTTCCGCGCCCTGCTCGATCTCACGCGCGCCGCATTGACCAACCAGCCCGACGCCGTGGTCTGGCCCGAGGCGTCGTTGCCCGGCATCTCGGCCGAGGAATATGCGGAGCTCGTCGCCGTGCTGCGGGACGGCGGCGTGCCGCTGGCCTTCGGCGCGGACGATGGCGAGACGGTCGAGGGCGTGGACCGCTTCTACAACTCGGCCTTCGTGGTCGATACCAACGGCCAAGCACTCGCCTCCTATCGCAAGCGCCATCTCGTGATCTTCGGCGAATACGTGCCGCTGGAACGCTGGCTGCCGTTCATGAAATGGCTCACGCCGATCGGCAGCGGCTTCACCTCGGGCGAGGTTCCGGGCGCTTTCCCGTTCATCGCCGCCGGCGAACGGTTCGAGGCTTCGCCGCTGATCTGCTTCGAGGACATGTTCGCGTTGTTGGCCCGCGATTCGGTGCGGGAGGAAACGGACTTCCTGCTGAACTTCACGAACGACGGCTGGTTCGGCGAAAGCTCCGAACAATGGCAGCAGGCGGCCAATGCGCTCTTCCGCGCCGTGGAAACGCGCCGCCCGCTCGTGCGCTGCACGAACAACGGACTCACCTGCTGGATCGACGAGTTCGGCCGCCTGCGCCAAGTGCTGCGCGACGCGCGCGGCAGCATCTACGCGCCGGGAATCCTGCTCGCGGAAGTGGAGCTGCCGGAGCGTGGAACGCAGCGCGTCGGCCGGTTCCAGCAATACGGAGACTGGTTCGCCTGGTGCTGTGTGGCCGTGATGGCGCTCCAGGGCTTGCGGCTTGCGGCGCGCAGTCGGATGAAGAAGTGAGCCGCAGAGATTGAAGAATGGGCAGGTCAGTCGCCGAAGAGCCGGTTCGGAGAGCCCAGCCTTTATCGAAACACGGGCAACAAGATGCCACATGGCCGATCTACGTAGCTACCGGTCTTCTCAGCGCCGGTGACGCGGCAGAATGAGCCCGGGGTTGTAGTCTCCAAGCAAATTGAGCCCCGGCGGGGCGAAAGAAAAGCCCGCCCTTTGCGGTGTTGCGGCATTTTTCCATCCCTCAGGGCTCTTGGTTTCCTTCGACCGTCAACCCACAGCTCCCCGCTGTGGGCTACGGTCTGCCGCTGCTTGAATCTCGGCTGACTTCCCAACATCAACGCATCGCGAAAGACTCAATGGAGAAGGAAAAACTCCGATTTGGGGAACCCGGCTTACAGTCATCCGTGTCCTTGGTCGCGCCACACCTTGCAGTTCCGGTGTGCGCGACCGGGCGTGGCCGCCAAAAACAGGAACAGGCTCGGTTATCCGGACTGGCTCCAGGGAGCGTCTTCAAACCGAGTGGCTGAGCCAATCGAGGCTGGCGGGCAAATGTCGGCCCGCTGGCCTGGAGCCAGGTTCAGTTGCAGGGCCCGGCCGTGTCCGTCCACCAACACGGTGAGCTTCCTGTTGAGTTCGCCCCAGGGTGCGGCCGATGACCTGATATTGCTGGCCTCCGGCGAGGTTGCTCCCGCGCTAACAGGCCTGAATGTGGGTCGCGTCCAGATCGGCAACAGAACCAGGCATGAAAGGAGCGGACGGAAACTCATCGGAATCGCTATTTGGCGCGACGGAAGCCCTCTCTCTCCTCACGAACCTTTTCAACAAGGCGGCTCAGATTTGGGGACAACGCGGCTCGATCGAGCAAGTCAACCGGGCGATCCTTATCCGTGCGGGGCTCGCCGACGCCGCTGCCGTAGAGTTCGGCCAGCTTGAAGAGAGCGTAGGGATGGTCCATGTCCGCTGCGTTCCGGATCAACGCCAGCGCGCGTTCCTCGTCCAGTTCCACACCAAGCCCGTTCAGGTAGCAAAGCCCGAGGCGATACATCGCTCCGTCCCAACCTTGCTCCTCAGCTTTGCGATACCACCGCACGGCTTCGGGCATGGATGCCGGCTCCTTGGTCTCCAGCCAGTAGCCGAACATTGTCTGGCCCAGCGGCAGCCCGGCTTCGGCCGATCGGCGGAGCCAATCGCGCGCTAACAAGGGGTCGGGGTCCATCCCTCGTCCGTCGCGATAAACCAGGAAAAGCTCATACATGGCGTCGCGCTGTCCTTGCTCGGCCGCGCGCCGGAAGAGGTCGAACGCCTTGTCAGGGTTGCCGGAGGGCTCATAGGCATGAATCCAGGCTAGGTTCACCAAGCCGTCGGGGTCGTTCTTCTCAACAGCCCTCTCGAACCATCGACGAGCCGATCCCATATCCTTAGTCACACCTTGCCCGAATCGATGGCAACGTCCCAGAGCGACCATGGCCTCGATATGGCCCT
>CAMLMI010000479.1 GCA_946480965.1 uncultured Verrucomicrobiales bacterium | reverse complement strand
GAGCATCTGCCTTCTAAGCAGGTGGTCGTGCGTTCGAATCGCACCGGGCGCACCAACTTTTCTAGCTTCTACTTCGTCCAACTGGCTACGGGCTGAAGGCCGACTTGCGTCGGTTCGGTCAGACGTTTGCCAGTGCAGCTTTTAGGTTCTTCAACTTTTCCTGAACCGTAGGCCGGAGGCTCTTCTTCAGAGCGTCGTTCACAATCTCCGAGAGGTTCAGCCCCAACTTTGCTGCTGGCTCCAACTCTTTGAGCACGTCCTGCCGGAGTCTGAATCCGGTTGGCAGCTTCGCGGGAGTAGCCATTTCGCCATCGACTGTAAGCACGCGGACATGGACGTGCAAGCAAAGGTGCACATTCAGCTTGCTAGCACGTTTGCTCGCGTGCTAGCACACTAGCGTCACACATGAATCCCACCTTTCCTCCTAAGTTCGGGGTGCAGTTGCCCCCGCAAATCTGCAAACGACTTGAGAAGGTCGCCTTCCCCACCGAAACCCGGAACGCCGTCGTCAAGCGCGTTCTCGACGCGGGCCTAGAAGCCTTCGCCGACATGGTTCCCAACCCTCCCCGCAGCCGTTCAAAGCGCGGAGGTGCCAAGTGAACCGTCTGGTGCTGCAAGTGCGGAACTATTCCCGGCCCGGCGTTCATTGGGATGACTTCGTCGATTCCAACGCCGTCGAAGAACCGCACCGCTCCGAAATGATCCGGCACTGGCGGACGAAGTGGGGCCACACGCCCGACGGTTGGCGGATCGTGGAGCGGAGCGAGTCGGTTGTGTTCGATCCCGAGGAAGCGAGGGAGAAGGCCGAACAGCAACCGGAGCTGAAAGGGGTGGCTGCGTGAAAATGAAGCCGCTCCGAATCGCTGAGTTTCGCCAGCTCGTCGCCGACGCAACGTCCATCGTCACGGCTCACACCGCACGTTGCCCCGGCTTCGTCATCACGCGGGAAGTGGCGTTGGAAGCCGCCGAGTCGGTGGTCCAGAACGGCGGGACGATGCTTGTGGACGTTTACTATCTATCGACCAAGCCCAGCATCCTCATCGGTGCCGAGGACGGACGGAGGATCGTCGCGTGAAGCCCTACTTTGAGAGGTTGGACGGAACCCAAGTTTATCGGAGGGCCTTCGGCGCTTCGGTCATCACCAAGGGAAACCTCGGATGGAAGTGGGTCTCGGTGCGTTTCGGGCTGTGGTGGTGGATCGTCGGCTTCGACACTGAGGAAAGGCCCGTCAAATGAGCCGCCCACCGTCCCGGCCGAGGAAGACGCCCGGTGTCTTCGACATCGAGGTTGAAGTCCCGCACGTGGACGGGCCTCGCAAGACAGTCGTCCGCCTGGAAGTGCTGCCCAACGAGGGACGCATGCTGCTCCGCGAGCTGGGCACACCGCGCGGCTGCTCCTACCAGATCGGCGTGGGCAAGGTGTTCCTCCACCTCTACGGCCAACGCCTCGAATCGTTCCCCGTCGCCTCCTAGCGCCTTTCCCGTCCGCTTTCCCCTGCCTCCATGCCTGAACCCAAACAAGACGCGCCAGCGGCCAAGCCCGGCGCGGCACCGAAGCCCAAAAAGGCTGCGGCCAAGAAGCCCAAGACCCATGACGACATTGAATCAGCCAAGAAAGCTGGAGCGGCGGAGGCTCTGGCTCAAATCCGGGCCAAGGCCAAGGCGCGGGCCGCTCGTGCCAAGGAAGTGTCCAAGTCAAAGCTGGAACTCTTCTTCGACGTCCGGGACTCCGGCTACTGGTATCGAATGGGTTCCCGGTTCGTGAAGCTCAAGACCGAGGACTTGAAACTGCACCTCAAGGAAATGGGCTTCCGCGATGACGAATACATCGAAGGGACGGGCTTGAACGAGATCGAGTGGATACGGCTCAACACCCAGAAAAAAAACATGATCGACTACGCCGGTCCGATGGCGGGCTGGCGCATCGGGCTTCACGTGAACGGCGGCCGTCGCTGCCTTGTGACCGAGGAAGCCAAGGGCGTCTGGGATGATCTTCCGGCCTACAAGAAGCCGCCCAAGTGGTTCTTCGGTTTCATCCAAGAGCTGCTGCCCGACGAGCAGTGGATTCATTTTTGCCACTGGCTGCGCATCGCGCTCGAAAGCCTCCGGTCGCAGAACTTCCGGCCCGGCCCGGCCGTCGTGCTCGCTGGGCCTCGGGAGTGCGGAAAGAGCCTCCTGCAATGGATCGTGACGCAAGTGCTCGGCGGCCGCGCCGCGAATCCGGGGGCCTACATGATGGGGGAAAAATTCAACTTCGACCTCGTTGGCGCGGAGCACTGGAAGATGGAAGACCCGCAGACCACCACGGACATCCGGGCGAGGAAAAACTTCGGCGACAAGATCAAGGAAGCGACGGTGAACGGGGATATATCGATCAACCAGAAGAACAAGGACGCGCTCCCGCTTGTGCTCTTCCGGCGGCCCACCATTTCGGTGAACGACGAGCCGGAAAGCCTCGCGATCATGCCGCCGATGGACGATTCGCTTCGAGACAAGCTGACGATCTACAAGTGCGCCGTGGCCAAGGTCGGAAAGGATCGACCGAAGATTCAGGCGACCGTCATGGACGAACTCGCGGCCATCCGATCCTGGTTGCTGAACGGCCTAGGACCGCTCCCAAAGCAGCATGAGAACGACCGCTGCGGCATCATGGCTTGGCAGCATCCCGAGCTGATGAAGGAGCTGTCCGGTCTGAGCCCGGAAAACCGGCTCTTGGAGCTGATCGACCACATTCTTTTCAAGGACACGGACAAGGCCCATCCGCTGGACCGGAATTGGAGCGGGAAGGCGGTCGAGCTGGAAAACCGACTGCGCAACTCCGCGTTCGCGATGGAGGTTCAGAACCTCCTCAAATACTCGT
>CAMLMI010000478.1 GCA_946480965.1 uncultured Verrucomicrobiales bacterium | reverse complement strand
GTCTGGGCCGACGGTGGCGTCGTGGTGACCAACGACCACGAGATCGCCGGCAAGATCGCGGGCAGCGCCATCGCCCTCCCGGCGTGCTTCGTTAAGATGGGGTGAGGCCGGCGATCGGCGCATCGCTCCGCGCGCCGATCCGTTTCTGGCCGACCCCGCTTCTTTTCGCTGCGTCCTCGGGAATCCCGCTCTACCGTCCAGCCATGACGATCATCACCGATGAACGCTGCGCCGAATACTCCGCCCCCGGCCATCCCGAGCGCCCCGCCCGCATCACCCGGACCCTCGCCCGGCTCCGTTCCCAGACCGATCTGAAGCTGGAGTGGGACACGCCCGCCGCCGTCACCGACGACCAGTTGCTCCGCGCCCATACGGCCGAGCACGTGAAGCACGTCGCCACCGCCAAGGAAGACTTCGACGGCGACACCTCCGCGCACCCCGGCATCGACGCCCACGCCCGCCGCGCCGTCGGCGGTGCGTTGAAAGCCCTCGCGCTCGCCCGCCAAGGGAAGCAGTCCTTCAGCCTCCTGCGCCCGCCCGGCCACCACGCCACGCGCACGAAGGCGATGGGCTTCTGCTACTTCAGCTCCATCGCGATCGCCACGCTCGAAGCTCTCGCGATGGGCGTGAACCGCGCCGCCGTCTTCGACTTCGACGTGCATCACGGCAACGGCACCGAAGCCGTCCTGCTCGACCATCCGCACGCCGCCTTCTACTCCGTCCATCAGAGCCCGTGCTATCCCGGCACCGGCACGAGCGACGTCGGCCGCAACTGCTTCAACTACCCCGTGCCTCCGCGCTACCCGCGCGAGGACTACCGCAAGGTTCTGAGCAAGGCGCTGGACGATCTGAAAGCCTTCAAGCCCGACCTCATCGCCGTCTCCGCCGGATTCGACGCCTACGCCCGCGACCCCATCGCGCAGGAAACGCTGGAGGCGGAGGACTTCCAGTGGCTCGGCGGCGAGATCAAGAAGCTGGGCATCCCCTTCTTCAGCATCCTCGAAGGCGGCTACAGCGACGACCTGCCCGAGCTGGTGCTGGCGTATCTGAAGGGAGTCAGCGGAAGTTGATCGGCTGTTGCGGTGGTTCGCACGTGCAGTCGAGGCAGCCGTGCTGGCTGCACACGCGGCAGGTTTGTTCGACCCGTTCGCGGAGACTCTTCCGGGCGCGGTGGAGCCGGACGTGGAGGTTGTTCTCGGTCACGCCCAGATCCTTCGCCACAACGGTGACGGTTTCGCTGCCGAGATCGATCCGACGGACCAGTTCACGCTGGTTCTCCGGCAATTCGGGCAACAGCGCCTCGAAGCAGCGGCAGAGGTTGCGGCGGTCTTCATCCGACGGTTCTTCGGCCCAGCCGTTCTCGACCCGTTCGAGCATCCGGTCCTGCGACGCGTGGCGGCGATAGTGGTCGATGATCGAGCGGCGCAGGATGCGGTAGAACCAGCGCACGGTCTCCTCCTCGGTCTCGGGCTGCCTCTCCGCCTCGATGGCTTTGAGCAGGCTGGCTTGCACCAGGTCCTCGGCCAGATGCGGGTCGCCGACGCGTTGCCGGGCGAAGGCGACGAAGTTCTTCAGTTGCGCGATCAGGGCTTGCTCCAGCGGGGCCATGCCGTGTTTTTAAGGAATCAAAGTTTGTTTGAAAATGTCGGACAGAATCGGAGTGGCGCATTTGGAGTGCGGTGGCTGGACACCGCTTTGGTGCGGCTGCTCCGTCCATTTCGGCCGCCCCAAAGCGCCGTCGAGCCGGCGCACTCCATAGAGCCTTTCACCTTTGAGCCTATTCCCGGGCTTCATTCGCATTTCGAAGGGTTCAAAGTTTCCTCCGCCAAACCACGGATTGGAGCCCGGCTACGGACAGCGGCCATTTTCCGTGTAAGAGTTGCCCGGCAGCCGCGTTGGCTTGGGTGCGGAAGCCGAGATCGAATCGGCCCCGCGCCAACACCAACCCTTGAACCAGCCGACATGAAGACCGACCCGATCTGCGGAATGCAGGTGGACGAAACGACGGCCCTGAGCGCCGAGCGCGACGGCCAGACCCACTACTTTTGCTGCGAGCATTGCCGGAAGAAGTTCCTCGCCGGAGCCGCGGCCGCGCCCGCTTCCACATCAATCCGTTTCGGCCAACGCAAGGCGATGGCTTTGACTCCTGAGAATGAAGGAGCGCCTGCCCATGACTGCTGCGGCACGAAGCCCAAGGCCGAAACAAAGCCGTCCTGCTGCGGTGGCGGCCACGAAGGGCATTCGCATTCGGTGAAGCCTTCGGGGCAGAAACGCTACTTCTGCCCGATGTGCCCCGGCGTGGAGAGCGACGAGCCGGGCGATTGCCCCAAGTGCGGGATGGCTCTGGAAGAGAACCCCGCGTGGAAGCCCGCCAAACAGACCATCTACACCTGCCCGATGCACCCGGAGGTGGAGCAGGACCATCCCGGCGATTGTCCGAAATGCGGCATGCCGCTGGAGCCGAAAACCGTCGCCGCCGCGGACTCCGCCGGAGACCCGGAACTGGCGTCGATGACGCGGCGATTCTGGATCGGCGGCGCGTTGACCCTGCCGGTCTTCCTGCTCGCGATGGCGCATCTGGTTCCGGCTTGGCAGCACAGCGCCTGGGCCAACGGCCCGGTCTCCCGCTGGACGCAGTTCCTGTTGAGCACGCCGGTGGTGCTCTGGGCCGGGTGGCCGTTCTTCAAGCGCGGCTGGCGCTCGGTCGTCCATCGCAGCCCGAACATGTTCACGCTCGTCGCGCTGGGCGTGGGCGCGGCTTTCGCTTTCAGCACGGTGGCGATGCTGGCTCCAGGCGCTTTCCCCGAATCGTTCCGCCGCCACGGCCAGGTCGATCTCTACTTCGAAGCTGCGGCCGTCATCGTCGTGCTTGTGCTGTTGGGCCAAGTATTGGAGGGGC
>CAMLMI010000477.1 GCA_946480965.1 uncultured Verrucomicrobiales bacterium | reverse complement strand
TGGTCAACCGCACGCTCAACATGCTGAAGAAGTATCGGAACGGCGTCGTGCCCGCCCGGGCCAATGACCTTGAACCCGATGCGACCAAGGCCGTGGACGCCTGCGTGGCCGCGCTCAAGGCCAACGAACTCCAGGACGCGCTCGTCGCCATTTGGAGCCTCGTCAATCGAGCCAACCAATACGTGGACCAGACCCGGCCCTTCAGCCTGGCCAAAGACCCGGCCAAAGCCGCCGAACTCGACGCCGTGCTCTACAACCTCGTGGAGAGTTGCCGCATCCTCGGCGTGCTCCTCACGCCGTTCCTCCCGACGTCGTCGGTGAAGATCCTCGCCCAGCTCGGCTTCGAGCAGACCGGCTCCACCGTTTGGGACGCGAAATGGGGCAACCTGCCCGCCGGCCACATCGTCGGCGAACCGCTGCCCCTCTTCCCGCGCAAAGACCAGCCCAAGGCGTAGCCGGAGACCGCGTGCCCTCACGTGGCCGCCGGATGAACCGTTCATGGGCCCTTGGCCGTCGGCCGAAGTAGGACAGCGCTTCCAGCCTGTCCTCGGCCCCCGCCTTCCCATCTCCCATCTTCGATCCCGGGTGGATTTTTGTTTGGAGATTTACTCCTCCATCCGCCCAAACTCCTTGCGCAACCACCGCCGAGGAAACGCCATGCACCTTGGAGCAAAACGACAGCCGAGCAACCGCTAAGCCTGCGATCCGTCATGGACAAAAAATCGCTCACCGAGGCGGACATCCGGTCCAAGTTCATCACCCCGGCCTTGGTCGGGCGGGACGGGACGAAGTGGAACCTCATGACTCAGATCCGGGAGGAGGCCTATTTCACCAAGGGCCGCATCATTGTTCGGGGCAAGATGACCACGCGCGGAGAATCCAAGAAGGCCGACTACATTCTCGACTACAAGCCCAACCTCCCGCTCGCCGTCATCGAGGCCAAGGACAACACCCACTCCGTCGGTGCCGGCATGCAGCAGGCGTTGGAGTATGCCGAGATCCTCGACATTCCCTTTGCCTACAGTTCCAACGGCGACGGTTTTCTCGAACACGACCGCACCGCCACTTCGGGTGTGGTCACCCGCGAATTGTCGCTGGATCAGTTCCCGACCCCGGACGAACTCTGGTCCCGCTACTGCGCCGCCAAGGGCTGGACCGTTTCCCAGCAGAAAATCGCCGCTCAGGACTACTATGATGACGGCACTCGGCGCGTTCCCCGATACTACCAACTGACTGCGATCAACCGCACCGTCGCCGCCATTGCCAAAGGGGAGAATCGAATCCTGCTCGTCATGGCGACGGGCACGGGCAAGACCTACACCGCCTTCCAGATCATCTGGCGGCTTTGGAAGTCCGGGGCCAAAAAGCGCATCCTCTTCCTCGTCGACCGCAACATCCTCGCCGACCAGACCAAGACCAATGAATTCAAGCCGTTCGGCACGGCCATGACGAAGATCACGAACCGCACCGTCGACAAGTCCTACGAGATCTACCTCTGCCTCTACCAGGCCGTCACCGGCACCGAGGAGGAGCGGAACATCTACAAGCAGTTCTCCGCGGATTTCTTCGACCTCATCATTGTCGACGAGTGCCATCGCGGCAGCGCCGCCGATGACGCCGCATGGCGTCAGGTCCTTGAATACTTCTCCTCCGCCACCCAGATCGGCCTCACCGCCACGCCCAAGGAAACCAAGGACGTTTCCAACATCGACTACTTCGGTCCGCCCGTCTTCACCTACTCGCTCCGCCAAGGCATCGAGGACGGCTTCCTCGCTCCCTACAAAGTGGTCCGCATCGGCCTCGACCGCGATCTCGACGGATGGCGGCCCGAGGCGGGCCAATTGGACAAGCACGGCCTCGTCATCGA
The DNA here is from genome assembly GCA_946480965.1 of uncultured Verrucomicrobiales bacterium. Next base: position 1,039 of record CAMLMI010000477.1, on the reverse strand, counting down.
GGACCGCGAATACAACGACTACGACTACGACCGCACCCTAGTCCTCGAAAAACGCACCCAGCGCGTCGCCGCGAAGATCACCGAGTTCCTCAAGGCCACCGACCGCTTCGCCAAGACCATCGTCTTCTGCGAAAACATCGACCACGCCGAACGCATGAGGCAGGCCCTCGTCAACGCCAACCCCGACCTCGCCGCCGCCAATTCCAGGTATGTGATGCGCATCACCGGCGACAACGACGAAGGCAAGGCCCAGCTCGACAACTTCATCGACCCCGAGTCCACCTATCCCGTCATCGCCTGCACCTCGCAGCTCATGTCCACCGGTGTCGATGCCCAGACCTGCCGACTCATCGTCCTCGACAAACGCATCGGCTCGATGACCGAGTTCAAGCAGATCATCGGACGCGGCACCCGCATCAACGAGGACTACGGGAAGCTCTTCTTCACCATCATGGACTTCAAACGGGCCACCGCCTTGTTTGCGGACCCTGCCTTCGATGGCGACCCGGTCCAGGTTTACGAACCCGATGACGACGGGACGGTGGTGCCTCCGGACGAACCTTCCGAAGACGGCTCCGTCCAACCCCCTCCAGATATCTTGGTCGACGGAGAGAGTCCGGCCGGACCGCCTCCGGCGAAATATTACGTGGACAGCGTCGAAGTCCGCGTCGCCACCGAGCGCGTCCAATACCTCGACGCCAACGGCAAGCTCATCACCGAGTCCCTCAAGGACTACTCCCGCAAGACTGTCCGTCAGGCCTACGCATCCCTGGACCAGTTCCTCGCCGCCTGGAACGACGCCGAAAGGAAGCAGGCCATCCTGGAGGAACTCGCCGCTAAGGGCGTCTTTCTGGAAGAGCTCGCCGCCCAAGTGGGCCGGGACTACGACTCCTTCGACCTCGTCTGCCATGTCGCCTTCGACGCGCCGCCGCTCACCCGGAAGGAACGCGCCGAAGGGGTGAAGAAGCGCCATGTCTTCGCCAAGTATGGCGAGAAGGCGCGCGCGGTTCTGGACGCCCTCCTCCAGAAATACGCCGAC
>CAMLMI010000476.1 GCA_946480965.1 uncultured Verrucomicrobiales bacterium | reverse complement strand
CAGGTAGATCCGGGAAAGAGCCTCCGGATGCGCGCGCACCTGGCGCAAGAGCTCCGCGAGATCCTTCGCCGGAACCGGCAGGGTCTCGATCTCGCGCTCCAGCGCCTCGATCGAGTTGGTCGCCACCCCGCTCAGGAAATACCCCGGGGTCGCCGTGTTCTCCACCATCTCCCGCACCGCCCTCGACTGGCGCTCGATCCGGCTGAACTGCACCGCGCTGGCCCCCACCGCCGTCGCCAAGAGCACCGTGGAACCCGTTATGCCGACCCACGGCGCATAACGCCTCCGCGTCGCCCATCCGAACAGCCCCACCAAAACGATGCTCGGGATCAGGGCGAACCCGATGAAGTAGCCGGCCAACTGCCCGACTTGCCTCGCTTGGGCCTCCGGATTGCCGGGTTGGTTGAAGACGATCGACGGAGTCCGGGCCGCGAGAATGAAGCCTCCCAGCAAACCCGCCAACACGACCAGTCCCACGATCCACCAGACGTGGCTGGGCGAACGCTTCGGGGCCGGCAGCGGTGGCGGAAGGGAGGGAGGCAACGTGCTCATTGGCGACGGTAGCGTCCGACATCCACCGCCCGGCCCGCAAGCCAGGAACCGGCGTCCGTCGAATCCCGGCTGAACTCAAGGCTGGCTGGCCCAGCAATCCCCGGCCTACTTCTTGGCCTTCGTCTTGCCCTTGGCCGCGGTCTTGGGGCCACGCCCCTTGAAGGTCAGCTCCGCGATGCCGGACTTGTCCAACTCGCCCAGGCCGACCTTCACCATCTGGTCGAACTGTTTCTTCGTCGCCTTGGCCAGCGGCAGGTTCAGCTTCTCCTGGTTGCCCAGCGCGAGGGCGATGCCGCTGTCCTTGGCCGCATGGGCGGCGGAGAAGAAGCAGCTGTGGTCGCGGTTCTGCATGTCCTCGCCGTCGGTCTGGAGCACGCGGGAGTTCGCGCCGGTCTGGGAGAAGACCTCGCGCAGCATCGCCAGATCGATCCCCAGCGCGTGGCCCAGCGCGAGCCCTTCGGCCAAGCCGGCGGTGTTGATGTTCATCACCATGTTGACCAGCGCCTTCACCTGCGCCGCCTTGCCGGGTCCGCCGATGAAGCGGAGCAGCTTGCCGTCGTCGGTCAACGGCTTGAGCACGGGCTCGACCTCGAAGTAGTGGTCCTTCCGGCCGCCGACCATGAGGTAGAGCGTGCCGTTGCGCGCCTGGGTGATGCTGGAGGCCATGCAGGCTTCGAGCGACTTCGCCCCGACCTTGCGGGCCAACTGGTCCACTTCCACATGGATGGCGGGGGAAACGGTCGCGCAGTTGATGAAGGTCCGGCCCTTCGCGCCGACCAGCAGGTTGTCGCCCTTGCCCGCGAAGATGGTCTTCATCGACTTGTCGTCGATCACCACGGTGAAGACGACGTCCGACAGCTCGGTCACGCGGGCGAGCGTGGTGCAGGGTTCGGCGTTGAGCTCCTTGCCGAGGGCGGCGGCGACATCGCTCCGCACGTCATAGACGGCGCTGATGGTGAAACCGCGTTCCTTGAGCCGGCGGGCCATGTTGGCCCCCATGCGACCGACTCCGACGAATCCGATGCGTTGCGACATAAGCGGTGGTGGGGTTGGAGCAGAAAGTTCGGCCGTGGAGTAGCCTGCGGCGCGATCCCGGGCAAGAGCGGAGGCTGGAACCGGGGGAAACATTCACCCCTGAACATCGAACTCCGAACGCAGAACCTTTCGACGTTCGGAGTTCAGCCTTCAGCGTTCGGCGTTGTGGTTTTGCTTCCGCCCACCACCCGCTCCGGATGCGCATACACGTTCATCCCGCTGTCGCGCAGGAAGCCCACCAGCGTGATTCCGCCTTCCAGCGCCAGTTCCACCGCCAGGCTCGACGGCGCGGACACCGCGCAGAGCAGCGGCACCCGCGCCGCCAGCGCCTTCTGGACGATCTCGAACGAGGCCCGGCCGCTGACCAGCAGGATCGCGTCGTCACTGGGCGAGCGACCGGCGAGGAATTCGTGGCCCAGCACCTTGTCCACCGCGTTGTGCCGCCCCACGTCCTCCCGCAGCACGCGCAATTCGCCGGACCGGGAAAAGAGCGCCGCCGCGTGCAGCCCGCCCGTAGCGTCGAAGGCCCGCTGCTCCCGCCGCATCGTTGCGGGCAAGGCCGCGAGCGTGGCCGGCGACACCGTCCAATCGGCCGTGACCGGCGGGAACTGCGCCTGGATCGCCTCCAACGTCGCCTTGCCGCACAGCCCGCAGCTCGACGAGGCGAAGACGTGGCGCGTGAGCCGCGCCGGATCGAACTCGACCGTCGGCGCGAGGAAAACGTTGAGCGTGTTGCCGCGCGCTTCGGCCTGGGCGCAGGGCGCGATCTCGACCACATCGGCGCGGGACCGCAGCAGCCCTTCGCTCAGGAGAAAACCGGCGGCCAATTCCTCGTCGTGCCCCGGCGTCCGCATCGTGACGGCGACGCTTTGCCCGCGCACCCGGATCTCCAACGGCTCCTCGCGCGCGACGAAATCCACGGACTCCACCGCACGGCCATCAGCGATGCGGGTCAAAGGAACGCGGGCGACGGCGGGATGGTCGGGTGAAGGGTTCACCGGAGAGCAAAGGACATCCACCCGATCAGATCAGGTTCGAGCATGGCTGAATATGCGTCGCTCTTCGCCCTGGACCTTTTCCTCGGTCCAATCCGGATGCTGGTGGCTCAGGAATGCGGTCTTGTGACGCCGTATTGTCCAATACAGCCGGTGCGCCGCCTGCCAGCGCTGCTCCGGCGTCATCCGCTTGAAGATGGCGAACTGCTCGGGGCTGGTCTGTTCGTCGGGCAGCACGGGTGGAACTTGGTCAATCCGATGATGACGGGCAAGCCCGGTGCCCCATAGGTAGGGCGACGGCTCCGGCCGAGCCGCCGGAGGACGCTCCACAGGAGAGAATG
>CAMLMI010000475.1 GCA_946480965.1 uncultured Verrucomicrobiales bacterium | reverse complement strand
GTTCGCGTGACGTCGTCGAAGGCTTCGTCCGGAGCCGTGTCGAGAATGTCGTAGCGCCGGAGAGCCGCCAATCGCCTCGCTTCGTCCACGGGCATCGGAGCGCTCATCCTCCCGGTTATCGGCAAAACCGATCTCCGCGAGAGGAAATTGTTGCGCGGACGCTCCCGGCGGCTTGTTCGGCGGAAGTTTCATTTTGACCCACCCCCCGACCCTCTTAGGCTCGGCCCATGCCTCGCGGAGCAGACAAGACAGCGGTGGAACCGGAACCGAAGCGCCAGACGCACGAAGTCGTCGGGATCGTGCTGATCGTGCTCGGGTTGCTGCTGCTCTTTTCGGTGGGGTCGCACGATCCGAGGGATTCCGGCTTCCGTTTCTCCAGCCCGAACTCCTCGCCGCACAACCTCGTCGGCCCCATCGGCGCGAGTCTGGCGGTCTTCATGTTCAATGTCTTTGGCGTCGTGGGCTATCTCGTGCCCCTCGCCCTGTTCGTGGGCGCGGCGGGCTGCTTCTTCCAGCGCTTCAGCAGCATCCACCGTCGCTGGCCGTGGCTGGTCGTGCTGCTGGCGTCGATCATGGGCGTCCTCAGCCTCTTCGAGATTGATCTGGCGATGCTCCAGAGGCTCAAGACCCATCTCGGCGCGCCCAGCTCCGGCGGCTTGATCGGCAACGAACTGAAGCGCGGGGCTTTGATGACCGTGGGCAAGGTCGGAGGGATCATCGTCTTTGACGCCATCTGCGCCATCAGCCTGCTCTATCTGACGAACTTCCGCCTGCGCGACTGGATCTATTCGCTGACCCATCGCGAAAAGATCGATCCCAACGCCTCGGCAGAGGAACGCGAGCTGGAGCGCCGCAAACGCGATCTCGAACGCCAGGCCAAGGACTTGGAGAAGCAGATGCAGAAGTCCGTCCGCAAGCCCAAGACGGCCAAGGACGCCGAGCCCGTGCCCGAGGCGTCGCCGGAGGAGGCCCGGTCGGGTCTTGGCGCGGATCTCCAGCCCGTGCCCGAGCCGACCATCCGTGACCACAGCGTGCCGGTGGCTCGGGCGGCTAAGGCCGAGCCGAAGAAACCTTCGCCCGCGCCCGAACCCGTCGTGTCTGCCGCCGAACTGGAGGAGGGCGAAACCATTCCCGCCAGCGAGGTCCGCGCCGCTGCCAGCCGTGACCAGATTCTCGGCCGTTCCGCCGAGGATGCGCCGCCGTGGGAAGACGAGGGTGAACGGGCCGAGCCGATGTTCGACGAGAAGGAAGCCGGAGAAGCCGCCACCCGGGCCGCCGTCGATGCTCCGGCCCCAACGCCCAAGCCGAAGCTGCCGCCCCGCAAGCCCAAGCCCATCACCGTCGCCGCCACGCCCAAGATCGGAGACTACGAGCTGCCCAACGTCGATTTCCTCAACCTGCCCGACACGACCGTCGTTCCCGGCGAGAGCAAGGAAACGCTGCTGTCGAACGCGCGTTTGATGCAGCAGACGCTCGCGCAGTTCGGCATCGAGGTGGCGCTGGGCGACATCACCCGCGGCCCCACCATCACCCGCTACGAGCTGCATCCTGCGCCGGGCGTGAAGCTGGAGAAGATTTCCGCCCTGTCGAACAACATGGCCGCCGCGCTCAAAGCTGAGCGCATCAACATCTTGGCGCCCGTGCCCGGCAAGTCTTCCGTCGGCGTTGAGGTTGCCAACGCGGTGAAGACCAAGGTCATCATGCGCGACCTGTTGGAGTCCGAGGAGTGGACACGCTCCAAAGCCCGCCTGCCCATCGCGCTGGGCAAGGACGTGTATGGCCATCCGATCATCGCCGACTTGGCGGACATGCCGCACATGCTGGTTGCCGGCAGCACGGGCTCGGGAAAATCCGTCTGCATCAACGCCATCATTGCGTCGTTGCTCTACCGGTTCGCGCCGGACCAGCTGCGCTTCGTGATGATCGATCCCAAGGTCGTCGAGCTGCAGCAATACAACGCCCTCCCGCACCTCGTGGTGCCCGTCGTGACCGATCCCAAGAAGGTGGTGCTCGCGCTGCGCTGGGTGGTGAACGAGATGGAGAAGCGCTACCAGATCTTCGCCAAGGTCGGTGTCCGCAACATCAAGTCCTTCAACGACCGGCCCAAGACGCCGCCCAAACCGGCGGAACCCGAACTCCCGCTCACCGCGAACAAGGAGAAGGTGGAGATCAACTCTGATGGGTTCGCCGTGCAGCTCGACGAGGAGATCGTCGTCCCTCGCGACGAGGACATCGTCATCCCGGACAAGTTGTCCTACATCGTCGTCATCATCGACGAGCTGGCGGACCTCATGCTTGTGGCTCCGGCCGATGTCGAAATGGCCATCGCGCGCATCACCCAGATGGCCCGGGCCGCCGGCATCCATTGCATCGTCGCCACGCAGCGTCCGTCGGTCGATGTCATCACCGGCGTGATCAAGGCGAACATCCCCGCGCGCATCGCGTTCCAAGTGGCCAGCAAGGTGGACTCCCGCACCATTCTCGACCAGATGGGCGCGGACAAGCTGCTGGGCAAGGGCGACATGCTCTATTTGCCGCCCGGTTCGGCGAAGCTCACCCGCATCCAAGGCGTGCTCATCACCGACGAGGAACTCCAGCGCGTGGTCGATCACATCGCCAAGCAGGGCCAGCCCAGCTACGAGGCCGACATCCACAAGCAGCTTTCCAAGCCGACCCGCGACTTCGACCTGGAAGGCGAGGGCGGGGGAGAGGACGAGGAACTCATCGAGAAGTGCATCCAGATCATCCGCGAAGAGCAGAAGGCCAGCACCTCATTGCTCCAGCGTCGCCTCGGTCTCGGCTACGGCCGCGCGGCGCGGATCATGGACGAGCTGGAAGACATGGGGATCATCGGCCCGGCCAACGGCGCGAAACCCCGCGACATCCTCATCGATCTCGACGGAGAAGGTCACGATGGCGGCGGAAAACACATTGTTTGA
>CAMLMI010000474.1 GCA_946480965.1 uncultured Verrucomicrobiales bacterium | reverse complement strand
CTTCAAATCTCCCGCCAGCCAAGCCGCCGAACTGGCCGCCGGGGCCAAGGAGCTGAAAGCCGAGGACGGCGCCATCGTCGGTGCGTTGTCCGAGGAGGAAGCGAAGAAGCTGCTGAGCTTCCGTCGCGGCGGCGGAGACGGCCCGTCGGTGAGCGACGCCAAGGGTTCGGTGAAGTTCTGGGTGAAGGATGGGGCGCTGTCCAAATACGAGTTCAAGGTGACGGGCAAGGTCGATTGGAACGGGAACACCATCGACTCCGACCGCACCACCACCGTGGAGATCAAGGAAGTGGGCAGCACCAAGGTCTCGGTGCCCGACGACGCGAAGAAGAAGCTGGAGTGAGCGGCGCGTAGCGCCAGCCTCCGGCTGGCCGTGCCGCAACCGTCCTCGGTTGCCGTAGCGCCGACATCCTGTCGGCGAGGACGCCCGTCCGATAAAGAACGCGCAAGCAAGAGCGACGCTTGCGATACGGCCGACGGGACGTAGGCGCTACGTGGAGCGTGCTATCGCCCGCTTCAACCGACAGTCACTTCGCGGCCCGCACAGATCGACTCCGCTTCCGCCATGCACAGCTCCACGGCCAATGCGCCTTCGTCCGCTGTGACGCGGGTGGGGCGTTGGCCGGTCGCGATGCAGTTCAGGAAATAGCGCAGTTCCTCGGTGTAGCCGTCGGTCGCTTCCAGCGTGAGGCTCTGCTGCGGCTTGCCGGTTTCGCTGACCTTGAAGGCGTCGCCGCTGCGCGTGCAGTCGAAGTCCACCGTGGCCCGCTCGAAGTTCACCGTGTAGCCCATTTGGAAGCCGAAGCCGCCCGCCATCGTCCACCCACCCTCCACGATTACCGTGGGTCCATTCGCGTAGCGCCAGAGCGCCGCCGCGTAGTCGATCTCGCCGCTGAGCCGCGAGTAGCCGCTGGCCACGACCGATTGCGGCTTGCCAAAGCAGTGTTGGGCGAAATCCACGTCGTGGATGTGCAGGTCGAGCAGTGCGCCGCCAGAGGTCTTGCCGTCGAGAAACGTGCCCCAGGCCGGAGCCTCGGTGACGCGACGGAACCGGGCCGAGAGCACCTTGCCGAACCTGCCGTCATCGATGGCCTGCTTCACCCAGGCGTATTCCGGCCAGAAACGGATGCACATCGCGGGCATGAAGAAACCCTTGGCCGTCGTGGCGGCTTCGGCGATGCGCCGGGCGTCGGCGGGCGTGCGACCGAGGGGCTTTTCGCAGAGCACGTGCTTGCCGGCGGCCAAGGCGGCCACGGCCAGGTCGGCGTGTGTGGGCGTGGGCGTGCAGAGGTCGATGACGTCGATCTCCGGATCAGCCAGCAACGCGGCGAAGTCGCGGTAGGTCTTCACTCCGGTCATGTCGAGCTTGAGCGGCTTCTGGTCGCCGACGTTGCCGGACACTTGGGAAAAGTCGCCGTCGAGATTACGGCCGCTGGGGCTGCACAGCGCGGCGATGCGGGCGTTGGGCAGCTTCTGGTAGCCCTTGATGTGGGTGACGGCCATGAAGCCGAGTCCGACGATGCCGATGTTGATCATGGGGAGATGGGGCGGAGATTCTTTTACCGCAGAAGACGCGGATGAACGCAGATGCTATGGGCAGCGTAGGACAGGCATTCTGCCTGTCCCGAAGTCTTGGGGCGTTGATCGCCTGGTGAACCTTCACGAGAGAACAGGGAATCTCGGATTCATTCGCGTCCCACGGGTCAGGCTGGAAGCCTGACCTGCTTTGGTTCTGCGTTCATCCGCGTTTTCTGCGGTCCACAAATTCACCCGACCAAGCCGAGGACGAACTTCCGCGCGGTCTTGATGTCCTCGACGCGCTGGTCGCCGGCTTCGCGTTCGATGCTGAGGTTGCCCTTGAAACCGAGCGCGTCGAGCGTCGCGAAGAACGCCTTCCAGTCCACCTCGCCGGTGCCCGCGACGACTTCCGCGCCCCAGGTGCCGGGCACCTTCGTGGCCGTGGCGTCCTTGATATGGCACTGCTTGAGCCACGGTCCGAGCGTCTTCAGGGCGTCGATCGGGTCGCCCTTGCCGTAGAGGATCATGTTGGCCGGATCGAAGTTCACGCCGAGGTTCGCGAGCTGGAGGCCCACGAGGAATTCCTTCAGCCCGACGGCCGTTTCCTGGCCCGTCTCCATCGCGAGATCGATGCCTTTGGCGGCGAAGTGTTCGGCCACCTGGCGGATGCGCCACGCGAGCTTCACGAAGGCCGGATCGTTCGGCGAATGGGGTAGGAACCCGGCGTGGAAGCTGACGAGCTTGAGGCCCATGCGCGACGCCAGCGCGGCCACCGCCTGGACGTGCCGCCAGTTCTCTTCCCAATGCTTGTCCGGCACCAAGCCGCCGGTGATGCGGATCGATTCGAGCGTGGTGTAGTCCTCGCCCGGGTTGCCGAACATGCCGGAGACGATCTCGATCCCGGCCTTCGCGGCCAACGCGGGGAAGTCGCCCCAGACCGCCGGTTCATGGATCAGCGGATCGAGGGCGAGCTGGATGCGGCGGATGCCGATGGCGTCGAGCTTGGCCAGCAGATCGGCGGGGGACGTGGGTTGCAGCGACCAGGTGCAGACGGCGAGGCGGGTGTCGATGGAGCTCATGGCGGATCGGTTCAAGTTGCGGCGGCAAAGTCCGGGAAGAAGCGGCGGGGAGACAACACCCACGTTTCGGGGGCCGAAGGAAATCCTTCTCGTCCTCGGACTCGTTCTCCTTCACCGAAAAGAGAAACGCCCGAGGGGAGCACTAGCCCCTCATCGGTCGAAAAACATCAACCGCAGCCAATCGCGCACCGAACGCACCGGTTCGGGAGTGAACAGCTCCTTGTGAGGATTTTGAAGCGACCGGATGTTGAACAGCGGTTCCACACGGGTGTGGATGACGAACTTCATGATGAAACTGGACCACCCAAAGAGAACCGCGCCTGCCAGAATGAACGTCGCTCCGACACCGATTGATTC
>CAMLMI010000473.1 GCA_946480965.1 uncultured Verrucomicrobiales bacterium | reverse complement strand
GTCTATCTCGTCGGCGGCGGCACGCATCCCGGCAGCGGATTGCCGGTGATCTTCGAGTCGGCGCGGATCTCCACCCGGCTCATGCTGGAAGACTTTGGCCTCAGCACGGCCAAGCTCCGCGCTCCAGCCGCCGCGCCTTGCCCGTTGTCTTTGGAAACCGCCTGAGACCATGAACACCGCCGCGCAAGCATCCAGTAGGACAGGCATCTTGCCTGTCCCGGACCGCGCTGCGGTAGAAGAGTCATCGAAGGCAGATGAGCGCATCCCCGGAGGACCGGCAGGTTCGGCCCACCCGCCCGGTAGGGCTGCGCTGCCGCGCAGCCCCATCTCCAACTCGTCGGCAGAAGAGTCACAGAAGGTCCTCTCTCTCGCCCGCGCCGCTCAAACCACTTGGCGCAATGTCCCCATCCGCGACCGCCTCACCGTGGTCCGCCGCTTCCGCCATCTCCTCGCCGAACGCGCCGAAAGGCTGACCGAACAACTGGCGGTTTCTCGTCCACGGCCCGCCGCCGAGTTGATCACTTCCGAGCTGATCCCCTTGGCCGAAGCCTGCCGTTTCCTGGAGCGCCAAGCCGAGCGGCTGCTCAAACCGCGCAAGCTTGGCGCGTCCGGCCGCCCGCTCTGGCTGAGTTCGGTGACGACGACGATCTCGCGCGAGCCGATGGGTGTGGTTCTCGTCCTCGCACCGTCGAACTACCCGCTGTTCCTCGCCGCCGTGCAGACCCTGCAAGCGCTGGTCGCTGGCAATGCCGTGCTGCTGAAGCCCGCTCCCGGTTGCACCGACGCGCTCCTCGCGTTCCGCCAGTTGCTGGACGAAGCCGGCCTGCCCACCCACGTGGTTCAGCTTCTGCCCGAAGCCACCGCCCACACCCAAGCGCTCATGCGGCTCGGCGTGGATAAGGTCGTCCTCACCGGTTCCGCCGACACCGGCCGCGCTGTCCTGGCCAATCTGGCCCCGACGCTGACGCCCGCCACGATGGAGCTCTCCGGTTGCGACGCCGTCATCGTTCGCGCTGACGCCGATCTGGACCTAGTCATCCGCGCCCTGGTCTTCGGCCTGTCCCTCAACGCCGGCGCCACCTGCATCGCCCCGCGCCGAGTCTTCGTGCCGCGCGAACGGCTGGAGGAACTCGAGCAAAAGCTGACCGCTGCTCTGGCACCGCTGGAGCCCATCGCCATTCCGGAACGCACCTGGGCGAAAGCCGCGCCCTTGATCCAAGAGGCCATCCATTCCGGGGCCAATCTGCTGACGGCAAAGGGTAGGGCGACGGCTCCCGCCGAGCCGCCCGAAGGACTCACTCCCATCCGCCCAGCCCAAGCGGCCGCCGATGAACGCCAAATCGTTTCCGGAGCAGCTTTCCCATATACGAGTTCGCCTCAAGGCGGCTCGGCGGGAGCCGTCGCCCTACCTTCCGGGCCAATCATCCTCACCCACGTTCCCCGCTCGGCCGCCGTGCTCCGCGAGGACTTGTTCCTACCGATCCTTTCGCTCGTCCCAGTCTCCGACGACGCCGATTCCGTCCGCGCGGCCGCCGACTGCCCCTACGCGCTCGGCGCCTCGATTTTCTCCCGCGACGAAGCCGCCGCCCGCGCCTTGGCCGATCAGATCCGCGTCGGCACCGTCACGATCAACGACCTCATCGTCCCCACCGCCGATCCCCGCGTTCCATTCGGTGGCTTCGGCCGCAGCGGCTTCGGCGTAACCCGTGGCGCGGAAGGCCTGCTGGAAATGACCGAGCCCAAGGTCGTGGCTGTGCGGCGTTCCACTTTCCTGCCCCATTTCGACGCCCCCAAGCCCGGCGACGCCGCGCTCTTCACCGCCTTCCTCCGCCTGTCCCACGCGGCCACCTGGTCCGCTCGCTGGTGCGCCCTGCGTGATCTCGTCCGTGCCTTCCGCACCAACCCAAAGGCGGAGGACCGCGAATGAACATGCGCACTCACCAACCGTTCGGACGTTCTCGTTTGGGCAACCACAGATGGACACAGATGAACACAGATCAGACTTGGGTCTCGTGGCTCAAACAGTCTCCGTTGCCTTCCCCTTCTGTATTCATCTGTGTCCATCTGTGGTTAAAGCACTCGGTCTCATCAACCCTCGGTGCCCCCTCCGTTTGCAGGGTCACTTCGAAGTTCAGAGTTGAGCGTTCGGCGTTCGTCATTTCCCCAACCCCTCATTTCCCATGACCACTTCCTCCCACGAAAAGATCGGTGTCATCGGCTCCGGCCTCGGCGGTCTCGCCGCCGCCTGCACCCTCGCGGCGCGCGGTTACTCCGTTGTGCTCTTCGAAAAGAACGACTGGCTCGGCGGCAAGGCGGCGGAACACACCGACCGCGGATTCCGCTTCGACATGGGCCCGACCATCCTGACCATCCCGTCCGTCCTGAAACGCATCTACCGCGAAGCCGGCCTGCGCCTGGAGGACCACATGGAGTTGGTGGAACTCGACCCGCAGTGGCGCTCCTTCTTCCAGGACGGCTCCATCCTCGACCTCTACAAGAACACCGACGTGATGTGCCGGAACCTCGACCGCTTCGCGCCGAACAGCGGCACAGCGGAGGGCTACCGCAAGTTCATCGGACTGTCCGAGAAGCTCGACGACATCTCCCAGCGCTTCTTCTTCTGGAAGTCCATCGGCGGAATGCGCGACATGTTCGACGCCAAGTCGTCGTTCAAGCCCGGCGTGATCAAGGACGTGCTCACCATGCGTATGGGCCGCACCGTCGGGCCGACCGTCCGGTCCCATGTGCCCGACGCGCGCGTGGCCCAGATGGTGGACCACTTCACCCAATACGTCGGCTCCTCCCCCGACGCTTCGCCCGCCGTGCTCTGCGGCATCGCCCACATGCAGACCAGCGAGGGCGTGTGGTATCCGATGGGCGGCACCCGCGCTGTGCCAGTGGCGTTGACCAAGCTGGCCCGCAAGCTCGGTGTGGAGATCCGCACCGGCACCGGCATCGACCGCA
>CAMLMI010000472.1 GCA_946480965.1 uncultured Verrucomicrobiales bacterium | reverse complement strand
TCGCCGCCGAGCACCTTGTGGATGGCGGCCTTCATCGTCTTGGCCGGCTCGTGCTTCATGATGTAGCCCATCGCGCCGGCGCGGAGGGCGCGTTCGGCGTAGAGGGATTCGTCGTGCATGGAGACCACCAGCACGGGCAGCGCAGGGAACTCGGCCTTGAGCGTCTTGATCAGGTCGAGGCCGCTGGCCCCGGCGAGGGAGATGTCCACCAGCGCAACGTCGGGCCGCAGCTCGCGCAGACCGGCGAGGGCCGAGGGAATGTCCGGCGCGTCTCCGCAGACTTCTAGGCCGCTGTCGCGTTCGATCAAGCCGCGCAGGCCTTCGCGGATCATGGTGTGGTCGTCCACGATGAAGACGCGGCGGCGGGCAGCCGGGGAAACGTTCGGGCTGACGGTCGTTTCACTCATGACTGGCGTCGCGGGTAGCGGGGTTGAACTCGCACGTGACGGTGGTGCCGGAACCGGGCGCGCTTTTCAAATCCAAGGTGGCGCCGATCACGCGGGCGCGGTGGTGGAGGATGCGCAGGCCCATGCTGGCGCCGCGCTTCACGGGGAGGGAAAAACCGGTGCCGTCGTCCTGCACGACCAGCCGGAAACGGCCACCGACGGGTTCCAAGCTGAGGGTCACGTTGGCGGCATGGCCGTGCTTGATGGCGTTGGCGACGGCTTCCTGCGCGATGAAGTAGAGGTGAAGCGCGACCTCGCTGTCCACGGCGGCGGGCGGCGAAGCGCAGACGAATTCGCAGTGGACCTTGAAGCGGGCGGAGACGCCGGCGGCCAGTTCCTCCAGCGCGGCCACGAGGCCGTGTTCTTCTAGGCGGACAGGGAAGAGACCGCGCGCGACATTGCGGGCCTGGGTGTTCGCCTCGTTCAGGAGGTGGCGGATCTTCTCGGCATCGGCCGATTCCGGGACGCCCTTCTCCTCCAGGCGTTCGCCGAGCACGTCCACAAGGAAGGCGATGCCGGCGATCTGCTGGCAGACGCCGTCGTGGAGGTCGTGGCCGATGCGACGCTGTTCGCGGCTGCTGATCTCCAGGATCTCGCGCTCCAACTGGCGGCGCTCCGTGACGTCGCGCGCCACGCTCTCGATCTCCATGCGGTCGCCGGACTGCTCGATCTGGCGCGCGCCGATCTCCAGCTTGATGCGCTGGCCGGCGGCGTTGACGAAGTCCCATTCGGCGGGCGGCAATTCGATGCCCTTGGCGATCTGTTCGAGCCATTGGCGCGCGGCGGAACGCTGGTCCTCGGCGACGAATCCGGCGACGTCGCGGCCGACGAGCTCGCCGCGCGGACGCTGGAGCAGGCGTTCGCCCGCGCGGTTGATGGAGGTGATGCGGCCGGTGCGGTCGTGGGTGAAGACCATGTCGTTCGCGTTCTCGAAGAGGTCTTCGTAGCGCTCCTTCAAGGTGGCCTCGGCTTCCAGCTTCTGGCGGATGATGCCGGTCTGTTGCTGGACACGGCGGCGCAGCACGGCGACCCACGCGAACGCGCCGAGCGTGCCGCCGCCCAGCACGCCGACGATCCAGAGCAGCTTCTGCAAGGTCCACCACGGCGGCAACGCGAGCACGGCCACGTCGCCGGCGGAGCGGAGCAGGATGCGGAAGGATTGCGCCCGCCAATCCGCGCCCGCGCGCCATTCGCTGCCGGGTTCCACCACGCAGATGCCGGTGACGGCCACACGGCTGCCGTTCTGGAGGTGGGCGAAGTCGTCGCTCTCGCCCAGGCGCTGGAGATGCGCGTGGAAGACGAAGCCGTCGGCCTGGAGCACGAGCAGTTGTTCGCGGCTGTGCTGGGCGCGGTCGAGGAGCTGGCCTTCCAGACGGACGAGGCGCATGTCGCGGTCGCCTTGCAAGGCCTGGTCGGCGGTGATGCGGTCGGCCGTGGGTGGCTGGCCGGAACCGGTCTTCCGGAAGACGGCGTCCTGGAGCATGGGCGTGTAGCCGCCTTTGGCTGGGAAGCCGAGGACTTCGACGAGATCGCCGGGGAGCAGCGCGCCCGGCTGGTGCGTCTGCACGTGGAGCCCTTCGCCGTTGTCCTGGATGTAGAGGTCGGTGTCGCCGCGCCGATGGGCCACGGTGCCGATGACCTTCACGCGATGGCCGACGGGTTCGCCGGGCTTGAACTGGAGGAGCTGCTTGATGCTGCGGGTGGGCAACGCGGCGGGATCGGGCGCGGGCACCTCGATGATCAGATCCTCGGCGCGGGGCACGAGCAGGCCGATGTCGAAGAGCTGGCGCTGGCGGTTGAAACGCGTGGCGCAGACGCCGCGGATGCGGACGGTGTGGTCCACGAAATCCTCGGGCCGCGCGACGGGCAGATGCCGGGTGAAGGCCGCGAGTTCGCCGCCGCCGTGGGCGAGCTTCACCAGGAACTGGCCCTTGTTCGGCAAGGCGGTGACGGCGCGCACGATGCCGCGCACCTCGACGAACTGGCTGTCCTGCTGGCCGCTGGAGAGTTGGTCGAAGGTGACGGGCCGGGGCGCGGGATAGACACCGGGGCCGAGCGGGCGGATTTCCCGCACGGCGACGATGGGCGCGTATTCGCCGGGGTTCGCCTCACCGACGATCTCCATGCGGGTGCCCGCGACGATGGGATTGGTCTGCGGCGCGGCGAAGAAGAAGTAGATGCCGGCCGTCTCGTCTTGGATGAACCGGAAGAAATCCGTGTCGTCGAAGTAGGTGATGACCCCCTGGAGCCGGACCGGTTGGCGGAGCGCGGCCTGCTCGGCGGTCAACTGGCGGATCTCCGCCGCCGTGCGCAGCTCGGGCAGATCGGCCGCCGTGGCCGCGATGGCGAACAGCATTCCTCCGAAGAGAAGGAAGCAGCGACGAATGGCGGCGAAGGAGGGCATGGGTTCAAGACGGCGGGGGAGAGGATGCGATCTTGGCGGCGAACAACCAACAACCAACAACCAACACTGGCTTTGCCGCCAAGACGGAAGGCCCCTCGCCCGGTTCCCAGATCCGCTGCAACACGGTTGAACGATGGA
>CAMLMI010000471.1 GCA_946480965.1 uncultured Verrucomicrobiales bacterium | reverse complement strand
CCAGGTCAGTCACTCGGAGACCAACGCCGCCTACGGCCACCGCGTCATCCGCCTCCGCGACGGCTGGCTGGAGAAGTGAAATCTGCGGAACAACCCAACCCCTTTTCCAACCCAGCATCATGAACACCTCCCTCCTATTCTCGAAACCCGCCGCAACCTCCGCGTCCAAAACCTCCGCGCGAATCTCCGTGGCTTTCGCGTCGTTGCTGGTTTCCGCCCACGCGGCCTTCGCCCAGTGCGACAAGACCGTCGTCCTCGCCTCGTCGAAAACCGAATACCTCGACGCCGACGGAACCGTGCGCCGGACGGTGGAAGAAGATTCCGTGATCAAGATCGGGAAAGCGGAGGTGACGATCTCGCCCAACGGCCACGCCCCGATGATCGGCGCCATCACCTCGACCACCTGCGATTGGAAGGAAGCCTTCAAGGTGGGCAAGACCACGTTGGAGGCGAAGTTCACCGACGACAACGGCACCGTGAAAAACGCCACGATCACCATCGAAGGCAAGGACGGCCGGATCTCCTGCGAAATGCGGGCCAAGGAAACGCCGGACCGGATCATCCGCGCGACCATCGTGAAGTTTGAAGAGGACAAGCCCGCCGCCAAACCCTGATACGGCCCCAGCCCGGTCCCTCCCATCGCCCGCCAGCCCATGAACGACCTCAAGTTCGCCCTGCGCCAGTTGTTGAAGAACCCCGGCTTCACCGCCGTGGCCGTGCTCACGCTCGCGCTAGGCATCGGGGCGACGACGGCGATCTTCAGCGTGATCCACGGGGTGTTGATCAGCCCCTATCCCTACGCGGCCCCGGAGAAGATCTGGGCGCCCGGCCTCTCCTCCGCCTCCGGTCCGCAGGAGATGCGCACCATCCGCAAGGACGAGTTCGACGCGCTGGCCGCGTTGCCCGCCTTCGCCGACCTCATGGGGACCAGTCCCGGATCGGCGCTGCTGACCGGGGAGCATCCCGTGCAGAACCTGACCGCGCCGCGCCTGACGCGGACTTCGTTCCAGTTCCTCGGTGTCACGCCCGTGCTTGGCCGGACGTTCGGTCCGGGCGATTTCTCCCCGTCCGGTGAACCGCAACCGGTGACGGTGATCAGCCATCGTCTGTGGCAAAAGCTGTTCAGCGGAGACGTCGGCGTGCTCGGGAAACAGCTCCGGCTCGACGGCCGGCTCCATTCGATCATCGGTGTGATGCCGCCCAGGTTCGGCTGGTGGACCAGCGACGGCCTCTGGCTTCCGTTGCCCGACGTCCACGGAGCGACGGAATACATCTTCCCGATTGTCCGCCTCGCGCCCGGCATGGATCCGTCGGTGGCCCGGCAACAGTTGCAGTCGCTCTATGACACCTTCTCCAAAACCCATCCGGACCGTTTCCCCAAGGAGAAGTTCGAGGCCCGGCTGACCAACTACCTCGACATGACTTCCGCCAGCGGGGAGATGCAGAACACCTTGCAGCTCCTCTTCGGCGCGGTCGGTCTGCTGCTGCTCATCGCCTGCGCCAACATCGCGAACCTCCAGCTCGCCCGCGCTTCCGCCCGTGTGCGGGAAATGGCCGTCCGCCTCGCGCTCGGCGCGAAACGCGCGCGCCTCGTGCGGCAGTTGTTGACCGAAAGCGTGCTGTTGGCGGCGCTGGGCGGAGTGGCTGGCTTGGCTCTCGCCGTGGCCATCACCAAGCTGATGGTCGTGCTGATGCCGGGCTTCAATGTGCCGAACGAAGCCCGGATCGAGGTGAACGGCCCGGTGCTCGGCTTCTGCCTCGCCGTCTCGCTCGTCACGGGCGTCCTCTTCGGCCTCTTCCCCGCGCTACAATCCACTCGCCCCGATCTCGCGGGCACGCTGAAGGACGAACGCGCGTCGGGCGGCACGGGCCGGGGTGGATGGTTCCGTTCGTCGTTGATCGTGGCCGAGGTGGCGTTGTCGGTAGTGCTGCTGGTCTGCGCCGGGCTCACGGTTCGCAGCTTCCTCGGCTTGCAAATGCGCGATCCCGGTTTCCGCCCCGAAAACGTCGTCGTGGCCGACGTGCCCTTGCCCGCCGCGCGTTACCCGACGCTGGAGCGCCGCAACCGCTTCGCCTTGGAGCTCCTGGAACGCGTGCAAAACCTGCCCGGGGTGGAAGCCGCCGCCATCGCCAACGGCGGAACCCCGTTCGGTGGGCCGCGCAGCGGCTATTCGATCCAGGGCCAGAAAGGTCCCGAGGCGAATCCGCTGACCGTGGTGCTCGCCAGCGACGGCTACTTCAAGACCCTCGGGATTGGCCTGCGTCGCGGCCGCCTTCTGGAATCCGACGACCTGCGCCGCTCGGACCGCGTCTGCGTGATCAACGAAGCCGCGGCCAAGCTCTGGCCCGCCGGAGAAGATCCGTTGGGCCGACCCCTCCGGGTCGATCTGCTGGCCGGAACGCCTGGCGGCAATGTCTTCTTCGCCACCAACGGCGGGCCCGAGCTGACGGTCGTGGGGATCTGCGCCGACACCTTGAACGACGGCCTGGCCCGTGACACCCAGCCGGCCGCCTTCATTCCATTCACCCTCGTCGCGCCTTCAGGCCGGACCCTGGCCTTTCGCACCCGCCTGGACCCGGCGGTCCTCTTCAAAACGATCCGGGAACAAGTCCACTCCCTCGACGCCTCGATGCCGCTCGGAACCCATCGGACACTCGACGAAGCCATGGCCGAACAGACGTCACAGCCCCGTTTCACCATGACGCTCTTCAGCCTCTTCGCCACGGCGGGGCTGACCCTAGCGGGCGTCGGCCTCTTCAGCGTGCTTTCGTATCTCGTCACGCGGCGGACGCGGGAAATCGGTGTCCGCATGGCGCTCGGCGCACAACGGAGCGACGTGCTGGGGCTGGTCTTCAAGGAAGGCGGACGTTGGGTGGCTCTGGGCCTCCTGATCGGATTGGTCGCCAGCGTCGCCGCGACGCGGCTGCTCGGCAGCCAAGTGTCCCTCCACGGCGTCGGCACGTTCGATCCGTTGTCCCTCGCCGCCGT
>CAMLMI010000470.1 GCA_946480965.1 uncultured Verrucomicrobiales bacterium | reverse complement strand
GGTTCGTCGATCCACGCCGCGCCGCAGCCGGAGCCACCGCCGTAGTCGGCCAGCGGTTCGAGGAATTCACCGGGGAAGTTTTTGAAGAGGCGCGGATAGCCGTGCTCGGTGAAGCCGGAGAAGTGGTGGAAACGCACATCCCAGCCGCCACCGTCGTTGGTGTTGTCACGGGCGAAGCCGTCGAGCAACGGGCTCACGGCCACTTCGAGGATGTTGCGCGTGCCGTGGGCGTAGAGTTCCAGACCGGAACCGTCGGGCCGGAACCGCACCACGCCGCCGCCGCGCAGCTGGAGCTTCCGACCGTCCGCGCCTTCCGCTTCCAGGAATCCGAAGTCGCCGATAGCGGCGTAGATCCAGCCGTCAACGCCGAGTTCGAGGCCGTTCGAGGAGTGGTCCGCAGGCCGGTCTTTGAAACCGAAGGCGATGCCCTTCACCAGGGTCTTGCGCTCGTCGGCCACGCCATCGCCGTCCTGGTCGATGAAGACGCTGATGTCGGGCGGATGCAGCAGATAGAGCCGGTCATGATCCCAGATGAGGCCGCGCGGCGAATCGATGTCGGGCACGAAGGCCTTCACTTCATCGGCCTGGCCGTTGCCGTCGGTGTCGCGCACACGGAGCACGCGACCGAGATGCGGCTTGCGGTCGAGGGAACCGTTGCCGTCGCTGGAAACGTAGACCGTGCCATCGGTCGCGGCGGCGACGTAGACCGGGTAGTTCACCGCCGGCGGCGTGGCGAAGATCGTGGCGTCGAAGCCGTCCGGCACCTTCACCTCCTGGACCAGCGCGGCGGCCCTCTCGGGCAGGACGGCGGGCAGCTTGGCCAATTGTTCCGGCGTGGGCTGCGCGTCCTTCGACAGGAACGGGAAGACCTCGTGCAGCGGCCGTTCTTGGGCTACGAGGGACAGCGGGAGCGCGGAAGCGAGGGTGAGAGCAAACCAAGAGTGCCGGTTGCGGGAGCGGGAATTCGAGCGTCGGGCCATGTGAGAATGTTTCGGCCAATCTGGACACCTCCGGCGGTCGGGACAATGCCACGTTTGCGGTAGCGCGGACCATGACCGGAGCGCGGAGCATCGCTCCGCCGACCGCCGGACGAACGTTCTTCCCCAAATCTGGAAGACCTCCGCGCGAGCCGCGCCTGCCTTCGGGCAGCGCGTCCTCGCGGAGCGATGCTCCGCACTCCGCACGCTTGCCGCCGGGCGCTGCGAGCGACCACCTTCCCTCCCATGACCACGACGGCCGACGCCGTTTCTCCGCCCAGCTCCCGCCCCGCCGCGCCGCGCGCCTTCGCCACCACGCAGTGGACGGCGGTGGTGGACGCCGCCGGTTCCGATTCCCGCGCCCAGGAGGCCCTCGCCCGCCTCTGCGCCGCCTACTGGTATCCGCTCTATTCCTTCGTCCGCCGCCAAGGGCACCAGCCCCACGACGCGGAGGATTTGACCCAGGAATTCTTCGCCCGGTTGATCGGCAAAGAATGGCTCCGCCAGGCCGATCCGGCGCTCGGCCGCTTCCGCTCCTTCCTGCTGGCCGCGTTGAAGCACTTCCTCGCCAACGAGCGCCTTCGCCTCGCGACCGCCAAACGCGGCGGCCGAGTCCCGCATGTGCCGCTCGACCTCGACTCCGCCGAAACGCGCTTCCGCCACGAACCGGCCGACTCCGGATCGCCCGACCAAGCCTACGACCGCCAATGGGCCTTGGCCGTGCTGGCCCAGACGCTCGACCGGCTTCAGGCCGAGATGGAACAAGCGGGGCGCGGCCCCCTGTTCGAGGCGCTGAAGGACGCCCTGGGCGGCGACCGCCACGCCGTGCGCTACGCGGAGCTGGGCGAACGCCTCGGCCTCAGCGAAACCGCCGTGAAGGTGACCGTCCATCGCCTGCGCAAACGCTACCGCGAACTCCTGCGCGCCGCCGTGGCCGACACCCTGGCCGACGGCGCGGACGCCGACCTTGAACTGCGCCATCTTCAAGCCGCGCTGGCCCACGGTTGATCGCGGGAAACAATCGGTCCGAACCGTGGTAACCTTTTCACCGGAATCTTTCAGGAAGGAGGCAGAAGACCATGAACACTCCCCGACTCTGCCCGACCTGCGGAAAACCGATCGCCGCCGACGCGCCCCACGCGCTCTGTCCCGCCTGCCTGGCCCAAGGCGCCTTCGCCACCGGCAGCCAGATCGACGAACCCGCCGTCGCACGCGCCCGCTTCACCGCGCCAACCCTGGACGAACTGGCCCCGCTCTTTCCGCAGTTGGAGCTGCTGGAATTCATTGGCCAAGGCGGCATGGGCGCGGTTTACAAAGCACGCCAGCGCGACCTCGACCGGTTGGTGGCCCTGAAGATCCTGCCGCCGGGCATCGGCGACGATCCGGCCTTCGCCGAGCGGTTCACCCGCGAAGCCCGCGCCCTGGCCCGGCTGAACCATCCGGGGATCGTGACGCTCTATGAGTTCGGCAAAGTGGGTAGCCGCCGAGGTGACGAGGCGGACGGCCCCAATGTCGAGGGAGCTCCGCCTCCTCACGTCGGCGGCTACGGTGGGCTCTACTACTTCCTCATGGAGTTCGTGGACGGCGTGAATCTGCGCCAACTCCTCCGCACCGACCGCGTCTCCCCGCGCGAGGCCTTGGCCATCGTCCCGCAGATCTGCGACGCGCTCCAGTTCGCCCACGACCAAGGCATCGTCCACCGCGACATCAAGCCGGAGAACCTGCTGCTCGACCGGCGCGGGCGGGTAAAGGTGGCGGACTTCGGCTTGGCCAAACTGGTGGGCAGCGAGCCCCTCACTTCAAGCCAACCCACCCCTGACCCCTCCGAGGAGGGGACAAGGCAGAACGACCTACGGCCGCCGGAAGCGCTTCAACCATTCCCCTCCTCGGAGGAGTCAGGGGTGGGTTCCAGGCTGGCCAACACGAAACCGCTTCCAAGCCCCCCCGCCCTCACCGCCGAAGGCAAGATCCTGGGCACGCCGCACTACATGGCCCCGGAGCAATCGACCACGCCCGGCGAGGTGGACCACCGCGCCGACAT
>CAMLMI010000469.1 GCA_946480965.1 uncultured Verrucomicrobiales bacterium | reverse complement strand
TCTACGTGGGCCGCACCGGCTACACGGGCGAGGACGGCTTCGAGCTGATCGCTCCGGCCGAGATCATCGCCGATCTGCTGGAACGCGTCTTGACGATCGGGCAGGGGAGCGGCGTGCGGCCCTGCGGCCTCGGCGCGCGCGACACGCTCCGCACCGAAGCCTGCTTCCCACTCTATGGCCATGAGCTCGACGAGAAGACCACGCCCATCGAGGCCGGCGTCGGTTTCTTCGTCTCGTTGGACAAGGGCGACTTCGTTGGCCGTTCCGTTTTGGCGGAACAAAAAGCCAAGGGCGTCGCCAAGCGTTGCATCGCCTTCAAGATGGTCGGGGCCACCCCGCCGCCGCGCCCCGGCTACACCATCGTGGTGGGCGGCAATGTCGTCGGCCCCGTGGTCAGCGGCACCCAGAGCCCGTCGCTCGGTTGCGGCATTGGCTTGGGCTACGTGCCGACCGCGCTGGCGGAACCCGGCACCGCCATCGAGATCGAGATCCGAGGCCGCCGTTTCCCGGCCGAAGTGATCAAGAAGCCCTTTTACCGCAAGGCCTGAACCTTCACCCGAATTTGGGAGCCGCGTCGCCGCACAAGTCCGTTGACCCCCGTCGCGCTCCCTCGTCAGTCTCAACGCCCAGAACACTATGACCAACGTTCCCGCCGATCTGAAATACGCGAAGTCCCACGAATGGGTCCGGGTGTCCGGTGACACCGCCCTGGTCGGCATCACCGACCACGCCCAGCACGAGCTCACCGATGTCGTCTTCGTGGAATTGCCCGCCGTCGGCCGCTCGGTCAAAGCCGGCGAAGCCTGCGCCGTCGTCGAGTCCGTCAAGACCGCCAGCGACATCTATTCGCCCGTCAGCGGCGAAGTGCTGGAAGTGAACCCGGCCCTTTCCGGCAATCCCGGACTGGTGAACACCGAGCCCTACACCGGCGGCTGGTTCTACAAGATCAAGCTGGCGAACCCCGCCGAAGTCGGCGCGCTCATGGCCGACGCCGCCTACAAGGCGCAGATCGGCGGCTGATCCAGACGGAGCCGGATCCGCTGAGATCAACGCGTCTCTGGCCGTTTCCGGCGAAGCAGGCTCAGGCCAACGATGGCGAAGCCGCCCGCCGCGACCGTCAAGGTGTCCGTGACCACGAAGGCCACGGGCGCCGGCTGACTCGGGAGATCCTCCGCGAAAGTCGCGAATTCGTCCTCCATCTTGGAACGGTCGGCCGTGGTTTCCCACGACGCACCTTTGGCCGGAGTTGCCGCCGTGAGCGGAAACCCGTCGTCGAACGCAGTCTTCGGCCGGAAGCTTTCGCCGCCATTCACCCAGAGAACAGCCAAGGAGAAGGTCAGCAATGCCGCCCCGGCGGCCCGCTGCGGATTATGGAACCATTTCCTCATCCGAGAGAATAGATCGGCGTCGGCCCCGCTTCGTTTAGCTCCAGTTTCTCCCACCAGCCGAATCCAGCGTCCCATAAGCGCTTTCCGTATCGCCTGAGCGCGACTCAAGGCCACAGATCTCCCGTTGTCTTCGCCCCCCACCTCGGCTACAAATTGCCCTCCCGGTTGTCGCGGAAAACCAACCGGCCTCGAAAAAAACCGCATGACCCAGAACGCCCATTCGTGGGCCGGCTTCGTTGCCCGGCTCCAACCACGTCTCGCCGCCCTCGGCTCCCAGCCGGGAGCGAGCCTGACCGACGACGAGTTCAACGCCCTCTCGCTGGAGCTGTTCGGCCATCAATTCGCCGCCGTTGCGCCCTATCGTCGCCTTTGTGAAGCGCGGGGCGCGATTCCGGAAAAGGTCCGCGATTGGCGCGATGTTCCGGCCGTGCCGTCCGCTGCCTTCAAGGAACTGGAACTTACGCGCCTCGCCCCCGAGGAACGCACCGCCGTCTTCCACTCCAGCGGCACGACCGCCAGCAAACCCAGCCGCCACTTCCACAGCCCAACCACGCTGGCCCTCAACGAAGCCGCGCTGCTCGGCTGGTTCCGGCAACACCTGCTCGGCGACTGGGATCGCTTGGCCGAAGAGGAAATCATCGGACCCTTGGACAAACCGGGTTTCCTCATCCTCACGCCGCCGCCGGCGCAGGTGCCGCATTCCTCGCTCGTGCACATGTTCGAGACCGTTCGGCGCGAACTCGGCGCGCGCGATTCCGTTTTCGTAGGCAAAGTCGCGACCGACGGCGGCTGGGAGCTGAACCTCGACGCCACGCTTTTCGGCCTGCGGAAATCGATGTGCGCGAACCGTCCGGTGACACTGCTGGGCACCGCGTTTTCCTTCGTGCATCTGCTCGATCATTTCGCCGCGAACAACATGCGCTATCGACTCGCCACCGGTTCGCGCGTGCTCGAAACCGGCGGCTACAAGGGACGCTCCCGCGAATTGCCGAAGGAGGAACTCCACGCGCTGATCACGAAACATCTCGGCATTCCCGCCGACCGCATCGGGGTGGAATACGGGATGAGCGAACTGAGCTCGCAGGCGTATGATCGCGGCGCATGCTGGGCCGGGGACCGATCCCGGATGCCGGATGCCGGACGCCGGACGCTCCATTTCCCGCCATGGACCCGCGTGCGGCTGATCTCTCCTGAAACCGGCATCGAAGTGCCCGCCGGCCAGCCGGGCTTGGTCCGCATCCACGACCTCGCCAACGTCGGCTCCGTCCAAGTCCTCCAGACCGAGGACCTCGGCATCGCGCGGGAAGAGGGCTTCGAGTTGTTGGGCCGCGCGGTCGCGGCGGAACCCCGGGGCTGCTCGCTGATGCCGGTATGAATCCGTTGCCTTGCATTGAAGGTAGGGACGGTTCGGCGAACCGTCCCTACCCGTGATTTCCCAGTGACCTCCACCTCCCATCACACCCGCAGCCTCTGGCTGATCGGCGCTCTGCACGCGTTCACCCATCTGAACTCGGTCATTCTGCTGCCGCTCTACCTGCCGATGGTCCGTGACCTGAAGTTGACCGGCGAAAACGAGGCCACCGCGCTCGTCTCGGTCATCATGATCGCCTACTTCCTGCCCAGCTACTTCATGG
>CAMLMI010000468.1 GCA_946480965.1 uncultured Verrucomicrobiales bacterium | reverse complement strand
CCCGGGTGCGCCGCCGCCTCTTTTGCAGCTAGATGCCATGGCCAACGGGCATGACTCCTATTTTCACGAGGTAGCCCATCACAACACCGCATCCCTCCTTTTTTCCGTGGCCGGTGACAGCACCGCCACGAGCATCTGGTATGAGAATCCAGACGGCAGTCGCGGAGTGTGGGCTTCAAAAGCCCAAATCTACTCCGAAGGGGTGGCCGACCTGAATGCATTGGAAGTCTGGGGACCGGACGATGTGTCCAACACGGAATATGTTTCCGTTTGGGGCGACCTCTCGGGCAGTTGGGCCATCCTCACGACGGCACGAGACGGAGTTCTAACCACGGAGGAACTGGCCGGGGCCATCGGGCTGTTCGCCGGTGCCGGGATGGTCAACGGAGCCCCCTTGGACGATGCCGCGATACTGGACTTGGCGTCCCAGGTCCAACTGGACGCGCTGATGTATTTCGAGGACGAGGTCGTTATTCCCGACGGCCCCCCGCTTCCCTGCCTC
The DNA here is from genome assembly GCA_946480965.1 of uncultured Verrucomicrobiales bacterium. Next base: position 2,521 of record CAMLMI010000468.1, on the reverse strand, counting down.
CCGTCCTGTTTCGACAAGATTCTGTTTTCGATCGAACCCTTGACTCTGCTCGATGGAAGCGTGCTCTTCGACGGCGGGGAAATCTGGACCTACACCCTCGGCAGCGGGGAGCCCGCGCAGTTCCTCAACCACGGCGGCCATGTTTGGGACACCGCCTTCGATGTGAGAGGGACGTTCGGCGTGTTCTCGGAAAACGTGGATGCACTGGAGGCGCTGCCGGTGCCAGCGCCCGTGCCCGAGGCGGGCGCCTTGGCCGCCTCGGGTTTGTTGGCCGGATTGGCGGCTCTGCAGGTCTCGCGCCGGAGGGCCGCAGATCCCACGAAGGATGAAACGGAGAATCTCTAGAATCACATCCACAAGCAGCATGAAAACTTCGAAAGCATCCGTGGCGCTGTGCGCCCTCACCTTGGTCTGGTTCGGCGGAAGAACCTCGCTCCACGCGGCGGCACCCGTCCCGCCGACTGCGGTTGCGGGAAAGGAGTTCACGAGAATTCCCTACGCTAATATTGAACATCCTCCTCCTCCGTTCCCGTGGCCGGTCGAACTCTGGGATGGGACCGGGAAGGTCGTTGAGGGACCCTATTTGCCCGTTTCCCTGCCTCCGGAGGAACTTGGCGAGCTTTTGCCGGATGCTTTGGCGAACCGACGAGACTCCGGTTTCTTCGACGTGGCTTACCACAATTCTGCCACCTTGATGTTTTCCGTTACCGGCCGACACGACCTTGATCCTTTTTCGCCGCATCCCGAAATCTGGTATGAAAACCCCGGCGGGAATTCCGGAGTTTGGGCTTTCAGCAACGACATCAGGAGCCATGGCGTGATTGATCTCATCTCCTTGGAATTTGGCGGCCCAGAAGGATCGTCGGACACGGACTTCTATTCGGTCTATTCTGATAAGGATTTCCTTGATGATTTCGCGGCCAAGGTCGCGGCGATCCGTTCCAAGGCCGGGGCAACGGCCTTGAGTTCGGTGGAACTTGCCTCGGCGGTCGGGCTTGTTCCCGGAGCGGGAACCGTCAACGGAGTCGCCCTCGACGATGTGGCGATCAACCGCCTCGCCTCTCTCATCGATCTCGACGCCCTGATGTATTATCGAAACCAAAGCGACGACTCGGCCATCGACCTCGGACCGAATGATTCGATGGCCTTCGGCGCTTTCGCAGGCGACGAGATTCTCTTTTCCATCGCGCCGCTCAGCCATGGCGGACAGGTCGTTTTCGATGGCGGCGAGATCTGGACCTACACCATCGGCAGCAGCCAGCCGGCCCAGTTCCTGAATCATGGCGGCCATGTCTGGGATACGACGTTCGATGTGAGAGGGACATTCGGGGTGTTCTCGGAAAACGTGGACGCACTGGAGGCGCTGCCGGCGCCAGCGCCCGTGCCCGAGGCGGGCGCCTTGGCCGCCTCGGGTTTGTTGGCGGCGATGGTGGCGATGCGGCTGCTCCGGCACAGGGTTTGGCCCAACTCGGAACGGTCATTCGAACGGCGACCCGAGGCCCGCGAAGACACTACCCCGGCGTGGACCCCGTGAACATTTTCCGAATATCCGCGCCCCTGGCCACAGCGGCCCCCGGTTGGACGACCGGCCAGTCCGCTGCGCAGCGGCGCTGCCCCGGAAGGAAGGAAAGGAGACGGTATGATCACCACGGTTCTCATCATCGGCGGCGTGTTGGCGGTTGGGTTTTCCGCGGCGCTGATACTGGTCCTTGTGAAGTCGGCCAAGATCGCGGAGGACGCGATCACGCTTCGATCGCTCTGTCCCGCGTGCCTTGGGGCGGGGCCTCATTTGCTCAAGGATCCGATGGCTGGTGAAACATTCATGTCGGTCCAGGAGGCATGTCCGGTCTGTGGCGGCATGGGAGTCGTTGGGGTGGAGATCCAGACCGGCCCGGATCAGGGCGCCTGCTGCTGCGGCATCTTCCTGCCAAGGCCCCGAATGCGGCCGCAATTGCCGAGGCATTTTCATGGACGACGCCATCGACATCACGACCAAGCACACTGAGCCAAAAACGGCGCGGTTTCCGGATCTCCATGCCTGGCCGAAGATTCACCCCCGTCTCAAACGCATGAACTCTCTCCGGATATCCATGGGCATGGCGGCTCTCGGTTGGGCGACTGGTCAGATCATTCTGTCCGCCGCAACGCCTCTCCCGCCGACCGCGGTTACTGGGAAGGAATTCTCCTCGTTTCCCTTTGAGCTGCCCTATCCGCCGCCACCGTTTCCACCTCCGCCACCACTTCCGGCCCAAAGCCGTTTTTGGAACCAGGACGGAAGCTTCTCGTGGGCACCGCTTCTTCCTGATTCCCTCCCGTTGGAGCGACTGGCCTACCACTATCCCGATGCCTTGGCGAACCGGCGGGACCGCGACTTCCACGAGGTCGCCTTCGCGAACAGCGCGTCGCTGCTGTTCTCCGTTGAGAACAATTCCGGGCTCGATCTCCAACGGCCGCGCCCGGAGATCCTGTTCGAGAACCCCGATGGATCGGCCGGCGTCTGGGCCTACGACCTGACGGTGGA
>CAMLMI010000467.1 GCA_946480965.1 uncultured Verrucomicrobiales bacterium | reverse complement strand
TGGACCGCTTGGGCCACGAAGAAGAGATCGAGGATGCGGTAGGTGACTTCGCGGAACGGGTAGCGGTTCGGATGCGAGGTCAGGTAGCGGATGTCGCGCAGCTCCAGCCCGGTTTCCTCCCGGACCTCGCGCGCCAGGCCGTCCTCGGCGGTTTCCCCGAAGTCCACGAAGCCTCCGGGCGGGGCGAGCTTGCCGGCCGCCGGTTCCTTCGCGCGCCGGATCATGAGCACCTGGCCGTCGGGCCGTTCGATGAAGCAGGCGGTGGCGGCGGCGGGATTGAAGTAGAGCCGGAAACCGCAGGCGGCGCAGTCGAAGGTCTCTCCGCCAGGAGGATTGGCGTTCTGGGCGGCGCAGCGCGGGCAATGGTGGAAGAAGTCGCTGGGAAACATGGCTCGGGGCCGAAACGTCTCCGGAGCCCGCCGCGTTGTCGCCACGAAAATGCGGTCGCAAAGCCGGCCGCTCGCCCGCCAATCTGCGCCCTGCCGACCATGACCACGCACCTCGTGATCTCGCCCGAGCCCATCGACGAAGCCGCGCTCGTCGCGCAACGCCGCGCCTCCGGCTGCATGGGCGCGGCGATCAGCTTTTCCGGCATGGTGCGGGGCTCGGAAGACGGCACACCCATCCGGGCCATCGATTACGAGGCGTTCCGGCAAATGGCGGAACACCAGTTCCGCCTGCTCTTCCAGGGCGTGGGCGAGCGTTGGCCGATGGTGGAATCCATCCGGCTCGTCCACCGCACCGGCGTGGTGGCCGTGGGCGAGGCGTCGCTCTGGGTGGAGGTGGTGGCGCCGCACCGCGCCGAAGCCTTCGCCGCCTGCCAATGGCTGATCGACGAGATGAAGCGCGTGGTGCCGATCTGGAAACGGGCCGTTCGCGAAGCCTGAGCCCCAGGGACACCCCGCCAAGAGGCACAGAAGGCGCAGAGCCATTCTCGGCAAAAGCACCGTTGAACCTGTGTAGCGCCGACGTCGCATCGGCCTTAGCGCAATCGTCGCGCTTGCCGGGACGCGCTTCGTTGGAGAACGCCCTCGCAGACAGGATGCCGACGGCACGGCAAGCCGGAGGCTTGCGCCACGCAGGTTCGGCGGGAGCCGTTGTCCAGACGCCGTTCAGCCCTTGTGCGCCGCGTCCAGGTGCCGGCGCACGGCGGTGGCGAGCACGGAGGCGGTCAGGGGCTTGGCGATCAGCTCGCGGAGGCCCAGGGACTGGATGCGCTCGGGCGTCCAGGTGCCGGAGAACCCGCTGACCATGAGCACGGGCAGATCGGGCCGGGTGGCCAGCACCTCGGTGGCGAAATCGAGCCCGGTCATGCCCGGCATCGTCAGGTCCGTGATGACGAGGTCGAAGCAGGTCGGGTCTTCGAGGAAGCGCCGGAGCGTCTCGACCGGGTCCGTGGCGGTCGTGACCTGATAGCCGAGGCGGGCGAGCAGCTTTTGGCCGACGTCACAAAGGGGCTGTTCGTCGTCGAGGAAGAGGATGCGCTCGCCCTTGCCGCGCGGCAGCGCCTCGCCGCGGCCCGCCGATTCCGGCGCGGCCGTCTCGTGCAGGGGAAAGTAGAGGAAGAAGGCCGTGCCCTCGCCGGGCTCGCTCTCCACCAGGATCGCGCCTTCGTGGTCCTTCATGATGCCGTGGACCACGGCGAGGCCCAGGCCCGTGCCTTCGCCCGGCGCCTTCGTCGTGAAGAACGGGTCGAAGATGCGCTTCCTCGTCGCCTCGTCCATGCCGTGGCCGTTGTCGCGGACGACCAGCCGCGCGTAGCAGCCGGGCTGGAGCTCGTGGTGCAGGGCGGCCTGCGCGGGGGTGACGACACAGTGTTCCAGGACGACTTCCAGCTTTCCGGGGCGGTCCCGCATGGCGTGGGCGGCGTTCGTGCACAGGTTCATCATCACCTGGTGGACCTGCGAGGGATCGGCCAGCACCACGGGAGCGCGTTCGTCGATGTGGGCCTCGATCCGGATGGTGGCGGGCAAGGTGGAGCGGAGCAGGTTCAGCACTTCGCCGATCACGGGATGGAGCCGGGTGGGGCGGCGTTCCTGCTTCTGCTGGCGGCTGAAGGCGAGGATCTGGCGCACGAGATCCTTGGCGCGGTCGCCGGCCTTGCGCACCTGGGAGAGGTGGCGGCGGGCCTCGTCCGGTTTCCCGAGGTCCATCTCGGCCAGCTCGGTGTAGGCGATGATGGCGGCGAGGATGTTGTTGAAGTCATGCGCGATCCCGCCCGCGAGCTGGCCCAGGGCCTCCAGCTTCTGCGTCTGGCGGAGCTGGGCCTCCAGGTGGGCGCGGGTCTCCTCGGCCTCGCGCTGGCGGGAGATGTCCTCCGCCGCCATGAGGATGCAGGTGCGGCCGCCGAACTCGATCTGTTCGCAGCTGTAGCGCGCCAGGATCGTCTCGCCGCTGCGGATGCGGAAGCGCGCCTCCATGCCCCGGATCGTCCGGTTCTCGTCCAGCGCCGCCAGCATCGCCTCGCGGTCCTTCAGATCGGCCCAGATGCCGATGTCCAGCGAGGTGCGGCCGACGACCTCGGCACGGGTGTAGCCGGTGATCTGCTCGAAGCCCGCATTCACGTCCAGATAGCGGCCTGTCCCCTTCTCCACGATGGTCAGCGAGTAGGGGCTGGAGCGGAAGGCGGTGGCGAACTTCTCCTCCGACTCCACCAGCCGCAGCTCCGCCTCGCGCCGCTCCGTCGTGTCGATGATGAAGCCCTCGATGGTCTGGACCTCGCCCGCCGCGTTGCGGATGCCGAGGCCTCGTTCCCAGACCCAGCGGATGCGGCCGTCGCGCACCTTCAACCGGTAGGAGAGCTCGAAGGGCCGGCCTCCGGCCAGGGCCGCCTCGACCTCCGTCCGGACCACCGCCCGGTCCTCCGGCACGGTCATCCGCTCCAGGCTGGTCGCGCGGTTGTCGAGAAAGTCCTCCGGCGCGTAGCCCGTCAGCTCCAGGCAACCCTGGCTGATGAACTCCATGGTCCACTCCGCGTCGTTGCGGCAGCGATAGGCCGCGCCCGGCAGATTGCCGAGCAGCGTGGAGAGCACGCGCTGGCTCTCGGCCAGCGACTGGTCGGCCT
>CAMLMI010000466.1 GCA_946480965.1 uncultured Verrucomicrobiales bacterium | reverse complement strand
GGCCCAGATGAACCGCACCTTCCTGTATGTCGCCGGGGGCGTGGTCCTCGCCGGCGTCACGTTGACCGCCCTCGTGCTCAAGAAGCGATGAACACGCCCGCGTCCTTTTTCAGCTTCAAGCGGTTCAACGTCCCGGTCGCGGGCGAGCATCCGCTGAAGGTCACTGGGAACTTTGTCACGTTCCTCGAAGCGACCGGCCCCTTCGAGTTCCGGTTCGGACAGGGCGGCGAATGGCTCCCGAGCCAGCTCGGAATCGAGTTCCGCTACCTTCCCGGCGAACTGTTCACCGAACTGAACTTCCGCCAGCCCGAGGGCACCGATCCGGGAGCCGATCCCGTCGTGATCGAGTTGAACACCGGAGTCGGGCAAGTGAACGACCGGCGGTTGAACATCGTCCGCCAACGGCCGAACCAGCTCTTTCTCCAAGCCGCGCCGACGCTGCTCTTAGCGACGCCCCTAGCGGGCGACCAGCTCGCCGGCACGACGGGGCAGAACCTTTTCCAAGCACGATTCCCAACGGGTAACCCGGAGGGCGTCAGCTACCGCAAGGCCGTCCTCGTCTCGAATCTCGACCCGACGTCCTCGCTCCTCATCCGCACGACCGGCGGCGACACCTTGCTGGCGGTTCCCGCCGCCCAAGTGATCGAACTGGAAACGAGCGACGACCTCGAAGTGTTCAATCCCAACGGCTCGCCCGTGTCCTGCCGCATCGGCGAAATCTTCTACCTCGCGACGTGAACCGTGGCCCGGAACATCCAGCTCATTCCGACGCCGTCGAAGTGGGTGTCGCGTCGCTCCACTCCGCCGCCGACGCAGGCCCTGTTCCTGTTCGCGTCGTCTCCCTCGGTCTTTGCGGACTTCATGACGGAGTTCGCCGATCCGCTGGCCGAACCCTTGGCCCTGTTCGCCGGAATACCCTGGGCCGTGGCCGACAACTACGTCCTGTCCGCACCGGACCAAACGGAGGCGCTCGGCTTGCTGGCCGTGGCGCCGCAGGCGTTCGTGGACTTCTTCACCGTCGAAGCGCCCGACCAATCCGAACCCGTCGCCCTTTTCTCCGCCGCTCCGACCGCCGTGGCCGACTATCTCTTCGTTGACGGTCCAGCCGCGACCGAATCGCTCGGCTTGTCGGCCGGTGCTCCGGTCGGGTTCTCCCAAGCTCTATGATCCAGCTCCCGTTCAAACCCCGTGGCCTCGCCGTCCGCTACCGCACCTTCCTCTGCGACGCTCGCGGCCGGGTCGAACGTCCGCTCCAATCCGGCCGCAACATGGTCACGGACTTCGGCATGGACTCGCTCGGGACCGCGCTGCTCCACACGCTCGTCACCCATCTCAACCTGTCCAGCGCCACGCAGACGATGAAGCGCGTCCCGCTCGCGGGGAACGCGCTCACGGTCGACAGCTCGGGCGGAGCGGGAACGCTTCTCCTCGAATGCTCCGCCAACTTCTTCGAGGCGGCCGACGTCGGCCGGACCTTGAAGATCGACGGTTGGCCCGAACTTTTGGTCACGGGCTACACGGACGCGCAGCATGTCGCGGCCACGGCCCGCAACGCCGAGTGGTTGCCCGGGTTCACGCCCGACACCGATCCGCACGACGGCGACTGGGGCGTCCACTACACCAACACGGCCACGCTCCAGACGGAGTTCACCCGGTTCAACACCTTAGACACGAGCGACCCGGTGCCCAACGGCGTGCTCAACGACTCGGCCAACTCCCGGTGGATCCATCGCCGGGTCTGGCTCTCCGGCATCGTCAGCGGTTCGCCGTGGACGGTGAACCAGCTCGGCTGGTCGGCCAACTCGGTCAACTGCTTCGGCAAGGCCAACCTCAACAGCCCCGACGCCGTGCCCGTGGACAAGCGCTACCGCGTGGAACTCGAAATCTACTCGGTGCTGACGCCCATCGATCTCACCGGGGTGTCGCTGGACTTCGGACCCATCGTCGGCACGCATGTCTGCGATCTGCGGATGGAACGGATCCCAAAAGAGGGAATCAACTTCAGCGCCAACGACGGGAACCACTTCCTGTTGCCGCCGGTCTACTCGACCAACGCCACCAACCAGCTCATCAACGTCTGCCACTACACGACGGCGGCCATGTCCCTCCAGTCGATCCTCTGGGAAGGAGATCCGGGCTTCGGCGGACTGACCCATTCGTTCTCCGCGCCGGCCAGCGGGCAGGTCTACGCCGGGGCCGCCTACGTCAACGGCACCCATTACATGCGGAAGGATCTCCGGTGGGCGGAGACCTCGGCGTTCACCGGGGCCACGGCCCTGATCGTGACCACGGAGCAGAACACCGCGTGGTCCAACGCCAACGGCCGGACCCTCATCATCCGGCCCCAGACCGGCACGATCACCAAGCCGGGCGGTTGGCGCATCGAGGTGCGTCTGCCCATCCGGTGGACCCGCGAACTCGTGAACTGACCATGAGCACCGCAGAACGCTACGCCCCCGGTGGCGACATCTTCGACAGCATCGCGGCGAACTACGGCCGCGACGCCGCACAACGGGTCTTCGCCGCCTACAGCTCGCGAGAATCGGGAGCCGTCGCGACCGCTCTCGGCGAGATCCGCAACGGACCCGCCACCGGCAGTTCCTCGGCCCTCGCGAACCTTGCGAACCAGCTCGCCACTGACCCGCTTGGCGCTCCGCTCGAAGCCGCCAACCGCACGCTCGGCAATACCGTCCTTTCCTTCCTCCGCGCTCCGCTGGTTCTGCTCGCCCTGGCTCTCGTGTTGTTCCTCTGGCTCGGGGGCGCTGGGTTGCTCAAGGGGAGGCTCGCCAAGTGAAGCACCGCCTCGAAGCCCTTTTGGCGACCGCCACGAGCGCGGGGAATTGGATCGTCCAGACCAACGAACTCCTACAGCTCGCCGTCTCCGTGCTGACCCTCCTTTGGTGGCTCCGCATCTGGGCCGCACGAAAAACGACGAGCGAAGTGACCTAGGATACAACAAGATTTCCTACAATCACTTAACTATTGTTCTCAACGGCTGATTGGACTTTCATTGCCCAAAGTGGGTAACCAAGCAAAAAAAGAGATCGGAAGAGCGTCGTGTAGGGAA
>CAMLMI010000465.1 GCA_946480965.1 uncultured Verrucomicrobiales bacterium | reverse complement strand
AGGACTGCATCGAGAATCCGGCGCGGATGTTGTTGGAGGTGTAATCACTCCTCGTCCTCGTCTTCCTCATCCTCCTCGTCCATGCCCGAACCCACGAGCCCAGGCAGCCCGCTCTTCGACCACGAAAAGCTGGAGGTCTATCAGCTCGAACTCCGGTTCGTGGCGTGGACAGGGGAGTTGCTGGAAGAAGTCTCAGGCAAACCCACCAAGCGAACCGCTGAAGTCTGCGATCAGCTCGACCGCGCCAGCCTTTCGGTGTTGTTGAACACCGCGGAGGCCAACGGACGCCGCCAGCGTCCACAACGCGCCAAGCAATTCGACGACGCCCGAGGCTCCGCAACGGAATGCGCCGCCTGCTTGGATGCATTGGTGGCCAAAAAAGTTTTCCCGGAAGCACGGGTGCTGGAAGGCAAACGGATGTTGTCGCAGATCGTCCGGATGCTGTCCGGATTGGTCAGCCGGTTTGAGGCGGATGTTTTGAAGGAAGACGAAGTGCCCTACCGTGTTGGAGGTTCTGAGGAACCGAACACGTGACGAGGACGAGGAGGAAGACGGAGAGGAAGAGATTTTGGTATGACTAGTTTCGATTTGATCATCATCGGCGGCGGACCCGGCGGCTACGTCGCCGCCATCCGCGGCGCACAGCTCGGCCTGAAGGTCGCCTGCGTCGAAAAGGAATCCGCCCTCGGCGGCACCTGTCTCCGCATCGGCTGTATTCCCAGCAAGGCGCTGCTCGAATCCAGCGAGCTCTACTCCGAGGCCAAACACGGTTTCGACAAGCACGGCTTCAAGGTCGGCGAGGTCACGCTCGACCTGCCCACGATGCTCAAGCGCAAGACCGACGTCGTCTCGCAGATGACCAAGGGCATCGACTTCCTGCTGAAGAAAAACAAGGTCACCCGCCTCCTCGGCCACGGACGGTTGCTCGGCAACGGCCAGGTCGAAGTGTCTTCCGCCGATGGCAAGACCGAGACCGTTTCCGCCAAGAACATCATCCTCGCCACCGGCAGCAAACCCGCCGTGCTGCCCGGCATCGAACTCGACGGCCAGATCGTCGGCACCAGCACCGAGGCGTTGGCCTACGACACCGTGCCGCAGCACCTCGTCGTCATCGGCGCCGGCTACATCGGCCTCGAACTCGGCTCCGTCTGGCAGCGCCTCGGCGCCAAGGTCACGGTGGTCGAATTCCTCGACCGCATCGCGCCCGGCATGGACCGGGAATTGGCCGACGAAGCGCAGAAGATCTTCGCCAAGCAGGGCCTCGAATTCCGCCTCAAACACAAGGTGCTTTCCGCCAAAGCCGAGAACGGCAAGGGCGTCGTCGTCTGCGAAGGCCAGGAGCCGATCATCGCCGACAAGGTGCTCGTCGCGGTCGGTCGTGTGCCCAACACCGAGAAGCTCGGCCTCGACGTCGCCGGCGTCGCCACCGACAAGCGCGGCCGCGTGGAGGTGAACGAGCGATTCGCCACCAACGTCCCCGGCATCTACGCCATCGGCGACGTCATCAAGGGCCCCATGCTCGCGCACAAGGCCGAGGAGGAAGGCATGGCCTGCGCCGAGTTCATCGCCGGCAAACACGGTCATGTGGACTACAACTCCATTCCCGGCGTCTGCTACACGCATCCCGAGATCGGCAGCGTGGGCCAGACCGAGGAACAGTTGATCGAGGCCAAGATCGAATACCGGAAAGGTGTCTTCCCCTTCAAAGCCAACGGCCGCGCCCACGCGCTCGCGCAGATCGAGGGCAAGGTGAAGATCCTCGCCGACAAGAAGACCGACCGCCTCCTCGGCATCCACATCCTCGGCCCCCGCGCCGGCGACCTCATCGCCGAAGCCGCCGTGGCCATGGCCTTCAAGGCCTCCGCCGAAGATCTCGCGCTCGCGTCGCACGCGCATCCCACCTTGGCCGAAGTGATCAAGGAAGCCGCCTTGGCTGTCGATGGCCGGGCGCTGCATATCTGAAGTCCGGCCACGTTCCGCCAAGCCTTGCTCGCGATCCGCGCCGACCGCAGTCGGCGCGGAGGCACTGCTGAAGTTCCGATGGGCAGCGCGGGCGCATCCTGTGCGCTGATCCGCTGGCTCGGCACCTGCGGCGTCCCCCGCTCCCCGCCGCTGGAAGTGCTGCGGGCGGAGACGTGAGCGAGCACAGGCGGGACGACGGCGCTTGCCGAAGCAGCGATTGAAATGTTGAGTCCGAATCTATTCCCATGAAACACGACGGAACATTTGAAGATTTGAAGACGCTTGTCCGTGCTGTTGGCTTCAACATCGAAACCGCAGGCGACAACGGGAACACGAACCAAATCCGAACCAAAGAAGGGGCCATCCTTAATTGGTATCCGACCACACGCACCCTCCAGTTCCAGGGCCAGAAGGCAGCAAGAGAGAAACTTCAAAAATCGCTGATGGAATACACCGGAGAAGAGCAATCCACCGCAGCATCTACAACCTCATTGGCGTCTCCCATGTCACCCGAGAATCCAGTTGTCGCCAATAAGAAGGTTTTTGTTGTTCATGGCCATGATTCCGTCGCACGAGAACAACTCGAACTCATCATTCACAAGCTTGGGCTAGACCCTTTCGTGCTTCAGAATACTGGCGGAGGTGGGTTGACGATCATCGAGGCACTCGAACGGGAAATTGGCCCCAATCCCGATGCGGCTCGATTCGGTATCGTCCTCCTGACCCCAGACGACGTCGGCTACTCAAAAACAGCTGGTGACAAAGAAGCACAGCCTAGGGCACGTCAGAATGTAGTTTTGGAGACCGGCATGCTCATCGCGTCCATTGGTCGTCCAAACGTCGCAATCCTGAAGAAGGGACACATAGAAGTTCCGTCTGATGCTCAGGGCATTCTCTACATACCGTTCAATGATCATGTTAAGGAAACAGTTCCCAAACTCGTTGATCGTCTCCGTGCCGCAGGTTTTGTTCTAAACCCTGCGAACATCTCAAAAGCTTCCTCCTGAAGAACTCAGTGCGACATGCCCTAGTATGGAAAAAATGAGCAAGCTAGGCCGTGTCTTCAAACCCATTGGGCATCGTTCCGAGCACCGGAGGTGCGGCAGA
>CAMLMI010000464.1 GCA_946480965.1 uncultured Verrucomicrobiales bacterium | reverse complement strand
ACGCGGCCGGCTTGCGCATCACGGCGAAGCACCCCGACCGCGTCCCGCTGCAAATCGCCGTCTCCACGAACAACCCTTCATCCCGCCTCGCCCTGCCGCTTGCCCGAACAGTCTCGGGAACCGTCGCCGACGAATCCAACCGCCCCATCTCCGGTGTGCAGGTGTTCCTCAACTTCCCACGGCGACTCACCGGCCCGCGTATCCCGGTCGATGAACTGCCCGTCGTGACCGATGCGCAGGGGCGTTGGTCCGCCGACTGGGTGCCGACCGAAGTCTCGCAGTTGCGGTTGCAGTTCCGTCACGCGGACTTCGAGACCCAGGAGCTTTCCGATCCACCGATGGCCGCGCTCGCCGACGGTTCCGCCAAGAGCCAGCTCCGACCGCTCCTCCGGCTCGAAGGCGTGGTGCTTGATCCCTCCGGCCAGCCGTTGGCGGACACCGACGTCTTCTACGGCGACGAATACATGCTCTGGGGCATCGAGGAGAACCGGAAGACCAAGACCGACGCCGCCGGTAAATTCAGCTTCCCGGGCTTGGCGGCGAAGAAATGGGCCCTCGGTGTTTTTTCGCCGCGCTTTGCGCCCTCCGCCCGCGTCGTCGAGCTCAAGCCCGGCCTGCAACCCCTGACCTTCAAGCTCGTTCCCGGCCGCACCGTTTCGGCCCGGGTGGTCGATGCGAAAGGCCAGCCGCTGTCCGGCGTGAAGGTGCGGTGGGACGAAGCCGGCGAACTGATGCGCTACCCCGGCTGGAACGGCGAGACCGACGCCGAAGGCCGTTTCCGGATCACCAACAGCCCCGCCGGACACATTTCGGTGGATCTAACCAAGGAAGGTTTCATGCGTCTCATGGTTCGTCTCGAACCCACGCCCGAGGAACGCTCGATCACCCTGCCGCCCATCTTGGTGTTCAAAGGCACGGTGCAGGACGAAGCCGGGAAACCGATCCCCTCGTTCACGCTCACGCCGGGAATGTTCATGGGTGGCTTGCCGAGCGAGACGGGAAGATTCACCGCACCCGACCACGGCAAGAAAACTTTCTCCGACGGGAAGTTTGTCTTCGAGCTCACGTCTCCGGTCATCGGCCAGATGCCACCTCCCTTTCGATATGGCCTCCAGTTTAAGGCCGCCGGTTTCCGGACCCAAGTGGTCGGACCGCTGGAATCGGATGCGGAACCGCTGGCCGTGGTTCTGAAACCGTTCGCCGAAACCAAGACCCGCATCGTCACGCCGGAAGGAAAACCCGCCGTCGGAGCCGAGTTGCGTCTCTCCCAACAACCGTTCTACCTCCGCCCTGAAAACGGCCGCTTCAAACCGCTCCAGCGCTACGAAACCGAGAACACCTTCGCCACCGTGGCCGACGCCCAAGGCCATGCCGCGCTGGACGACTCGGTCGATTCCCGGACCGGCCTGGTCCTGCACGAAAGCGGCTTCGCCTCCCTGCCCGCGACCAATACCGTGCCCGCCGAAATCCGGCTGAACCCGTGGGCGTCGCTTTCCGGCACGCTGCGTTACCAGGGCCAGCCCATGCGCCGCCAGCCCATCGCGCTGCTGCTGGAAAACCAACCGATGCGGCGCGGCACGAACATCGTCTCGTATCCGCATCCGCTCTCCGGCCACACCGCGACCACCGACGACGACGGCCGTTTCTCTTTCGATCGCGTGCCGCCTGGGATCGTCGGCCTCTGTCTGGTCGATCCAGAACAACCCGTCCCCGGCATGGGCGTTCCGGTCGGCCGCCCGCAACACGCCAACCTCGTCCATGTCATCCGCGCCGCTCCCGGCACGGCCAACGATGAAGCCATCGAAGTTGTTGGCATGGACGTGACCGGCCGGATCGTCCTGCCCGACGACGCTCCGGCGAACTACGACTGGCGCTACGCGACCCTCAACGTTGCCCGCCAGTTCCCCGCTCCCATCATGGCTCCTTCCGGGCTGGACGACGAAGGACGCCGCCGGTGGTTCGCCGATTGGCTTTTCTCCGAGGAAGCGTCCGCGATGCGGACTTGGGTGAATCTCCAAATGCCTCTGCGCCGCGACGGCCAAGTCAATCCGAGCTATCGCTCCGTCCCGATCCAATCCGACGGCACGTTCCGTTTCCGCGCGATGGTCCCTGGGCTCTATGGCGGAAACATCTTTCTGACGGTTCCCGGTGAAGGCCGTTTCCAGTCTCCCGAAACCTTGGAGAACCTCTCCTTCCCGTTGACGGTTCCAACCACCGCCGAGCGCGTCTGGAACCTCGGCGACATCGGCTGGACCAACGCCGCCTCGACTTCGGTGCCCGAACCCGACGCGCGCCAACCGGTCACGGTCGGCCTTTCTTTCGCAAGCCCGCCGCAACCCGGCACCGTCGTCCTGGCCAAGCTCCACGTCCGCGTCGCCGCCGGACATTACATCTACGGCCCCGACGAACCGGCCAAGACCTACCACCCGCTCGCCCTCGAACTGAAGTTGCCCGATGGCTGGCAGCCGCTGAACGAATGGCGTTTCCCCGCCTCCATCGAGAAGAACGGCCACAAGATTCTGCGCGGAGATTTCACCATCCGTCGCTCGTTTCTCGTCCCGCCCAATGCGAAGGGCGACTTCACCGTCCGCTGCGAAATCCGTTCCCAGGCCTGCAACGACGAACTCTGCTGGCCGCCGAAAACCCTCACCGCCGAAGCCTCCTTCCAACTGCCCGCTCCAACCCCGGCCAAACCATGAAAATCTCCCCGTCTCTGCTACGACTCTTCTGCCTGCTGGTCTTGCTCGGATCGACCGGTTCTCTCTCCGCCGCCAAACCCTTGGAACAACTGCGCGTGCTCTACTTGGGCGAGGCCGGCTCCGCGCGCGCCAAGGAATTCAAGGACTACCTCGCGCCGAACCTTGCGGCCGTGACCATCGCCCATCGCGGCCAGTTCCGGCTCGCCGATGCCGACGGCTTCGATGTCGTCCTGCTCGATTGGAACCAGACCGGTGGCGATCTGACCCAGCTTCGCAAACATCCACTAGGCGACCGCGCCGCATGGCGACGTCCCACCGTGCTGCTCGGGAGCGCCGGGCTGTTGACCGCCGTCACCTGGCAGGTGCGCGGCGGCTCCGGCTGCACTTG
>CAMLMI010000463.1 GCA_946480965.1 uncultured Verrucomicrobiales bacterium | reverse complement strand
CGGATGGAGAGCTGCAGGGTCCATTGCTCGGCGAAGCGCCAGCGGTTGCCGAACAGGAGCGACACGCTCTGGAGCTGGTCGGGCACGGGCAGCGCCTCGGTGTTGCCGGAAAAGCCCCAGCGCTCGTAGTCCACGCCGAGATCGTAGGAATAGGTTTCGCTGGCCGTGAACTTCACGCTGTAGCGCAGGCCGAACTGCGTGGCGGCAAAGCCGTCTCCCGGCGCGCCCTCGAAGTCGGAGCGGGCGGTGTAGCCCGAGCGCAGCGAGTAGCTGGACGCGACATTGGTGGCGGTGGTCAGGGCCTGGGCCGACAGCGCCAGGCCAGCGGAAAGACCGACCACGCCGTGCAGCACCGGAAGGGAGAACGAATTCATGTGCGCGGCAAAATCCCGATCCGGCGGCGTCTGGCAAGCCCCCGATGAAAAAAGAACGCCGTCCGGGAAACGCGGTTCCGGGACGGCGCGAAGCAGAGGGGCCCGTTTCAGTCGGTGCGCACGCGATAGATCGCGTGGGAATTGGTGGCCTGCGGATCGATGAAGATGTGGGCCGGTTCCACCGCGAACACCTGGGCGACAGGCAGCCAGTCCACCGCATTGGTGGACTTCTCGAAGTGGTAGAGCCGGTTCGCGGCGAAGGTCGCCCGGGCTTGGAAGATGCCCTGGCCGAAGGCGGGATTCTCCAACTGGATCGTCACCGGTTCGCCGCCCGTGGTCTTGAGCACGCTCAGCGTGGTGCTGCCGATGCCCGCAGCGATGGCGTTGCCCGAGGCGACGTTCGTCGAGACGATCCAGCGCCCGATCTGGACCTCGTAGGTGCGGCCCTCGGTGAAGGTGCCCGCGGGCAGAACCACGCTGGTGGCGGTCCCGGTCAGATGGCCGGGCTCCAGCAGGTCGGGCGAATTGTAGACCTCGTCCGAGCTGTCCTTGTCCCAGATGCTGATCTCGACATGCTCGGTGGCGACGCCGCCCGCGTTGAACTGGAGCGTGAAGTCGGCGGCGGGATCGATGGTCTGTCCGGCGGCGAAGTTGGCGATCTTGGGGGCGGCCGGGAACGCCGTGGCGGGCAGCGTCACGCTGACGTTCTGGTTTGAGCCAGGAGCCTGGAGCGCGAAGCCGTAGCTGCCGGCTGGGAAACGGGCGTTGAGCCCCGTGAGGGAATTGGTGAATTCGGTCAGGAAGAACTCCGTGGGCTCGAAGGCGAAGTTCAGCAGGTTCGTCGTCGCGCCGCCGGGGATCGTGAGCACGACGTTGGTCAGGCCCCGGGTCTCGGGCGACGAGACATCCGCGCCGAAGAGGTAGGTCAGGTTCGTCGCCAACACGGGATCGGCCGGGGACAATTGCTCGAAGTTGGCCACCTTGAAGACCCCGAGCTCCGCAGAGCCTACGCCGGTTTCACCGCCACCACCACCACCGCTCCGCGTGAGGAATCCCCCGGAAAGTTCGCTCTCCGTGTCGAGCGGGAAGCCGAACTCGTCCGCGAAACCTTCCGGCTCCAGTTCCCAGACGATGGTCGCGCTGGCCGGAAAGCCGCCGCTCCGCGTCGCCACCAGGGTGCGTGGCCCCGTCCACTGGTAGCTGATGCCGCTCAGCGGGGTGAAGCTCGTGCCGATGATCGAGCTCCAGGTGATCTCCTGCAGCGCCTGCATGTCGGTGTCGAAGGTGAAGGTCACGGCCGTGCTCGGCGAGACGCCGAACGCACCGTTGGCCGGGTTCACGCTCGCCAGCTTCTGGGCGGCAGCGGGCCAAAGCGTGGCGAACAGGGCGAGCAAGGCCAGCAGATGGGGACGGAAGATCGTTCTCATGTCTTGTCGGTATCGTTTTCGTTCGGAGTCCTGCGTGTTTCCCAGAACCCTCCGGCACGGACAATGCCACTTTGGACCCGGCTGCCAATCCCCGACCTGCTCATTTCACCCCGACCCATTCCAGGCCGAACTTCAGCCAGAACGGGATCGTCACCAGGCTCACGATGGAGGTGGCCGCCACCACGCGGATGGCCGTGCCCTGGTCGCCGCCGTAGTGCTTGGCCATGACCACTGGGAAGACGGCCGACGGCATGGCGGCCTGCACCACCAGCACGCGCTTCAGCTCCACGGAGAGCGGCAGGAACTTCGCCGCGAGCAGGAAGAGCAACGGCAAGAGCACCAGCCGCACCACGCAGGCCCCGGTCATCACGCCCAGCCCTTGGCGGGATTGGAAGCCCTTCAACTGGTCCGCCATCGTCGCACCCACGAGGATCAGCCCCATCGGCAAGGCGCATTGGCCGAGGATGCGGATGGAATCGAGCACGAAGCGGGGAATGTATTGGTAGGCTCCGGCGGCGTTGAGGATGACGCCCGCCACGATCGCCAGCACCGGCGGACTGATGAGCCGCTTCCAAGCCGCCCCCTGTCCCGGCGGTCGCAGCAGGAGCAGGCCCACGGTCCACATGGCGATGTCCACGCCGAGGTTGTGGACGAAGAGCACGCCGAGCGTGTCCTGGTCGAAGAGCGCGATGATCAGCGGAATGGGCACGTAGCCGTAGTTCTGCAATCCTGCGCAAAGGCCGAACGTCCCCGCCGAGGTCGCGTCCCTGAGCC
Source organism: uncultured Verrucomicrobiales bacterium (assembly GCA_946480965.1). The sequence goes on along the minus strand of CAMLMI010000463.1, from coordinate 525 downwards.
CCCAAAACCGTGCCAACGCCACGGCGATCACCATGCCCGCCGCGCAGAGCGCGAAGCCGAGTGTGGGCGGCAGCGCGACGTTGGCCGCCTGCTTCAGCGCGTCGTTCTTCAGGACGGAATCGAGGATGAGCGCGGGCTGGAGGATGTTCACCGTGAGCCGGATCAGGCTGTGGTCTGCCTCCTCGGTCAGCCAGTTCACCTTGCGCAGGGTCAGGCCGGTCAGCACCACGACGAAGACCGGCAGGACCGCAACGATGACGGTGTCGAAGCCGCTCATGCCGTCAGATGCGCGAACAACCGGCGGAACTCCTCGGCCTGGATCGCTTCCAGCCGTTTCTCCGCCGCCGCGCTGGCCCGGCCGCGCACGGCCACTTCCACGGCGTCAACGAAGGCGGCGGGTTCAAACATGCCTCCGACCACGAAGGCGTCGCCGCCCGGCAATGAAGCCGCCACGGCCCCGAACGATCCGAAGAAGGGATGCCCGCCGACGCGACGGAACCAATACTTGGCGTTCCAGTAGTCGGG
>CAMLMI010000462.1 GCA_946480965.1 uncultured Verrucomicrobiales bacterium | reverse complement strand
GGGCAGGTGGACATCCACGACAAGGACTTCACCTCCTACTGAGAAGCGATCCGCAACCCCACCCGCGCCATGGCCAAGATCCTCGTCATCGACGACTCCGTGTCCTTGCTGGAGCTGTTCAGCCACATGCTGACGGCGCTCGGCCATGAGGTCGTGGCGACCGCTTCGGCGCGGGAAGGGATCGAGATTCTGCGGGACCGTCCGTTCGACCTGCTGTTGACCGACATCTTCATGCCCGACCAGGACGGGCTGGAGACGATCCAGCAGGCGCGCCGGCTCAAGCCCGGGGTCAAGATCATCGCCATGAGCTCCAAGACCGGCCCGATGGACATGCTCCCGGCCGCGAAGGCCTTCGGGGCCGCGCTCACCCTCCACAAGCCATTCTCCGTGCCCGTGCTGAAGGAGGCCATCCTCCTGGTGCTCGGCGGGGAAACGGCGGCTGCGGCCCAACCGAAGGCAACCCGATGAACGAGACCGCTTCCACCGTTTCGCAGAAAGATCCGCTGCGCATGACGCCGGAGAGCTTCCAGCGCTTCGCCGTGTTCATCACCGGGGAGCTGGGGATCAAGATGTCGGAGAACAAGGTGCCGATGCTCCAGAGCCGCCTGATGCGGCGGCTGCGCCAGCTCGGCCTCGCGTCGCTGGAGGAATACCAGACGTATCTCTTCGAGTCGCCGAACGCGGAGGAGGAGCGCGTGCAGTTCATCGACGCGGTCACGACGAACAAGACGGACTTCTTCCGCGAGCCGCACCATTTCGACTATCTGGTCAAGACCGCGCTGCCCGCGCTGAAGCGCACGTATGGCGGCGGGCCGAGCTGGAAGTTCCGGCTCTGGTGCGCCGGGTGTTCCTCCGGCGAGGAGCCCTACACGCAGTCGATGGTGCTGGCGGAATACGCCCGGGACCACGACGGCTTCGACCACGAGATCCTGGCCACGGACATCTCGACGCGCGTGCTGGAGCACGCCCGTCTGGGCATCTACGACGAGTCGCGCGTCGATCCCGTGCCGCTCGCGCTGCGGCACAAATACCTGCTCCGCAGCAAGGACTCGGCGCGCGCCTTGGTGCGGGTCGTGGCCGACCTGCGGCGCAAGGTCAGCTTCCACCGGCTGAACTTCATGGACGACGACTACCGGGTGAAGGACCAGTTCGAGGTCATCTTCTTCCGGAACGTGATGATCTATTTCGACAAGCCGACGCAGGAGAAGGTCATCAACAAGCTCTGCCGCAATCTCCGGCCGGGCGGCTATCTCTTCGTCGGCCATTCCGAATCCCTCGCCGGCCTGCGCATCCCGGTGGAGAGCGTGGCGTCGGCCGTGTTCCGGAAACCGCTATGAGCACGGGGCAGCTGGAGCTGCCGCAGACCTACCTGAAACCGGGGGAGCTGCGGGTGGTGAAGGAACCCGGGATCGTGGTCACGGTGCTGGGCTCCTGTGTCGCGGTCACGTTCTTCAACGCCCGCCTGCGCGTCGCCGCCATCTGCCACGCCATGCTGCCGCGGCCGAAACACGGCGGCCCCGTCACGGAGCGCTTCAAGTATCTCTCCGAAGCCGTGCCCCACATGGCCGCGCAGTTCCGCCAGCTCGGCCTGTCGCCTCTGGAGGTGGACGTGAAGCTCTTCGGCGGCGGCAACGTCATCGGGAGCAAGGACGGCGACCATCCGGAGCGTTGGCTGGGGAACGTCAATGTCCGCACCGCCCGCGAGCTGCTCGCGGCCGAGGGCTTCGCCATCCGCGCGGCCAACGTCGGCGGCGACAGGGGACGCAAGATCCTCTTCGACACCGCCACCGGGGAGGTCCGCCACAAACATCTTCCCGCCCGTCACGAGAAGGACACCCCATGAGAGGAAACAAGATCCGCGTGCTCGTCGTGGACGACAGCGCCACTGTCCGCCAGACGCTCAAGGACATCCTGGAGAGCGATCCCGACATCGAGGTCATGGCCACCGCCGGCGATCCGTTCCTGGCCGTCGAGCGCATCCGCGACGAGACGCCGGATGTGATCACGCTCGACGTGGAGATGCCGCGCATGGACGGCATCACCTTCCTCCAGCGCATCATGAGCCAGCACCCCATCCCGGTGGTGATCTGTTCGACGCTCACGGAGAAGGGGTCGGAGACCGCGCTGGCCGCGTTGGAGAAGGGCGCGGTGGAGATCATCACCAAGCCCAAGCTCGGCACGAAACAGTTCTTCCAGGAGTCCGCCATCCAGATCTGCGACGTGGTGAAGTCCGCCGCGCGCGTGAAGCCCCGTCCGCCCCGGCCGGCTCTCCAGGCCAAGCCCAAGCTCACCGCCGACGCCGTCCTCGCGAAGCCGCCGTCGCACGCCATGATCCAGACGACCGAGCAGGTCGTGGTGGTCGGCGCTTCGACCGGCGGGACCGAGGCGTTGCGCGAATTCCTCGAAGCCTTGCCGCAGGACGCGCCCGGCATCGTCGTGGTGCAGCACATGCCGGAGAAGTTCACCGCCAGCTTCGCCAACCGCCTGAACGAACTCTGCCGCGTGACGGTGAAGGAGGCGCAGGACAACGACACCGTGCTGCGCGGCCAGGTGCTGATCGCGCCGGGCAACCGCCACACGCTGCTCAAGCGTAGCGGCGCCCGCTACCACGTGGAAGTGCGCGACGGCCCGCTCGTGACGCGGCACCGGCCTTCGGTGGACGTGCTCTTCCGCTCGGCCGCGCGCTACGCGGGCAAGAACGCCGTGGGCGTGATCATGACCGGCATGGGCGACGACGGCGCGCGCGGCATGTTGGAGATGAAGGACGCGGGCGCGACGACGATCGCGCAGGACGAAGCGAGCTGCGTCGTCTTCGGAATGCCCGCCGAGGCGATCAAGCTCGGCGGCGTGGACAAGGTGCTGCCGCTGGACCGCATCGCCGGTGAGGTGGTGCGGCTCTGTCGGTGAATGAGCCAACCCACCCCTGACCCCTCCCAGGAGGGGAACGGAGTTCAACGGTCCGAAGAGACCATGCGAAGCGCCGATTGAGCGCCTTCGTCGTTCGGCCAGTTCCCCTCCTGGGAGGGGTCAGGGGTGGGTTTTCCGCAACTGAGACCTGCGCTCTCCCGTTTCCAAAACGTCACCGCCCGGCCCATGCGGGTGGCTTGACCC
>CAMLMI010000461.1 GCA_946480965.1 uncultured Verrucomicrobiales bacterium | reverse complement strand
ATGTTCGACGGCCAAGGCCAGATGGCGCTGGATCGAGGGACGGGTTTCCTTGGCAGAGATCACGCCAAGGTTTTGCAGGACGCTGGCCAAAAGCAGGTCGGAGGGTTCGGAGGTGTTCATGGAAGGCTGTGAAAAACGAGAGCTGAAAAATCGGGAGCGGCTCAGAACAGGCGATCCGCGAGCGGATGCTGAAGACGGCGGCGACCAAACGGAGCGGGCGCGAAGCCCGGTCCTTTCAGCCAATGGGCGAGGATGTCGCGGTCGTAGCCCGGTGGTTTTCCTTGGCGAAATCCGAAGATGTAGATCAGCGAGGCCAGGACCGGAACCAGCGCGCCGACGAAGGCCATGAGCAGGCCGGTTTCAACGAGCACGATCAGGAGGAAGAACACGGTGATGCCCGCGCCGAGTCCGCCCACGAGGAACCAGAACAGGTTCCCTTCCAGCCCCCAGGTCTTGCCGGCGGAATCGGACGCGGCGTTGGTGTCGGTGGTGCGAAGGGCGGGAGTCATGGCGCGGGAGGGTTACGCCGCGCCCGGAAGGCGCGGCGTAAGTTGAAAGGCTTAGAAGCTGCCGACGGAGACGGCCGAGTTGTCGTCGATCCCGAAGATCTTGTAGAAGGCGAAGATGATCGCCGGGGCCGCCGCGATGATGGCTCCGCCGATGATCGACATCTTGCCCTGGTCCACTTCGCCCCGGCGGATGGCGAAGCCGCCCGCGATCACGGCCGCGATGCCGAGCACGAAGCCGAAGAGCATGAGGACGCCGAGACTGTTGCTGATGCCCTGGGCCAGTTCGGTGGAGTCGAAGGCCGCCAATGCGGACGAATGACCGACGCCATAGACGACGGCGACGAGAAGCGGCGCACGCCACCGCGCCAAGCGCGGTGACGCCGCCGTGACCGCGAGCCCGGTAAGGGCGGCGGCAAGGGGACGAATGAGGACGGGTGCTTTCATGATTTTCCAGGTGGTTCCGGGACGTGTGTCCCGCGATTCGTCCGTGGTTGTAGGGCTTGGGGAAGCGGCCGTGGGATCAGCCCATGATCAAAGTATGGGGCCGACTTTGATCATGCCTTGATCCCGCCCGGCGCGGCTTTCCGGGCAGAGTGGGCGGTTGAAAATGAATGCGACCTCCTCCGCTCTCGCCTCCCTGCAAGCCCTGGAATCCTCCCTGAAACGTGAGATTCGCGGGCAGGATCATGTCCTGCACCGCGTCGCTTCCGTGCTGCGGCGCGGACAATTGGGTTTGAGCAAACCCGGTCGGCCGCGCGGCAGTTTCCTCTTTCTTGGACCAACGGGCGTCGGCAAGACCGAGCTGACGCTGGCGTTCACCCGTGAGCTGTTCGGGACCGACCAGCTCGTGCGCTTCGACATGTCGGAGTTCCAGACGCAGGACGCTTTGGGGCTGCTCCTGGGAGCAAAGGCGGGCGAAGCGGGATTTCTGGGCGAAGCGGTGACGAGAACGGGGGAAGGAACCCTGCTCTTCGACGAAATCGAGAAAGCGCATCCCCGGCTGATGGATGTCTTCCTCCAGATGCTCGACGCGGCCCGGATCACCGTGGCCACCGGCCAGACCCTCGACCTGAGCCGCTACTACGTGGTGCTCACGTCAAACCTCGGTTCGGCCGAACTGCTCAACCTCCAGCATTCGAGCGAGGCCACTTTGGAGCGTCACGTTCTCACAAGCGCCCAGCAGGCGTTGCGCCCGGAGATCTTCGCCCGCATCACGGAGAAACTGGTATTCCATCGGTTGAGCTATGAGCACCAGTTGGGGATAGCGGAGAAGTTCATCGGGGCCGAACTGGCGTTTCACGAGTCGCAAGGAAGGAAGATTGTCGCGGATTCATCTGTCCGGCCATTTCTGGTGCGGAAGGGATTTCATCCCAAGCTCGGCGCTCGTCCGATGCGCGACGCGGTGGAGAAGTTTGTCGGGGACGCCATCGCCGCGAACCTGCTGCGGGGAGGCGATGGCAGCGGCACGTTGACCGCCGATCCGGCGGAGGATGCCCTGCGGTTGTCGGATCAAGCCGAGACCAGCGCGAGATGACGCTCGCCCAAGTCGGCCTTCGGCTGGATCGCCCCGCCGGTTGCTTTCAGGAGCGCGCGGCAGCCTTCACGGACGACCGCTCTTGAGGTCGTGTCTTCGGGCAGACCGATCACCAGATGGTCGCAATACTCCTTGCCCGCCTTGTCGGAATAAATTCGGGCAGCGACGACGTTCGTCGCCCCCGCCTTCAAAAGGTCGCCCACCCTGTTCTTCAAGGTGGCCATGTCGGCGCTGTCGCCGATCTGTCGTGCGGAACGGCTGTCCAGCCAAACCAAGGCGTCTTCGGTCCATCCAGAGTTCAGCAGTTCTTCGACATATTGCGTGTGGTCCGCCTTCTCGAAGTCAAGGGTGTTGCTTTCGTCGAAGGGATCGACCTCCGCGTCCGCATATCTGGCCAACGCGGTGTCCTTTGCAGTGGCAGCTTCGTATTGCTCCCGAGTCACAGCCGCATGGTCCAAGTAGTAGGCCACGCGGAAAAGTGTGCCGTTGCGGAGCCAGTTTCGTGTGCGTCCCGTCATCGCGCCGCGCACGGTCTGGATCTCCGACGCCAACCGGCCGTTGGCATACCAGCGTCGCACCAGGCCGGAACCGTGCTCCATGTGAAATTCGCCCAACAGGCGACCGTCTTCGGCCCAGCGGCGGCAAAGGCCGTGCATCTGGCCGTCCTCGAAGGGCGTTTCCTCCGCCAAAACCCCGTTGCGGTGCCAAACCCGTTCGATGCCGTGAGGCCTTCCTTCTCTTAGAGAGGTCTCACGGATGGTCTGCCCGTTCCGGTATTGGTTGGCGTTCATGGTGATGGCTTCGGTCGGAGACGCGGCGATGGCATTCCGAGTGACACTTGAAATGATCGGCCGGGACTTCCCGCTCCGGGCAATCCCACATTCGGGGGAGTGCCTTTCAAAACCCGCAGAAAGACTAGCAAAGAGACCATTATGTGCAATGCACATGCGTCCCAAGTTTCATTCTCCCCGGAAGGCTGGGTCGTGGCCAGCGATCCATTGTGAAATCCAGCGGCTCCGTCCGCTCCAATCTGTCCTCGGTTGGGACAGGATCGTTACCGGCCGGAAGAGGCTCGCGTCCGGATGGACGCGAGCCGC
>CAMLMI010000460.1 GCA_946480965.1 uncultured Verrucomicrobiales bacterium | reverse complement strand
GGCACACTTCAATCGCAAGTGGGTCTTTCTCAACGCCGATGAGACGCTTTTGAAAATACTGATGGCGCTGGCGGGGTGTGAGCTTTGGATCAAGATCGGCCCCCATTCGTTCCATCGCTTGAGCGAGGAAGATGCCATGACCATTGAAGCCCTCCAGCACGACTCGTTGTTCGACGGGAATCTTGTGCCACGGCAAGTGATTGACGATGTATGAGGCAAGGCCAAGAGGGGTGCTGTGGATGCCTTCTCTGCGACGGGTGGCATCATCAACGAACAGGTCTTCGTAGATGCCAACCAAGTCTGGCACGGAAAGATTCTGAAATTGCAGGGTGCTGGAAATACTATCCCAGCCCTTCGTGAGCACTCGCCGATCAAGAAACTCGGCCGGCAGCCGTTTCAACAGTTTTGAACCAGAATGGCTCTCGGCCTTGTCGAGTATCTGGCGGGGAGTGTGCAGGTCGTTCCACCCTTGGGCATCAGCCCTGTCCATGAAGATTTTGGCGGTGACGAACCGAAACACATAAGGAAACAGGAACGCAACGTCGGGTTCCTTACCATGGACGGCTCGATAGCATTCTGCTGTCTCGGCGAACGCACGTTCCAGCAACTCTTTGAGCTTCGATTGAAAGAATTCAGCCAGAACGGGAAGCAGGCCGGTGTCGTAGAAATCCAACTGAGGATTTGGCTTGGCGTCTGACGCGGATTTGAGACGCCCCAAGACTAAGGGATTCCAGATTGCACGGCGTGCTTGGAACTCAGATTCGAGAGAATCCAATGGAAAAGGCCGTCCGTCGGGTCGGGCTTCATTGGGGCCTACGCTCCATGGCTGAACCTCCTGTTCACCGACCTCAAAGATCAGTGGAGCCCCAAGGGCATGATGCTGATGCACCCAACCGCCACCTCTATTCGTGCCGTCACAGAATACAATTCCAACACAAGCGTTTCGATAGGTGCGTGGGTAGCCGGAAAAAGCTGCGAGAGGAATCTGCCTGAGAGTGGTTCCGAGTTCTTGGAAATCTGCAAATGAGTAGTCGTCTGCGATGAGGCGGTTCTCAAAACCTACCGATCATAAGACGGCCTTGAAGGAACTGATTGTCGTGCGGTGATTCAACTCGGGCGGACGATAAGATTCGATTGTGACTTGTCAGCCTGAAACAACCCTTGGGCCGAAACCGACCGAGCTTTGATCAGAAACCCATTCGCCGCCTCGTAATCTGGGCGTTCGGGGAGCCGGGTTTCGGCGAGGGCGTGTTCGAAGTCGCGGTGGAGCTGTTGGCGCCAGGCGTCCACTTCGGGCCACGGGATTTCGCCGCGTTTGACGGACAGGAGGCGGTCGCGCTGGGCTTCGACGCGGACGGGCACGCTGCCATTCCGCAGGGTGGCCGCGCCGGTCAACAGCAGGCGCAGGAGGTGCATGGCGTGTTTCCAGCGGACCTCGCCGTGGTTGCGGCGGTCCTGCTCGATCTTCTTGAACTGGCTCAGGGCATAGCCGTTGAAAGTCTGGAAGATCATCTGGGAGAGGAAGCCGCCGCGCAGCGCCAGCAGTTCCTCGCCGAGCGGCGTGGCCTTTTCCACCAGCGGCGACCAGAGGCATTCGAGGATGTTGGGGTTGGCCTTGAGGGCCATGATGAGGAACTTCTGGAGCTCCCAGACGCACCATTGGCCGGTGTTGTCCTCGAACTGTTCGGGCGCGCCGAAGAGGGACCATTGCAGGTCGGCAGGCGCGAGGTAGATGCCGCGGCGGTCGGTGTCGGAGGCGTCCGTCTCGAGTCCGTAGGCGCGGGAACCGACGACGCAGCGGTAGATGACGAAGGGTTCGAGGTCGAAAGCCGGGTCGGTGGAGGTATCGGCCGGTGCGCCGAGGCGTTCCTTGAAGTGTTTGAGGATCTCGAACTGGTCGCGGGCGAGGGTGGACTCGAAGCCGTCGGGGAAGCGGACGAGGTAGTTCTCACCCGTCACGGCCGGCGTGCGCGTGACAATGCCGACCGCACCGCGTGGATGGACGAGGGAGTTGTTCGGTCCCCGGATCTCGATCAACGAAACCACCTGGGTGCCGGCGGATGGATTGGGATGCGGCGCGCTCACTTGGTGGCGCGCACTCTGGAGAATCGGACGGTCCCGGACAAGGCAGGGGTTCCCGGGCGCGATCTACGGGCTGCGGGGCTTGCCGAAGATGCGTTTCCACCAGGGATCGGGCGGCGTTTCCCGGCGGATGGTTTCGCCGAGCCGGGCCGCGATTTCCGGTGGCGGGGTGACCTGGGAAGCGTCGTGACGCAGCAGTTCTTCCGGCGTGGCGAATTCCCGGGCCGTCCCGGTGTGCTGGCCGGACCGCTGGGCCGCGTCGTTCCGTTCCTGCGCGCGTTGGTTGAGCTTGTGCGGGTTCATGCGGTCTGGGCGAAGAGTTGGGAGAAGAGTTTGCGGGCGCGGTGCAGCTTGCCCCGGACGGCGTCGGAGGATTGGCCGGTCAATTCGCCGACCGCTTCGTAGGACAGCTCCTCGTCGGCCACGAGCAGGAGGATGAGGCGGTATTCTTCGGGCAACGCGTCGAGCGTGCGCCGGATGCGTTCGCCCAGCTCGCGGGTCTCGATGACCCGGATCGGGCAATCCGAAGGCGGGGCGGCGTGGGCGTGGATCGTCTCGTCCTCCGCGCCGTGGATGTGGCGACTGGCCCAGGTGCTGCGGAGGTTCTGGCAGTGGTTGATGGCGATGCGGTAGAGCCATGTGCGCATCTGGGATTCGCCGCGAAAGGTTCCCAGCCCGCGCCAAGCTTTCAGGAAAACATCATGCGTGGCGTCCTGCGCCGCTGCTTCATCGGCCAGCAGCCGGAGACAGAGGTAATAGATGGGGCGCGAGTGTTCCTCGTAAACCGCCGCCAGCGCGCCCGGAAGGGCGGGCACGGGCGGCGCATCGGTCTGGTGCGCAGGTTCCACAAGCAAGTCCGGGGAATCCATCGGCGATTGGACCGGGGCGACGACCGGGCGTCACGCGGGAAACGGAGGGATGGCCACAAAGAGGCACAATCGGCGCAAAAATGGGACCAGACGGAGCCAAGGGCTGCACGCAAAGGCGCAACGCACGCAAAGAGTCTGTTTGCAGGTGGCGGCCAAGCTCTCGAAGCGCGCTATGGAGTGCGGTGGCTGGACACCGCTTTGGT
>CAMLMI010000459.1 GCA_946480965.1 uncultured Verrucomicrobiales bacterium | reverse complement strand
GCTGCGCGAGGAAAGGTTTGATCAACGAATTGTCCCCGGCGCAGGGCAGCGAAGTGGCATTGCGCTCTAGGTTCCGGCGGCGGCGCTGGATGGCGATCTGGAGATCGAGGAATTCATCCAAGGCCAACCGCCGACGGCCCCGTTCCGAATCGGCCGGCTCCTCCGGGAAATGTAGCTTCCGAAACGCCGCTTCCCGCGACGGCCAAACGGCCGGCAGCAGGGCTGCGTGCGGATCGGGGATCTGTCCAGCGGCCGCTTCCAACGCCCGCCAGACGAAGCCGCGAATGGAACGTTGCGGCAGTCCTTCGGTCAGCGGGTAGATCGGCGTGACGCGGTTGATGTGGATGAACAGCTCGTCGCCCGCCTCGATGATCTCCGTCTCCGGATGGTCCATGGAGCGCGGCTTGCGGTCGCCCATCTTGCCGAAGATGAAGAGCTCGTCGCCCACGGAGAACATGCGCTCCATAAAGGGCAGGTTCCACCAGCGCAGATGCAGCCGGCCGGTGCCGTCCTCCACGATGACCTCCACCACCGAGCGGGTGTTTTTCTTGAAGGTCTTGGTCCCCAGCGCGACCACCTGGCCGCGCGTGGTGGCGGGTTCGCCCGGGACCAGTTCCTTGATGCTCTTGAAGTGCCGGCGGTCCTCGTGCCGACGCGGTCCGTGCAGCAACAGATCGCCGACGGTGCGGATTTCCAGCCGCGCCAACTGTGCCGTCCGCTCCGGTCCTACGCCGCGGATGACCCCGACGGGTCGGTCGAGGATCGGCGGAAGAGGCTTGGGCGCGTCGGGCACGGGGGAGTTACAGCATGGGGACGAAGCAGGGCCAAACCTGAAATCGTCTTCTGTCGTCGCCGGCAGGAAAAACCGCGGCGGTCTTGGTGGTGGCGAAGGTGGGGCGAAGGCTCCGGCCGAGCCGCCCGTTGCGTCGGCTCCGATCCATCCGGCGATTCTGGCGACTCCGGAACGTTCTGGAGTCGGCCAGTGACGCTCAACCGAACGGAGGTTGCCCCAAGGCGGCTCGGCGGGAGCCGTCGCCCTACCTCCCTCGGACTATCAAGTGGTGCCCAAGTATGCGGCTTTTCTGCGATGATTGATGCCTTGAATAGGACCTGCGGCCATCATTCGACTCACTCGTAAATTTTGGCGGCGTAGAGCATTTCTGAGAACGTCCTCCAACTCGGTGCTGATGGAACTTTATCTCCCATATCCTCAACCCATGCCTGCATCGCCTCAAGAAACGGGCCCAAGTTGGGATTCTCCCACTCGGGATCGCGACCGTGCGCTTCCCAATCTGAGCGGAGCGCTGCAACAAACTGCAAGAACGACTCCTTGGAATCGACCCGTTCAACAACTTTATGGAGTTCCATGAAGGGTGCCTTCAATCCTGCAAATCCGCCTACTTCACCGCCGCCGCGTGGGCTTCGATCAGGTCGTCGAAGCAGTTCAGCGTCACGGCGTCCTTGAACCGGCCTTCGTCGGGGAGACCGGCGGCACCGAGGATGCCCTTCCGCACGTCGTCGCCGTGGTTGTAGCCGATCACGGCCGCGTTGCTGGCGTTGATCGTGGCTTGGTCCAGCTTCACGCCGGGCTGGCTGCGAATCCATTTCTCGAACTCGAAATAGCTCGGCTTGGCCGAATGGATGTAGGCGCGGGCTGCGTCGGGCGAGATGCCGATGGCGCCGAGCACCATGAAGTCGTAGCCGGGGCCGATGTCCTTGTAGCCGTCGGCCAACCGGCCGGTGGCGGCAAGGAGCGACTTGAGCCACAGGCGAGGCAGATGCACAAGGCCGAGAGGACCGGCGAAGTTCGAGGGGAGGGTGGGAACCGTTTTGCTCATGGCGATGGTGATGATGGTTGGAGTAACCCGAGGGTTGACCGGGTTGGTGTAGCGGAAAGATTCAAGGCTCGTCCACGCCCAAGACCGGTGATGCTTGGCCGCCGGAACGCCACGGCAAGGAAAGTTGGCTGACGGCAAAGATCCGCTCGGAGTTTCCCGTTTGCATCTCCGGCGGCGCTGGTAGTTTCTCCGCACCTTTTTGAACATGGACCTGACTCGCACCGCTTACGGCACCTGGAACGGGGGCCGCTTCATGCACTTCGGCGAACCGCTCTCCGACGAGCGCTTCGTCTCCTCCATCCGCCTCGCCTACGACCGGGGCATCCGCACCTTCATGACCGCCGATGTCTATGGCAACGGCGCGGCCGACGAGATGCTCGGCAAGGCGCTGGCCGGCATCCCGCGCGACACCTACTGCCTCGTTGGTGCCGTGGGCCACGACTACTACACCGGCAAGCGCGACGGTGCGAAGGGCTTCCCCCGCTTCACCGATCCGCGCCTGCGCAAACCCTCCGACTATGCCGACTACCTACGCATGGCCACGGAGAAGAGCCTCCAACGTTGCGGCGCGGACAAGTTCGACCTCCTCATGCTCCACAACCCCGACTCCATCGGCTACAGCAGCGACGCCGTCTGGAAGGGCCTGGAGAAGCTGAAGGACGCCGGTTTGGCCACCCGTCTCGGCATCGCGCCCGGACCCGCCAACGGCTTCTCGCTCGACATCATTCTCTCCTTCGAGCGCTTCGGCGCGCTGATCGACTGGGCCATGATCATCCTCAATCCGCTGGAGCCTTGGCCGGGCGGCTTATGCCTGCCGGCGGCGGTGAAGCACGACGTGAAGATCATCACCCGTGTCGTCGATCACGGCGGGCTCTTCCACGACGACGTGAAGCCCGGCCACAAATTCGGCGAATGGGACCACCGCACCTACCGGCCCAAGGGCTGGGTGGAAACCGGCAACGAGAAGATCGCGAAGATGCGCGCCGTTGCCGAGAAGCACGGTCTCACGCTGCTCCAACTCGCGTGCTTGTGGAACCTCGCCCATCCGGCGGTCCAGAGCGTCATCCCCACGTTGATCGAAGAAACCGGCGGCCAGGGCAAAACCATCGAGGCGAAGATCGCGGAGCTGGCCTCCCTGCCCGACGTGAAGCTTTCCGCCGAGGAAGTCGCGAGCATCACGGACATCGGCAACAACAAGGGCTGCATGGATCTCAAGGGCGGCAATCCTGCCCACACCGGCGAACCCGTCGCCGACCGCTGGTCGTTGAACCAAGACCTCGAACAGATCGGCCAGCGCTGGGGCATCGATCCGGCGAAGGA
>CAMLMI010000458.1 GCA_946480965.1 uncultured Verrucomicrobiales bacterium | reverse complement strand
TCCTCCTCAAGCTGCTGCTCGCCGGGCTGTCCGGCTGGGCGATCCTCGCCCTCCTGTGACATGCGTCGATTCGCCTACGGACTCGACCCGCTGTGCCTCGTCGGTTGCGCCGCCTACATCCTGAACCGCTGGTGGGTGAAGCCCCAGGTCGCGGGCCGGTTCCTCCACGGCCACTTCAACGACCTCTGGCTCATCCCCTGCGCCCTGCCGCCGCTCCTCTGGCTGCACCGGCGGCTCGGCTGGCGGACGCACGATGCCCCGCCGCAATGGTCGGAGATCGCCCTCCATCTGTTCTTCTGGGCGGTGCTCTTCGAGGGGATCGGCCCCCGGCTCATGCCCCGCGTTACGGGCGATCCTTGGGACGTGGCGGCGTATGCCGTCGGAGGAGTGCTGGCCGGCATCTGGTGGCACCGGCGGCGGGCGATGCGGGAATTTTCCGGGGAATGAGCTTCGACCGGCTCGCCCCGCACTACCGCTGGATGGAGGCCCTGCTGGCGGGCGACAAGCTCCAGCGCTGCCGCACGACGCATCTCGCCGGACTCCCGATGGTGGGCGACATCCTGCTCCTGGGCGAAGGCCACGGACGGTTCCTCGTGCCGTGTCGCTGGCGCTTTCCAGAGGCTCGGATCACCTGCGTCGATTCCAGCGCGGGCATGATCGCCCGGGCCCGCAGCGCAGTGCGCCGCTCCGGACTGGATGAAGGCGGCATCCGTTTCCTCCGGGCCGAAGTCCCGGAATGGAACTTCGCCGCGGAATCGTTCGATCTGGTCGCCACCCATTTCTTCCTCGATTGCTTCCCGCCCGGCCCGTTGGAACGGGTGGTTCGCCGAACCGCCGAACTTCTCCGCCCAGACGGCCACTGGCTTCTGGCCGACTTCCAGCCCGGCGGCACCGGCCTGGCCCGTGCGAGGAACCGCCTGATCCTCGCGGTGATGTATCGCTTCTTCCTCGTCGCCACCCGCCTGCCCGCCCGGTCATTGACCCGACCCGACGGATGGCTGCGTGACGCCGGACTTCGGCTGCACCGACGCCAGGAATCCGAGTGGGGCCTCCTGCACAGCGACTGGTGGACCAAGGCCCCGGCTCCTACATCCTCCCGTGCCGGATCATCGAGATGATCAGCCACACGCCCATCAGCGCGGCGAAGAGGAAGCCGACAACACCGAGGATCGAGACATCGCCGATCAGCGGAGGAATCCGCGAGTGCAGCAGCAGCGACGAGCCGATGATCAGCGCCGCCAGCACGAGGGCGAAGGCGAGTCGGTTGGTCGTGCGTTCCAGCGAATTGGTCACGGGCTCCAGGCCCTCGTGTTTGAAGACCACCTTGGCGCTGCCGGACTGGAGCTGACGCGCGATGCGTCGCACTTCGCCAGGCAACTCGGCCAGCATCACGCCGAGTTCTCCGGCGAACCCGCCGACGTCGCCCAACAGCCGCTCCGGCTTGAAGCGGTCCTTGATCAGCCGTTCCAGGAAGGGCTGGGCCTGCTCGACCAATCGCTGCTCGGGATTCAGCTCCCGCACGAAGGCCTCCACCAGGCTGAAGGCCTTCAGCATCATCACGAGGTCGGCCGGGATCAGGAGACGGTGCCGCGCGGTGAGATGGAGCAGTTGCGTCACGAGCCGGTCGAACCGCAGCTCGGCGATGGAGCCGTGGAAGTGCTGGTGGATCAGCTCGGACATCTCGTTCTCCAGCACGGCGGGCGAGACCATCGTGTCGCCCTCACAGAGCTTGAGCAGCGCGGAGGAGGCGCGGGCTTCGTTGCGTTTGGCGATGCCGTGGACGAGGTCGGCGAAGGCCTCGCGGGTGCGCAGGTTGAGGAAGCCCATCAGCCCGAAGTCGAGGAAGCAGATGCGCCCATCCTCCAGCACCATGACGTTGCCCGGATGGGGATCGGCGTGGAAGAAACCATGCACGAAGACCTGCTTCATCAGGAGATCGGCGATGCGGACGGCCATCTGTTTGCGGTCCATGCCCGAGTCGCGCAGGTCCTTGGCCTTGATGCCCTGGATGTATTCCATGACCAGCACGCGGCTCGTGGTCAGGCGGCGATAGACCGTCGGCACGTAGATGGTCGGTTCCCCGGCGAACTGCCGGGCGAAGCGGTCGATGTGCGCGGCTTCGGCCTCGAAATCCATCTCCTTCTCCAGGTTCGCGGCGAGCTCATCGACCAGGCGGACGGGCTGGAGCAGGCCCCATTCCTCGATCATGCCGGTGCCGCGCTGGGCGAAGAAGCGCAGGATCTGGAGGTCTTCCCGCACGATCTTCTCGATGCCCGGCCGCTGGACCTTGATGACGACCGGTTCGCCCGTGAGCAACGTGGCGGAATGCACCTGCGCGATGGAGGCGCTGCCGATGGGCTTCTCGTCGATGAAGGCGAAGACCTCCTCGCACGGCACGCCGATCTCCGACTCGATGATCGCCTTCACCTCCGGATAGGCCAGCGGCGCGACGGTGTCGTGCAGCTTGGAGAGCTCCAGCGTGAAGGATTCCGGCAAGGCGTGGGTGCGGGCGGCGAGGAACTGGCCGAACTTCACGAAGGCCGGCCCAAGCTCCTCGCAGACCAGACGCACCCGGACTTGCTGCGGCAGCCGCGCGGTCTCCATGCCCTTGCGGCGGAACCGGCGCCACGGCAGCCAGGCCGAGGAAGGGAGGTGCAGTTGGCGCGCGAGGTCGTCGTAGCCATATTTCAGGAAGACGCCGACGATGTGGGCGAGGCGCTGGGTTTGCTGGACCGTCCCGTAAAGGCTGTGGAGCCGCTCGAAGAGCATGCGCCGCAGTGTGGAGGCCGGAAACGCGGGTGTCCAACCAGCGATGGATGAAACCTGCCGTAGCGGCGGGGCGACAGCTCATCGTAGCGCCGACGTCCCGTCGGCCGTGTCGCAAGCGTCGCGCTTGCCAGGGCGTCCTCCGTCGGGAAGCGCGCCCATGCCGGCGCGATGCCGACGCTACGGCAACCGCGACGGTTGCGGCACGGCAAACCGGAGGCTTGCGCTACGGCTGCGGCCAGATGGACTTCAGCGGCCAGAGGTCGAGGCGGCGGATGCGGAGGGCGGGGGCGTTCTGGGCGTCCAGCTCCAGGCGACGGGCACCGGGGTCAGGGAAGATCACGTCGGTGAAGACGACCGCGCCGTCCTGCGCGAAGACTTCGATGGACGAGGTGTCGAG
>CAMLMI010000457.1 GCA_946480965.1 uncultured Verrucomicrobiales bacterium | reverse complement strand
CCATGAAACGCTTCTCACGCGCCGTTCGGATCGGCATCGGCGGGCCCGTCGGGTCCGGCAAGACGATGCTCGTGCTCCGCCTCTGCCAGAAACTCCGCGACCGCTACAGCGTCGCGGTGGTGACGAACGACATCTACACCAAGGAGGACGCCGAGTTCCTCGGGCGCAACCACGCCCTGCCCACCGAGCGCATCATTGGCGTGGAGACCGGCGGTTGTCCCCACACCGCGATCCGCGACGACACCACGATGAACGCCCAGGCGGTGGAGGAGCTGGAGAAGCGCTTCGCCGACCTGGAAATCGTCCTGGTGGAGAGCGGCGGCGACAATTTGAGCGCCACGTTTTCGCCCGAGTTGGTGGACGCGTTCATCTATGTGATCGACGTGGCCGAAGGGGACAAGATCCCGCGCAAGGGCGGCCCCGCGATCCGCAACAGCGACCTGTTGGTGATCAACAAAATCACCCTCGCCCCGCACGTCGGCGCGGATCTGAAGGTCATGGAAACCGATTCGAAGAAGATGCGCGGCGCGAAGCCGTTTCTCTTCACGGACCTGAAAAGCGAGGTGGGCTTGGCCGACGTGATCGCGTGGATCGAGCACAACTACCTCTTCACGTCGGCGAAATGACTTCGACGGACGTCCTCCGCACCGGCGAACGGGAGTCCGCCGGTGATGCCGTCGTTGGTGAGAAGATGGCGGCAAACTCCCGTTTGCTGCTACGGGCCGGAGTGGGCGCACGCGGCATCACGGGCCATCTGGAGCTCATCTGTTCCCGCGACGAAACGGGCCGCAGCTTCCTGCGCCACCAGTCGTTCTCCGCGCCGTTCCACATCGGCAAGGCCTACTGGGACGAGCATTCGCTGCGCGTGCAGGTGGTGAACCCCACGGCGGGGTTCCTGGCCGGAGACTTGGCTCGAATGGATGTCGCGGTCGAAGGGGGGGGGGCACTTCAGATCACCACGCCCAGTGCCAGCCGCATCCATACGATGCCGAGCGGTGTCGCCACGCTGGAGCAGAGGTTCCGCGTGGAGGCGGGCGGTTGGCTGGAGTTCAATCCCGCGTCGTTGATCCCACAGACCGGCAGCGCCTATCGGCAACGGACCGAGATCGAAGTGGCCGAGGGCGGGGAAGCGTTCTTCCTGGAAACGCTGACCCCGGGCCGGGTCGCACGCGGCGAGGCTTTTCAGTTCCGTTCGGTGGACTGGCGCTGCGATGTGCGGATCGGAGGGCGGCTAGTGGCCCGGGAACGTTTCCGGCTCGATCCCTCGACTCCCAGTTTGTGGCCGCTGCGACAGCCGTTTGCCCAAGGCTACTATGCGTCCGGCTGCCTGCTTACAACACGCTTCCCGCCGGACTCGCCGGTGCTGGAGGCGTTGCGCGATCTTTCGACGGAAACGGTTTGGCTGGGAATCAGTGCGTTGCCAATCGGCGGATGGAGCCTCCGGCTTCTGGCTGCGGATAGCGTGGCTCTCCAAACGACGAAGGCCGAGGTGCGACGAATTCTGCGCGAAATCTTTCCGGCGCTTCGCGGAGAAAACCGGACATGAAAAAGCCGCACCAAGACGGTGCGGCCGATGAGATCGAATGGACTCGCTCAGTAATGGGCGATGACCTCGATCTCCACGCTGGCGCCCTTGGGCAAGCCGGCAACTTGGATCGTGGACCGGGCCGGAGGGTTCGAAGCAAAGTAGGTCGCGTAAACGGCGTTCATCTGCGCGAACTGCCCGAGATCGGTCAAAAAGACCATGGTCTTGACGACATTGGCAAAGGATAGGCCCTGATCGGCAAGGATGAGCTTCACGTTTTCCAGGACGCGCTCGGTCTGGGCTTTGATGTCGCCGGTGACGAGATCGCCGGTCTTGGGGTCGATGGGGATCTGCCCGGAGGTGTAGAGCAATTCACCGATACGGACTGCGTGGCTGTAGGGTCCGATCGGAGGAGCGGCATTGGCCGGGGTGACGATGGTTTTTGTTGGCATGTTCGGAATGTCGGTCAGGTTTCGGAGCTATTTGGTCTCCTCATACCAGGCCATCTGGATGTTCTCCAAAATCTTCTCGTTGGAGGCCTCGGGATTGTCGCCGAAGCCTTCGAGTTCCGTGACCATCTTGTGGAGCTTGGGGAAGCTCAGTTTGAGCGGGTCCTGGTCGGGGAATTTGTCCACGAGAGCCCATGCGATCTCCTCGTGGTCTTTCCAAGTCAGTTTCATGTGCCAGTGCTAGGGCGGGTCCGCGCGGGGGTCAAGGATGCGGAGTTGCGCGGCCGGACCGACCGGCTACCCATTGGACATGAAGGTGCTCGTGACCGGCGCGACCGGGTTCATCGGCGGACACGTCGTCCGCAGGCTCTTGGCAGATGGCCATGTTGTGCGCTGCCTGGTGCGCGATCGGACAAGACCGGCTTCACGTCGTTTGGCCGACATGGGATGTGAACTGGTGGAAGGCGATTTCTCCCAGCCGGATTCCTTGGCGGCTGCGGCTGCGGGCATGGAAGCGATCATCCACTTGGTCGGAATCATCGCCGAAATCCGCACGGAAACCTTCCAGAAGGTGCATGTGGAAAGCACCCGCGCGCTGCTCTCCGCCGCGAAGATCCAGGGCGTTCGTCGATGGCTCCAAATGAGCGCCCTCGGCACGCGCCCCAACGCCGTCGCCCGCTACCACCAGTCCAAATGGGCCGCCGAGGAGCTGGTGCGGGCCAGCGGCCTCGCCTGGACGATCTTCCGGCCGTCCATCGTGCTGGGAGAAGGCAGCGGATTCGAGCGGACCTTCAAGGCCATCGCCAGATGGTCGCCGGTGATTCCGGTCATGGGGAGCGGGCAGAATCTGTTGCAGCCGATCCAGGTGGAGGCCGTGGCGGAGGCGTTCTCCGAAGCTTTGGCCGATCCCGCCATGACGGGGGCTTGCCTTGAGCTTTGCGGAGAAGAAGCCATGGATATGGCGACCTTGCTGCGCCGTTTGCTGGGGTCGCGAAAACCGCTGCTCAAAATCCCCATGCCTCTCGCCAAGATTCAGGCTGCGTTGCTGGAGTTTTTTTGCGTCACCTGCTGCGGACATCCTTCACCCCTGACCCGAGACCAGCTGGTGATGCTGCAGGAGGACAATGTCGGAACACCTTGGAAACGCAGATAGAATCGTCCAAGCAGCAAAAACAAAGCCCTCGCCAAATGGCG
>CAMLMI010000456.1 GCA_946480965.1 uncultured Verrucomicrobiales bacterium | reverse complement strand
ACCCACGTAGATGTGCTGGCCGTCCACGATCCACTCGCCGACCTGGTTTTTCTTCAGCTCCGTGACGAGCGTGGCGGCCGTGCCCGAGAGCGAGGGTCCGGGAATCACATGGTCGATGAACTCCGCCACTTTCGGCCCCTGCACGGCGATGGCGGCGAAGCGGTCCGAAGCCTGGTCGAGCGTGACGGAAGCCGCGTCGGCGAAGGCGCGGTGGCGGGCTTGAATCCAGGCCCAATCGTCGTCGATGCGCGAGGCGTTGATGATGAGCAGGTATTCGGCGGGGCCGATGCGATAGACGTAGAGATCGTCGATCACGCCGCCGGCCTCGTTGCACATGAGGGTGTATTGGCCGAGGCCGACGGCGAGCTTGCGGACGTCGTTCGTGAGCGTGGCGTTGAGGAACGCTTCCGCGCCCGCGCCGGAGACGAAGACCTCGCCCATGTGGGAGATGTCGAAGACGCCCGCCGCCTTGCGCACGCAGTGGTGCTCGTCGGAGATGGAGGTGTATTGCACCGGCATTTCCCAGCCGCCGAACTCGATCAGTTTGCCGCCGAGCCGCTGGTGGGACTCGAAGAGAGGGGTCCGTTTCAACATCGTCGGAGGATGTTCCGCAGCGTGCCCCGGCGATGCAAAACATCTTTGGCGGCTCCGGCCTTGTCGCACCGGAAAACACGCACGGACGCCCCGTCCGGCAACTCGCATCTCGACAACGCGATTCGCGCCCGGCTATTTCATCGGCCATGCGAATGACGTTGATGAAGACCGCGCCGGTGGCTTTGGCCGCCGTCTTTTTTGCGGGCTGCTCCTCCATCACGAACCTCACCCCGTCCCAGATGTCCCGGTCGGCCGACGGGTTCTATCCGGTCGAGGCCCAGTGGCGTTCCCGCGACCAGAGCCTCAAGACCTCCACCCTCCAGGGACACGTGGTCGTGGGGGCCGAGAGCTACCCGATGAAGGCGACGCCCTTCGTGAAGGATCGCTGGGAGGCGTTCATTCCCATCGCCCCGGGCGAATCCATCGTCCACTACCGCTTCAAGTTCGACTTCGAGAACAAGCGCTTCCCGCAGCGGCAGAAGAACAGCCTGCTCTCCGACGAATACACGCTGAAGATCCTCGACGCGAAAAAGTAGCCGTCTGTGCCAACAAAACGGCCCGCGCTTCATCGAAGCGCGGGCCGTTTGCTTTTCGGGAAATGGGGCGCTGGAAACCTCAGCGCGTCGCCGTCCGACGCGTCCGCCAGGCGTGCCAAGCCACTCCGCCGGCCAGCACGGCACCGAAGGCGACCGTGGACGCCTCGGGCACCGGGGCCTCCTTGATGTCGAACGTGCCCTTGAACGGCTGGTAGTGGAGTTCGCCCGACTTGTGGAAGTAGTTTTCGGCCACAAGCTGGCCGACGATGTTTTGGGAGGCGTTTTTCACAAAGTCCGCTTCCGGCGCATAGATCGAGCCCAGCACGCTGTCCTTTGCGTTGTCGAAGGTGATCTTCCCCGTGGCGTTGTATAAGTTGTAGAGGATGAACGAGGCGTCGGATTCGCCCAGCCCCGGCAGCTTCAATCCCCGGAACAGATAGTCGCCGGCACCGACGTCGATGTTGAAGACGATGGCGCTGTTCTCCGTGGGCTTGGTGGTGAACTTGAATTCCTCGATCGAGTTCAGCAGCGAACCCGAGAGGTTGATCACGTTCAATTCCCCCGCGTGCGGCGTGTAGGACACCTTCTTGTCGCCCGGCAACGTGGTCAGGGTCATCGCCGGCACCAATCCCGCCATCTGGTCCGAATACTGCACCATCAGGTTGAAGGCGCTGACGAAGTCCAACCCGTCATCCGCCGTGATGCTGGCCGCCGATTGTTTGGTGGTCAGCGCGATACGGGGATTGCCCTGGCCATTGGACTTGTTGTTGATCCGGGTGTTGATCGAGACGTTGTTCTGGTCCTTGGTATGGATGTAGGTGCCGGTCGTGTCGCCCAACTTCATGGAGCCGCCGTTCAACACCCGGAACTCACCGGAAGAATTCGCGAAATCGACCTTCCCGCCGACGACAAGCGACGTCACCTGCGAATCGCTCGGAGCCACATGGGTGCCCTTGTGGTTGTTCGCCACGGAGAAACCGTCCCCGAACTTCAGGTCTCCTCCCGTCGCCACTCCGGCGTGAGTATCGCCCTGCTTGAGCGTGGAACTGCCTTGGATGAAGGCATTGAATCCTTGGGCTGGGGCCAACGGATTGACCGCCGTGGCCTGCGCGAAGGGAACTCCGGCCAACACCGACAAACTCATCAAGAACGTCTTGGGCTTGAGCATACAGATACGACTTTTGCGTCCATGCGTTGAACGAGCGGCTAGGTTTGCACGGTTTCAGATCAATCCAACCGGAAAAACCTGATCAAAAACCAGCAACGCCTTAAACCGTCCAACTACAGGACATCGGAGTTTGAGGGAAAAGGCTGAAGCTCTTTGTTCGAGGAACCGATGTGGTGCCATATCGATCTGTTCTTCAGCGCTGTCCGCCGCCAGTTCGACGCCGAGCATTTCGCCGAGGAGGCTGGCTGCTACAACATCAACATGAGCCTTGCCGTCCCAATCGATTTTTTAACCGATCACCGCCGCTTCTTCGCCTTCTTCCCGCCGTAGCTCACCGCCTTCGCCGGAGCCGCCACTTCCCCGCCCATCCGGCGTTTCAGTTCCTTGATCTGGTCGCGGAGGAGGGCGGCTTTCTCGAACTCCAGCTTGTTCGAGGCTTCGATCATCTCCTCCTCCAGTTCGCGGACGGTTTCGGTCAGGTCGAAGTCCTGGCCGCTGTCCTGCATCACCATCCGGGCTTTGCTGTCGTAGCCGTGGGCCTGGGTGGAGAGGCTGCCCTCGACAGCGCGGCTGACGCTGCGGGGGGTGATGTTGTGCTCCTTGTTGTAGGCTAGCTGCTTTTCGCGGCGATACTTCGAGACGGCCAGGAACTTCTGGATGCTCTGGGTCATCACATCGGCGTAGAGGATGACCTTGCCATTCAAATGCCGCGCGGCGCGGCCGGCGGTCTGGATGAGGCTCGTCGTCGACCGCAGGTAGCCTTCCTTGTCGGCATCGAGAATGGCCACGAGGGAAACCTCCGGCAGGTCGAGGCCTTCGCGCAGGAGGTTGATGCCGACCAGCACGTCGAATTCGCCCCGGCGCAGGGCCCGC
>CAMLMI010000455.1 GCA_946480965.1 uncultured Verrucomicrobiales bacterium | reverse complement strand
GCCCCAGGCCGACCATCGCCGCCCAGTGCAGCGGGTCGCCGTAGGCGATGTTGATCTCGGAGCCGCCGAGCTTGCTGGCCAGCGTCTGGCCCGCCTCCATCAATGGCCGCAGCGAGAGCAGGCTGTCGGGCAGTTGGTTGTCCTGCCGTCCGACCACGAGGAACACGGCGATCATTTCGCCCAAGGAACGTCCCAACGCCAGCAGCACGGCGGCGGCGATGCCGGGCAACGCTTGGGGCAAGACCACGAAGCAGATGGCTTCCGAGCGGTTCAGTCCCAAGCCACGGGCGGCGGCGCGTTGGGCGGCAGGCACGCCCCTCAGGGCGTCGTCGGACAAGGTCAGGACGGTGGGCAGGATCATCACACCGACGAGCAATCCGGCCGTGAGCAGCGTGTCGCCGCTCAGGGGATCGAAGGGTTCAAGCGCCTGATAAACCCAGTTCCTCAAGAGCAGGATACCCAGCAGCCCATAGACGACCGACGGCACGCCTGCCAGCAGCTCGATGGCGATCTTCAGCGCGAAGCGCAGCCGGCGCGGGAGCAGTTCCGCCAAGCAGACAGCCGCGCCCACACCGATGGGCACGGCCACGAAGAGCCCGACCAGCGCCACGGCGACCGTGCCGTAGAGCATCGGCAGCACACCAAAGAGATGCTGGCGGAAGAACCACTGTCGGCCGGTGACGTAGCCCACACCGGCTTCGCGCCAGACGGGCAGGCTCTGCCAGGCGAAGACGCCGACCAAGGCCACAAGAAACAAGACCGCCACTGAGGCGAAGCCCCAGCTCAACCAGCGCGTGAGCGAGACACGACGGGAAGAAGGTAGGCCAGGCTTCCAGCCCGACCCGTGGCGCTTGGAAATGGCGATGGGTTCCAAGGTGGCGAGGTGTTCGTGATCCCCTCATCCGGCCTGCGGCCACCTTCTCCACATCCGATGGGGAGAAGGCTGGAATGAGGGAGCGTTTCGGTGGTTATGCCGGCCGATGGCGGGTGGTCGTCCTTCGGGGACAGGCTGGAAGCTGGTCCTGCTTCTTCATGCTGTCGGTGATCTCCGCCGGGGGAGGGAACAGCAGACGGGGAACGGAGTTCATGGCCGGGTTACTTGAGCTGGTCGAGCGGGAGGTAGCCGTGCTTGCGGACCAGTTCCTGCCCGCGCGGCGAGAGCAGGAAGTCGATGAAGGTCTTGGCCTCGCCCGTTGGCTCGCCGTTGGTCAGCACGAAGAGCGGACGGCTCAGCGGATAGCTGCGGTTGGCGATGTTTTTCGCCGTGGGCTGGATTGGTGTTTCGGCGTTGTCGGGTTTCAAAGAGAGGGCGAAGACCGTCTTGCCATCGGCCCAGGAGGACGAGAGCTGGGAAATGGCGCCGCGCGTCGAGGCCACTTTGTTGCGGGCTTCCTCGTTGCCGCCCACCTCGGGGAAATTGACCGGAGGCGCCTTCTTGGCATCGCCGTAAACCCAATGCACGAAGACCTCCCAGGTGCCGCGACCGGGTTCTTTGTTGAAGAAGGCGACGCGCCGGTCGGGGCCGCCGAGCTGCTTCCAGTTCGTCACCTTGCCTTCGTAGAGATCCTTGGCCTGGGCCTTGGTCAGGCTCTTCACGCCGCCGTCCCAGACGTCCTTGGAAACGATCAGCGCCACGGCGTCCTCGCCGATGTGGGTCTCTTTGAACGTCACCTTGGGGAACTTGGCTCGATCTGCATCGGAGACGTGTTTGCTGATCATGCCGAGCTCCACCTGCCCGTCGCCGAGCATGGAGATTCCGCCGGAACTGCCGCCCTGGGTGTCCACGGTGATCTGCATCTCCTGCTCCGCTCGCAGAATCTCGGCGGCTTCGGCCACCGGGAGGTTCACCGTGGTGGAGCCGTTGATGCGGAGGGGGGCGGCGGAGAGGGGCAGGGCTGCGGCCAGAACCAGGACGAGGAGCAGGCGTTCAAGCGTGGGGTGCATATCTGCGACAATGTGCAGATATGACGCAGGGTTCCGAAAACCGGTTCAATCTAATCTCTGGAAAACTCACTTCGGGAGCTGGTCCACGCGGAAGCTGCAGCAGCCGAGGTCCATCACCGGTCGGCCGTCGGACAGTTGCACACGGTAGCTCTCGGCCACGGAATAGAGGCGTTCGCGGCCTTCCTTGCGGCATTCGACGAGGCCGGCGTTCTTCAGGATGGAGAGGTGCTTGGAGACGTTGTAGGGCGAGATGCCGAGGGCTTCGGAGAGGGCGTTGACGCTCTGCTCCTCGCCCAGGAGCCGACTGAGAATCCGGATCCGGTTCTCTTCGCCGAGGGCCTTGAGGGCTCCGATGCATTCCGCGCCTTTCATGGGGTGAGCGATAGCCGCGCGGCCCCGGGCTTGAAAGCCTGAAACCGCGCGCAGCCGGGGAACGGTCAGAGATCCGTCGTCTCGTCGCGCTTCTCCAGCTTGAGCAGGTGCTTCTTCACGACCTCGACCTGCTTGGTCAGCTCGAAGAGGGCCTTGAGCAGCTCGGTCTGCGTGGGCGGATCGGCCAGCTTGGGCACAAGCGGATGGATGGCGGTGATGTGCGCGGCGAGTTGGTTGGCGCGGTCGCGGATGGCGGCGATGGCTTCGGGACGTTCCATACGGAGGATCAGTTGCGGGAAGGATCGGTCATCTCGGCTTCGTAGGCGCGCATCTTCCGGTCCATGAAAAAGGCGCCGAACGGCAAGACCGTGGAGACGAAGACCAGCGCGCCGCGCCCGAGCGACCAGCGAGCCTGTTTCATGACGAGGAGCAGCAGGAGGACGACGGCAATGAAGAGCACGCCGTGCAGCATCCCGACGACCCGAACGGCCATCGGCTGGTCCGCGAGGTATTTCAGCGGCATGGCGATGAAAAGCAGCACCAGGAGGGAGATTCCTTCCCAGAAAGCGAGCAGTCGAAGGCGGCGAATCGGGTTCATACGGCGATAACGGCGGAGACCGGTAGCACCAGAGGGCGTCCGACTCAATGGAGGTTTTTTTGCTGCGAAGGCAGGATCAAACGCTTGTCGGGTCGTTCCGCGTAGCGCCGACGTCCCGTCGGCCGTAGCGCAAGCGTCGCGCTTGCCGGGACGTGCTTGGGCGGAAGGACGTCCTCCGGGCCGGCAGGATGTTGGCGCTACGGCCACCGGGACGGTTGCGGCACGGCCAGCCGGAGGCTTGCGCTACGGGGCAACGCGGTCAGG
>CAMLMI010000454.1 GCA_946480965.1 uncultured Verrucomicrobiales bacterium | reverse complement strand
TATTTGCAACACGATCCAAAAGATTTGCGAACTCTGTGTGAGGGAGATTTCGAAAGTGACGCCAACGAAGCACTAGAGCATTGCGCAGAATCGAACCCGCCATGCAATCCGAGACACTGCAAAGGAGGATCTCGCTGCCGAGCACCCCGGCGTATCTCCGTCACGCATCATCGGGAGTCACTCGCCTTGGCATCCACCGGCGATCTCCCGTTCGCCGCAACGGGCTGCTGGTTCTTCTTCTGGAAACCTGACAGGCATTCGATGAATCGAGCCGAGTCGCCTTGATCGGACAATTTACAAAGTCCTGACACCTCGCGCTGATAGCCGCCTGACACTTGAGGCCGTGAACCTGCTTCAACCCATCCTCGC
Source organism: uncultured Verrucomicrobiales bacterium (assembly GCA_946480965.1). Next base: position 2,810 of record CAMLMI010000454.1, on the reverse strand, counting down.
CATCGGCTGCCTCGCTGCATTCTTCGTAGCCGGTGCCGGTGAGCCTCCCGCCATCCCGCTCAGACGCCCTGCCGATCAACCCGTCACCGCCGAACTGCAGCCGCTGCAAGGAACGTGGGAGGGAATCGAGGTAGGCGACAAGTCCCACGCCAAGATCACCGTCACGATCGTCAGCAACTCGTTCCACTTCCACCGGGACACCAACTTTTGGTTTGCGACCACCATTACCCTGTCTCCGAACACCCATCCGAAACAGTTGCGCGCCACCATCAAGGGTTGCCCGCCCTCCCAAGCCGACAGCATCGGCCAGGAAGTTTCCGCCATCTTCAAGATCGAGGACGGAAAACTGACCATCGCCCAGATCGGGGACGATCCTGCAGAAGCGCCGAAGAGCTTCGAGGCGGTTGCCGAGAAAGGGCAGCCCCGCTACGAACTCCGGAAAACCCAGCCTCCAACCAAGGCCGTCCAATCTTCGCCCAGCGAATGACCGGAGTTCCCGACTAAGTTCCGCAGAATACCAATCAAGCGCTTGGGTTGTGATTTGATGGAACAGTTCAAAGGTTGCCGTCCCTTCTCGCTTCGTCCCCCAGCTGAAACGCCTTTCCGTTCGCCGCTACGGACTCCTGGTTCCTCTTCTGGAAACCCGACAGGCAGTTTGGCGAAGAAGCGGCTCTCCGCCCGCGTCTAGGTTCCCTGTGCCCCAAGATGGCTCACTCCATGAATTCCAAGGCTAGCCTGCTCCTCGGCGCGTCGCTCGCGCTCGCGGTCTCCTCCGCCCCGGCGGAGGTCCGCGTCGTCGCCGACCACAACCCCAACGAGAACACCTCCTGGACCTTCCGGTTCAAGAACGTGCCCCGTCCGGCCAAGACCGACGCCGCCACCGGCGCCACGGTCTCGCTCGTCTCCGGCGAACGCGACGGCAACGGCGGCGATCTCACCAAGCTGATCGACGGACGCCTCCCGTCCGACGCCGACCAGCCGCAGGAAAACTTCTTCTTCGCCGCCGGCTCCAAAGGCGGCCGCATCCAGCTCGATCTCGGCAAGACCGTCGAGATCGGCGAGATCCGCACCTATTCCTGGCATCCCGGCGGGCGCGGGCCGCAGCTCTACACCGTCTATGCCAGCGACGGCACGGCAACCGGCTTCGAGGCCAAGCCCACCGGTTCGCCCGAGAGCGCCGGTTGGAAGGCGCTGGCCAAGGTGGACACGACCAAGGCCCCGGAGAAGGGCGGCCAGCACGCCGTCAGCATCACCGACACGGCCGGGGCTCTTGGCAAGTTCCGCTACCTGCTCTTCGACGTGTCCCGCACGGACGAGGCCGACCAGTTCGGACAAACCTTCCTCAGCGAGATCGACGTCATCGACCTCGCATCCGTCGGCAAGGAGCCGGCCGAGCCGGAGCAGAGCGGGCTGCACAGCTTCGACTTTGGCGGCGGCAAATACCACGCCACCATCGACACCACCAAGTCCCCCGACCTGACCGCCTGGGCCGAGAAGCACCTCGTGCCCGTCGTCAGCGAATGGTATCCCAAGCTGGTCGAGATGCTGCCGAGCGAAGGCTTCGAACCCTACACGAACATCGTGCTCCGTTTCCGCGACGACATGGGCGGCACGCCCGCTTCGGCCAGCGGCGGCAACATCAACTGCAACATCCCGTGGTTCCGCAACGAACTGGAAGGCGAAGCCGTCGGCTCCGTCGTCCACGAGATGGTCCACGTGGTCCAGCGCTATGGCCGTCCGCGCCGCGACGACCCGAACGCCCAGCGCACGCCCGGCTGGCTCACCGAGGGCATTCCCGACTACATCCGCTGGTTCCTCTACGAACCCGAATCCCGCGGCGCGGAGATCACCCGCCGCAACATCGCCAACGCCCGCTACAACTCCAGCTACCGCATCTCCGGCAACTTCCTCGACTGGGCCGTCCGCACCAAGGACAAGGACCTCGTGGTGAAGCTCAACGCCGCCGCCCGCAAAGGCGCCTACAGCGAGGCCGTCTGGAAGGACGCCACGGGCAAGACCTCCGAGGAGCTGGGCGCGGAATGGAAGAAGTTTCACGAGGACCGCATCGCGAAGCTGATCGAGACCCAGCGCGCCACCGGCATCAACACCTTGACCGACGAGCAGAAGGCCGCCGGTTGGAAGCTTCTCTTCAACGGCGAGACCTTCAACGGCTGGCAGAACTACCGGAAGAAGGGCGTGCAGGTCGGCTGGCAGATCGAGGACGGCACCATCGCCTGCGTCGATCCCCACCACGCCGGCGACCTGAGCACCACGGAGGAGTTCTCCGCCTTCGAACTGGAGCTGGAATACAACATCTCCGAGGCCGGCAACTCCGGCATCATGTTCCACGTCCAGCCGATCGAGGGCTACGCCTGGGCCACCGGCCCCGAGATCCAACTGACGGACAACGCCAAGGCCAAGGACCCGCAGCGCACCGGCTGGCTCTACGGTCTCTACAAGCCCGAGATCGATCCCAAGACCGGCCTGCCGCTCGACGCCACGAAGCCCGTCGGCGAGTGGAACCACCTGCGCATCGTCATCTCCCCGGAGAAGTGCGAGCACTTCGTCAACGGGGTGAAATACTTCGACTACGTGATGAACAGCGACGACTTCCGGGACCGCGTGGCCAAGAGCAAGTTTGGCCGGATGCCGAATTTCGCGAAGGCCAGCAAAGGCGCCATCGTCCTCCAGGGCGACCACGGCAAGGTCGCCTTCCGCAGCATCAAGATCCGCTCCCTCGACAAACAGGACTGAGCGCCTCCACCTCCCGCCAAGCCCCGGAGACACTTCCCGGGGCTTTTTTGCTCCAT
>CAMLMI010000453.1 GCA_946480965.1 uncultured Verrucomicrobiales bacterium | reverse complement strand
GAGCTGATCAAGGATCTCAACGCGCTGTATCCCGATGTCCCCGTGCTCGTGCTCTCCATGCAGGACGAGCTGCTCCACGCCGAGCGGGTCCTCCGCGCCGGCGGGCGCGGCTACCTGATGAAGGAGGCCGGGGCCGAGAAGATGCTCGAAGCCATCCGCCGCGTCCTCGCCGGCGAGATCTTTGTGAGCCAGCGGATGTCCGCCCGGATCATGGACCTCTTCTCCGGCCGCCGCGCGCACAACTCGCCCGTCCAGATCCTCACGGACCGGGAGTTCGAGGTCTTCCAGCTCATCGGCCAGGGCCGGACCACCAAGGACATCGCGCTGGAGCTCCACCTCAGCTCCAAGACCGTTGACGCGCATCGCGGCCACATCAAGGCGAAGCTCGGCCTGTTCGACGCGGCGGGTCTTGTCCGCCACGCGGTGCGTTGGGTCGAGACGGAGAACAGCCGGCTCGGCTGACCGGAGGGCCGGGCGCGGCTGCGGCGCACCCTTGGGCCGCCCCCTTCCTGCAACGTAGCCCGGTAAGGGTTCCTCCTATTCGCGTTCGGGCGGGCCTCCAATTTCCGAGGACCCCTCCCGGGTCCATGCTGACGGCAGCATGAGCACCAAAATGGAACCTGCCACCCTGCCGAACCGCACACGCTGGGACGAATACCAGCCCTTCAACATCGTCATCGCCTACGACAACGGCCAGTCGGCCCGCCACGCCATCCGCCTGGTGAACGCGTTGGCCGGAAAGTTCGGCCGGGAATTCGAGATTCAACGGGATCTGTGGCGCTTCGACGCCCTCGCCCTTCCCAAGATGGGATGGTTGGCGGCCCGGAGCGCCGCAAGCGCCAACATCCTGATCATCGCCGCGGAGGGCGACGGGGAATTGCCCGTCGCGGTGCGGACATGGTTGGAGGAGTGGAGCGACAACACCCGGCCGGGCATGGCCGCGTTGGCCGCGTTGCTGCGGGAACGGTCCCCGTCGGCCGATGCGGAGCCGGCGACCCTGCGCTTTCTCAGGGACCTGGCCGAACGGGCCGGCCTGGAGTTCTTCGTCGGCGAATTCCCGGCATCGCGCACGACCAGCAGCCCTTCCCTGTGGTTTGAGCCCGGCGCGACCCTCGATGCTCGCCCCGCGAGGCAAAGCAGCCTCGTCTCCCCTTGATCCCTCCACGAACCGGCCCCCGGCCCACCCTGCCATGAACCTCCTCCTCCAAGCTCCCGCCTTCGCTTCCGCCATCCGCGCGGAGGCTCCTGCCGCCGCCCTGAAAGTTCTCTATGCCGAGGACGATCCGGTCATCCGAAGCCTGTCGGAATACATGTTGTCGCAACACGGCTACGCCGTCACGACGGTGAAGGACGGCCAGCAGGCGTGGGAGGCGCTGCAGGACGGGCGATTCGATCTGCTGGTCACGGACAACGACATGCCGCGCCTGTCGGGGCTGCAGTTGATCGGCCGGCTGAGGGAGGCCCGCATGGAACTGCCCGTCATCCTCGCATCGGGCTACGTGGCACGGGCCTCCGAAGCCGAGCTGGAAGAGCTGCGACTGGCCACGGCGCTGGCCAAGCCCTTCACGCCCGGCGAGCTGTTGGATGCCGTGGAACACGCGCTGGACGGCGCGCCCAAAAGCGCGGCGCCGCTTCCTCCGGCCTTTGCGGGCATGGCCGAATTCAAGCCACAGGCCGGCACGATGCGTCATTGGGGAATCAACGAGTAGGAAGGACCATGCCGGGGTTCGCACACGACGGCTGTGATCCTCCACCGGCGGCCGGATGATCGGGCCACGGACAAACGAGGCCCGTCCGCCTCGCCAACCGACAGGAGGCCGAAACGGTCAGGAATTCGTTTCGACCACGAGGTTCCGCCAACCAACCACCGCCATTCATGAAATCCTTCTTTCGCTCCACACCCTCGATCATCGCGGCCGCCAGCTTGGGTGCCATCCCGGTGAAGGCCGCCTCGGAACTGGCCTACTTCAACGATTTTAACAGGGCGGTCGGCCACGAAACCGTTTGGGTCATGCCGGGGGTTTTTGGCGCCTTCAGTTGGTCGCCGAGCGGAAGGTTCATGCCGGTCGGCGGCTTCGAAGGCGTGGGGGGCTTTTCCGGAGGTTTGCTCGTGGAGGCCGATCAGAGTATCCCGCTCCTGTTTTTCGCAAACCTGCCCCCTCACGACAGCGTTTCCATCCGTTTCGATCTGGCCCTTGTGGACCGATGGCGGGGTGGACCTCAGGATTCTCCCCTCGCGGATCGGTTCATGGTGGAGGTGGGCAACAATCTCGAGACCCACGAGGTGTTCAACTTCACGTTCTCCAACGATCCGGGTTTCCCACAGACCTATCCGGGAGCGGGACTAGTGGAACCGTTGCGGGACATCGACTTTGATCCGGCTTATTTCGACCAGGCGTATGATCTCAGTGCCGACGGATTCCTGATCGACATTCCGACGTCCGACCCGGTCTTGGTCGTTTATTTTCATGCCGAAAGGCCGTCGAACCCGCCGGGGGGCTGGCCGCCGCCGCCGGCCTGGGCGATGGACAATCTGGAAGTCGTGCTCAACAGCTATCCCACACCGGTTCCCGAGGTGTCCTCTCTGGCCTCCGGAACCGCTTTGCTGGCCTTGATGTTCTGGACCTGGCGGTTCCGGAAATGGAGCTGAAGCTCCCGCTTCATCCGGCCCCTCGGTCCACCGGTCACGGTCCGGCGATCAACACGGCCGCGCCCGTCAGCCGTCCGGAACGCAATCGGGCCAAGGCCTCGTTCGCCTCGCTCAGTGGGAAACATTCCGTTTCCGTCCGCACGGGAACGCGCGGTGCCAGCGCGAAGAACTCCTCCCCGTCCCGCCGCGTGAGGTTCGCGACGGAACACACCGTCCGCTCCTGCCAGAGGAGCTCGTAGGGGAACGACGGGATGTCGCTCATATGGATGCCGCCGCAGACGACCGTGCCGCCCTTGGCCACGGCGCGAAGAGCGCGCGGCACAAGTTCCCCGACGGGCGCGAAGAGGATGGCCGCGTCCAGCGGTTCGGGGGGAAGCTCCTCGGAGTCCCCGGCCCACTCCGCCCCCCATGGAAAGGGCGAACGTCTTGGCCGCCGCATCGCCCCGGCTGGTGAAGGCGAAGACCTTCCGGCCCTGGAACCGCGCGACCTGGGCCACGACGGTGGTGATCTCGCTGTCGTCGGCCTCGAGGT
>CAMLMI010000452.1 GCA_946480965.1 uncultured Verrucomicrobiales bacterium | reverse complement strand
AGGTCGGTGGGCTCGCCGCGCTTGTCCTTCTGGAGGCTGCGGATGTCGAGGCCCTCGTGGAAGCGATAGCCCTCCGACCGCACGCAGCCGAACATGCCGCTGCGCCAATCTCGGCCCGGCACCGGGGCGAAGGCTTCGGCCTCTTTGCCGGGAGCCGCGACCGCGAGATTGCCCGTGGGCAGACGGAACACCTGGGCGGGAACGAGGATGGGAAACAGCAGCCCTGCCAGCAGGGCCGCCGGAAACACCGCGCGGAACCGGCTCATTTGTTGTTCTGCTTCACCGCGTTGTTCAGTCCCCGCACGATCATCTCCGCCTCCTCGCGCGAGGCGTCCGGGGTGAAGACGAGGGAGCCGGAGGAGTTTCGCTGGCGCAGGACCGGGGCGGCCAGCCAACGGGATTCGCCCGGGTGGTCCTTCTTGCCGGTGGACCACGCGGCCAGGATGGCGAGGCGCTTGTCGCGGTTCGCGATGGAGATGGCCTCCAGCTTCATCTGGCCATGCCGGTCGAAGTTCAGCTTCAGGGAAAAACCGCCCGGAGTCTCCACCATCTCGGCCGAGACGAGGCTCATGTCGGTCAGGGCGATGTCCTGGTTGATGTTGATGGCTTCGCCGGAGCGGAAGGTGGCCTTGGGGCTTTGCTCCATGATGTTGCGGCGGCCCTCGATGTGGATGCGGAGGCTGGCGATCTGCTTCTTCCGTTCCTTCTCCTCCGTGGTCGAGCATCCGGCGGCCAGCAGGAGCGCCAGCACGGCAAAATGGAGGTTGAACCGCCAAAACCGCTTCATCATATTGCGGAACCACAACGAAGCCTCCGCACGTTGTAAAGAGACAACTATGAAGCAATCGAACAAAGTCCAGAAACGCAGCCGCCGCGAAGCCTATCTCAAGCGCAAGAAAGAGGCCGTGAAGGTGAAGAAGGCCGCCGCCAAGAAGGCGAAGTGACCGCTTCCAGCTTTCTCCAGGACCCGCCCAGAACACGGGCGGGTTTTTTGCTGCCCGGGGGCGCTAGAGCGCCGCGAAGGCGACCAGTTCCGCGCGCAGCCGTTCCACCGGCAGGCCGACCACGTTGCTGAAGGAACCGTCGATCCGTTCCACGATCAGTTCCCCGTGGTCCTGGATGGCATAGCCGCCGGCCTTGTCCAGCGGATGGATCTTGCAGAGGTAGCGCCGGATCTGCTCGGGCCCGAGCGGGCGGAACGTGACCTCCGTGCGGTCGGCGAAGATCCGCTGCCGGTGCCGCCGCAGATGGAGCAGGCAGACGCCGGTGACGACATGGTGGGTGCGCCCCTGCAGCTCGCCGATCATCCGCTCCGCCTCGGCGATGGACGCGGGTTTGCCGTAGAGCCTCGTGCCGAGCGCGACGAGCGTGTCCATGCCGATGACGAGGGAATCGGGGGACTTCTTGGCGACGACGCGGGCCTTGCGATAGGCGTTGAGCTGGGCGACCTCGGCGGCGGTGAGATCCTCGTTGTGGACTTCGGCCGCGTCGCTGGGCACGACCTCGAACGGCACTTCCAGTTCCTGGAGCAGCTCCGCGCGGCGCGGGGAGGCGGACGCGAGAATGATCGGCGGCAGGTTCATGGTTCCCGCCAAACTAAAGCGCAATTCGGAACGATGGTCCATGCCGCACTCAGGAAAGGGTTAGAATTGTCCACAAGACCCCGGTTGCCCGGTTCCAGCGGTGTTCTCCCATGAAACGCGTCAGCGGCAAAAAGCCGAAGGCACCGGGCTTTGGAGGTTTTTCGAGGGGCCTGTGGAACCGATCCTGGCGACAAGTTCTCCAAAGAGCCCGTTTCGCCAAGCCCGGATGGAACGGGCCAGGCTTTGGGTCGTGGTCTCGAACCGCGCCCCCTGTTTCCGGCCGGACGCTTCACTGGCGGACTCCCGAAATGCCACGGTTCGCCACGCGGCGCAGCGTTTCTCGGTCTTTCGTGTCAGGGATGGCGGAGGGGCGGTTGGTTCGTCGGCGCTTCATCCGAGAACTTTCCGGAGAACCATTTCAGGAACAGATGGGCTGGTCCGGAGAGGAGCAGGGGCATCCCGACGATCAAGGTCAGCAACCACAGCGGCGCGGGCATCCAGGTCTGGACGGCGGTGTCGCTGAGGCCGTGGACGTAGTTGACGTTCACCGGCACATGCGGGCCAGCCACGGCGTCGCCGGGCTTGGGCAGGAAGAAGTAGCAGAAAAGCATCAGGCCCGTGGCCAGCACGGTCCACACCTTGAATCCGCGCCGGTCGTAGCCGAGGCGTTTCACGAGGAAGAGGAGCAGGAACGGCAACCAGCCGTGGAAAAGCGACAGCCCGCGCAGGAAGCGGCTACGGGTGGCGTCGAACATGTAGTCGGTCATGCCGGTGAGCTTCAGCCCGGCGAACTGGCCGAGGAAGTCCACCAGCCAGACCATCTGCGGCGCGAGGATGCCGGCGGCGGCGATGCTGGTGAGCAGGCGGCTTTCCCGCCAAACGGCGACCAGCGCTAGGAACAGGGCGACGTCGCAGAAATAGAGGAAATTGGTCACGCCGTAGTTGGCCCAATAGACCGGGACGAGCACGGCCATGAAGGCGGTGTAGGCGAGCTTGGTCCACAGCGGGACGCGGCGACGCGGGACGGAGGGAGCGGCTGTGGCCGGATTGAAGGAGGCGATGTTGGTTTGCATCGCGGCGGACGTTGCCCGGGGCCGGAGCGGCGCGGGTAATCGTTAAATCCAGCGCGGCCATCGAAGGAGCCGATGCAGTGGAACGACCGATCCAAGATCGGCCTAAGCGGGCCGCCGCGAGCCTTGAGTCGGGGCAATTCGTCACTGGATTCGCCTGCGGCGGCTTCCTAGTGTTTCGCCCGCTTTGAAACCCGATTCTTTGCCCCAGACTCCGTCGCAGCTCGGCTACCGGATGCCCGCCGAATGGGAACCGCACACCGGCACCTGGTTCAGTTGGCCCCGCCCCGAAGGCATCAGCTTCCCGGACAAATACGACACCGTCCCGCCCGTCTATGCGGCCCTGATCAAGGAGCTGGTCCAGGTGGAGGACGTGAACATCAACGTCTGGCACGCGGAGATGGAGCAGTGGGTGCGCGGGTTGCTCGCGAAGGACGGTGTGCCGCTGGCGCGCGTCCATTTCCACCACTTCCCCGCCTACGAACCCTGGTGCCGGGACCACGGCCCGATCTTCCTCGTCCGGGACCAGGGCGGACGCCATGAGCGCGCGGTGGTGGACTGGGG
>CAMLMI010000451.1 GCA_946480965.1 uncultured Verrucomicrobiales bacterium | reverse complement strand
CTGGAACCGGTGCCGCAGCGGCGACCGGGCGGGGTGAGGGCGGCGGCATTGGAGCCGGGGCAGGGGTCGGGGCCGGGATCGCCTGCGCCGGGACGGGAGCGGCGGGCGCTTCGCCAAAGAAGGCTTCCGCCTTCTTCAACGGGGCTCCTTTGGGTCCGAAAAGATTGCCCACATCCGACGGCGCGTCCCACCGTTTCTTGGGGGTGCGGCGGCCCAGTTTTGCGCTCGGCATCCGGGGAACGATGGCGGCCAGCGGCAGGGAAATCTCCACATCGCCCGAGGCAGGGCTGCCCCGGAAGAGGCCGGCCGGGGCGGCGGCCCGAAGTTCCGAGAAGGTCGTCTTGACCGAGCCCAGGGCCAGTTGTGGCGCGAGCCGGGTGGCCGAGAACTCGAAGTCGCCGCCGACACCGGGATTCACCAGCAGCAGCAGTTCCTTGGAAAGGCTCGGGGCGATGTCGTTGAACGGCACCCGCACCGCGTCGTCCGGGGCCAAGGGCCCGGCGGCGACGAAGACCTCGCGGGCCGGTGCCAGGGCGTCGAGCCCGGGGCTGGCGGGGGTCGGCGGGCGAGACGGTGTGCCGGCGGTGGCCGGTGGCGGCGCGGGCGGACGGACCTCCCGCGCGGGCGATGCCTGCGGGGCGATCCGCCGGAACCCGCTCTCCGCCGGGGGTGGGGCGACCGGCGCGGTGGTCGGCGCGGTCAACGTCGTCTCCGGAGCGTCGCTCCGACCAAAAAGTTTTTTCAGCGCTGAAAACATGCGATGCGGCCGGCTTCGTGCTTTTTCCGGCATCTGTGATGTCGGCAGTCGAACAACTGTCCTTAATCACCGGGCCTGTTCGGCCGTAATAACCAATGCGACAAAGCGACAATCATGCCCATTTCACCGAAAATCCTTTTGCTCGATGATGAGACCGAACTGCTGGAGCGGTATCGGGGCGCATTGTCGGCCCTGCGGGCGCGGCCGGTGGTGGAGACGTGCAACTCCGGCGCGAAGGCGCTGTCGCTTCTCGAATCCGAGAATTTCGCCCTCCTCGTCACCGACCTCGACATGCCGGGCATGGACGGGCTCCAGGTGGCGAACATCGTCCGGAGGAAGTTCCCCAAGCTGCGCCTCGTCGTCATGACGAACGGCATCGACCCCTCGCTCCGCTCCCGCGCCTACGCCGCGGGCGTGGACCTGGTCTGGGAAAAGCCCGGAACCCGCGAGGAGCTCGGCCTCTTCCAGTCCTGCGTGGAGAGCCTGCTGGACGAGATCCAGCCCGGCGGCTTCCAGGGCGTGCAGACCAAGAGCCTCGTGGATCTGGTCCAGCTCGAATGCCTCTCCCGCAGCTCGTCCCTCCTCCGCCTGACCAACGCCGGGGAGGAAGGCTTCATCTGGATCAACCACGGCGAGGTCGTCGATGCCGTGCTGGGCGAGGTGGTCGGCGAAGCGGCCTTCAACCGCATCCTCCGCTGGACCAACGGCAGCTTCGAGATCCTCCCGGCCGAACCGGACCGCGCGCGGCGCATCGAACACTCGTGGCAGGGGTTGTTGCTGAACACCGCCCAGGAGATCGACGAATCGCGCGGCGTCGCGGCCAAGGCCGCCGCCGAGGACGAGTTCGACACCGCGCTGTGGCACGCGCTCTCCACCGCCGAGGGCGTGGAGTTCGTCATGAGCGGCCGCAAGCCCCTGGATATTCCCGGCCGCAAACCGGCCGCCCGCGTCCCTTCCCCGGAACTGAAGGGCGACGACGCCGTCCTGGCCTGGGCGCAGAAGACCTGGAGCGCCATCGAGCAGATCGGCCAGCAGGCCGGCCTCGGCCCTCTCTGCCACGTGGAGGGAATCGGCCACCAGCGCCACGTCGGCATCTCGGCCGTGGACGAGACCATCGTCTGCCTCGGCTTCAACCGCCGCCTGTCCCCCGAACAGGTCCGCACCATGACCAAGAAGATCCATCAACCCGTATGAGCCTCTTCACCTGGTCCAGAAAGAAGCCCGAGCCGCCGACGCTCACCCGGACGCCGAAAGGCGCCTTCACCGTCGATGCCGCCGGCCAGGTGGTGATGTCCACCCTGCCCGCCGCGATGGCGGCCCGCATCCAAGGCCCGCTCTCCGAGGCCATCATTTCCGCCTTCCGCGACGCGCACGCCGCCCAGCTCGCGCTCACGGAGCTCAGTTTCAACTTTCACGGACTGCGCGTGACGGCGCGGGAGCTGCGTGGAGGAGCCATCGTGTTCCTCACTCCCGTCGCCAGCGGTCCGGGAACAACCCGATCGGCCACATGACCACGAAGCAACTCGACCAATTGATCCTCCAGCTCGAGAACTACCTCGAATGCTGGAAACAGTTCAGCCATTTCCTCGGCCTCGCCCGGACCAAGAAGTTCGAGGCGGAGGACGAATCCCAGTTCCTCGAGGTCAAGAGCGTCCTCATCCAGGAGCTGGAGCTGATCCTCGCCCGCATCGAATGCACTTCCCCCACCAAGGACGAGGTCCACGCGGTAGTCTCCAGCACCCCGTCCTTGCGCTACCTCGCCGAGCTGCCGGAAGGCACCCTGCGCGGCATCGAGAACCAGTGGCACAAGGTCTTCATCGCCTGGCAGTCGAACCTCGGCCAATTGAAGGTCAAGCAGCGCGAGACCGACGACCGCGGTTTCTTCGCCCGCCTGATGACGAAGCCGGCTTGATTGCCGGGCGCGCCCTTTGGACGCAGCACGAACGAACCGTCGCCTGCGATCGGGGTCTGGCGGGCCTGCGGGTTGGGCCCAGCAGATCGCGGGTCGGCGGCGGAGCGTCTGAAAAGGACGGGGCCAAGGGTGGTGATTCTTGAGGCTTCAACCACGGGTCTGACAGATTGTCAGACATGAAAGTCACCTCACGGGATTTCCAGCGGGACTTCACCCGCATGAAGGCAGCGGCCAAGGCAGGCGAGCCGGTGTTTGTCGTTTCCGGCGACGAGGAGTTCGTCTTCCAAGCAGTCTCGAAGCGTTCCTGGCAAGGCGCGCTCAAGGGCAAGGGTCGAGTCGTCGGCGACCTGTTCAGCACCGGGCTCGATTGGGAGGCGTCCAAGTGACGCATCTGCTAGACACGCACGCTTGGATTCAGCGGGCCTTCGGGGATTCGCTGCCCAGTTTGGTGGAGAAAGTTTTCTCCCAACACGCGGACACACTGGCCATCGCCGAACGGGCCTCGACCTTGGAGGCATCCGGCTTCCACAAAGATCCCGCCGACCAGCTCATCACCGCCACGGCCTTGG
>CAMLMI010000450.1 GCA_946480965.1 uncultured Verrucomicrobiales bacterium | reverse complement strand
CTTGGCGTGAGGCGTTGGGCTTCTAGCCTTTGGCCGCAGCCCCGCGGGTTTCCACCCAGCGGGCCATGAGCCAGAGCGTATCCGAGAGGCGGTTCAGATAGACGAGGATCTCGGGGTTGTTCAGCCCGCCGATGTCGTGCAGCGCACAGACGCGGCGTTCGGCCCGGCGACAGGTGGTGCGGGCCACGTCCAGCGCGGCGGAATCCACGGAGTCTCCCGGAGTGGCCCAGCCCTTGAACGAAATGTTCTGCGCTTCGATCTCCTTCACCAGCGCGTCCAGCTTGGCCGTGAGCGCGGGCGTGACCAGCGTGAAGCCGTCCTTCGCGTAGCGCGGAAGGTCCTCGATGCCGGTGGCGAGTTCGCCCATCAGGGTGACGAGGTCTTTCTGGATCGTGAAAAGATGGTCCCGGACGAAGCCGTGCGCGGTGGTGGCCCTGGCCAGGCCCAGCGCGGCGTTGACCTCGTCCACGCTGCCGTAGGCTTCGACGCGCGGGTGGCACTTGGAGACGCGGCGGTTATACATCAGTCCGGTCAGGCCGGCGTCCCCCGTCTTGGTGGCGATGCTCATGGAGCGCGGAGGATAGCCGGGGCCGACGGAGCCGCAACCGGCTAGGGGGAAAGATTCGCACCGCTGACACCGCGCGTTGGAAAAACGGACAGCGTGTCCGGCGCTCCGCCGCCCGGCAGGGCCGACGGGAGCGGAAGCGTGCCTGATTGTTCGGCAGTGTCCCGGCGCAGTGACCGAATGCGGAACAAAACCGGGCCCGGCGGCCTGCGGGAGAACACTTTTGGTCTGCATCCGGGCGAGCCCGGTCCGCTGGCACCGGTGCTGCTATTTCGCCGGCAACGAAGACGATCCCGTGATCGAAGAAAACGAAAACTCCGCAGCCATGAACGAACTCCTCTCCTCCGGGACGGAACTGCTGGACGGCGCGTCCGCCCGGTCCGTTTCCGCCTCGCACCTCGCCCAGGCCACCAAGGTCCCCAAGGGACCGTTCCGCTGCCGGGTCCACCTGCCCATCGGCTCGGCCTACGAGATCCAGGCCTCGACCGATCTGGAGACCTGGTCCGTGGTGACGCGCAACACCGCGTCCGACGAGAGCGTGGAATTCATCGACGCCCAGGCCAGCGCCCAGCCCGCGCGCTTCTACCGCGCCGTGGTTGGCGGGATCGTGTCGTGCAACGTCGTCGGCTACGCCGGCACGGTCGCGCCGCAGGGCTTCGCGATGATCAGCAACCCCTTCGCGAACGACGACAACACCGTCGCCACCCTGTTCCCGCGCGTGCCGGAGAACACCACGCTGTGCAAGTTCGACACCCGCCTGGCGCGCCTGACGAACAACTCGTTCAAGAACGGCAAGTGGAGCTTCGGCGGCGAACGGCTCGATCCCGGCGAGGGCGCGATCTTCTTCAACCCGACCTTCGAGCCGATCCACCTCGACTTCGCGGGCACCGTCCAGCAGGGCGAGCTGGTGAACCAGCTCGGCGCCGGGTTCTCCATCCGCGGCTCCATGCTGCCCAAAGCCGGCAAGGTCTGCGCGGAGCTCGGGCTGCCGGTGCAGGACGGCGACGTGATCCACGTCTTCGACCGCAAGGAGCAGCGCTACCAGGTGCTCAAGTTCCCCATGCGGAACTGGCATTCGGCCCAGCCTTCGCTCGGGCTCTGCGAAGGCTTCTGGCTGGGCAAGGCGAATGCCGGGAAGTGGGTGCAGAAGCTGGAGCTCCCGGCCGCGATCGGCACGGGCGCACGGCGGCCGGTCTGACGGATTGCCTCCGGGGTCGCGGATGGTTCCATGTCCGCGGCAAACCCCGGAGCCGTCCGGCGAAGGCGCTTCGCGGGACGGTAAAACAGGAGCGGGCGCGGCCGGTCAGGCCGCGCCCGCTTTGCTTTGGTCCGGGACGGACCGGGACGGTTGTCAGGACTTCGGGGCGTCGGCGGCGGGCGCCTGGCCCGAGGGCGCGCCGACCTTCCAGTCGGAGTCCTGCTTCACGTAGAGCGTGCGGGTGGGGAAGGCGAACTCGATGCCGGCAGCGTCGAAGCGCTCCTTGATCTGCAGGTTGAAGTCCTGCATCCCCGCCATGTAGTCCTTGTAGTCGGTCGAGTTCCACCAGTGGACGACGGTGATGCCCAGGGAGGAGTCGGCGAACTGGTTGAAGCTGATGATGACGTCCGTGGTCTTGGGGTGCTTGAAGACTTCGGCCAGGATGGCGAGCGCCTGCTTCACCTTCGCGGTCGGCGTGTTGTAGGTGATGCCGATGGTCATCGTCGTCTTGATGTTCGGGCGGCGGGTGATGTTCGTGATGGTGGCGTTGCCCATCGTCTTGTTCGGGACGGTGATGAGGTGGCCGTCGAGGTTGCGGACGCGGGTCGAGCGGATGCCGATCTGCTCCACCGTGCCGTCCACGCCTTCCAGCTTGATGCGGTCGCCCACCTTGAAGGGTTTGTCGAGGAAGACGGTGGCGGCGCCGAAGAGGTTGGCCACCGTGTCCTGCGCGGCGAGACCGAGGGCCAGGCCGACGACGGACAGCGAGGCCAGCACGCCGGTGATGTTCAGGCCGAGGTTCTGCGACGTGACCAGCACGGCGATCACCACGATGAAGGTCTTGAACGCGCCGCGCAGGATGGGCAACAGCTGGTCGTTCAAGTGGTGGTCGTTCGACGAGTCCAGCCGCTTGAGCCAGCGCGCGAGCAGCAGGTCCACCAGCTTCAGCAGCAGGTAGGTGATGGACGCGGCGACCACGACGATGAAGGCCTTGCTGATGAAGTTGGCCACCCAGGCGGGCCACTTGAAGAGGTTCAGCCCGATGTGGAGGAAGATGACGAAGGCGATGATCTTCACCGGGCCGCGCAGCAGCTCGATCAGGATGTCGTCCAGCTCCGTCTCGGTTTTCTTCGTCCAAGACTTCAGCCAGACGCCGAGCAGCCAGTCGAAGAGCTTGGAGATGTAGAAGGCGAGGACGACGTAGATGAGGAAGGCCAGATACTGCCAGGCGGGATTGCCGAGGTATTCGTGCTGCAGCGCGTCGATCCGGTTCAGGCCGAAGGTGAGATAGACGTGGTTGGCGAGGTTGGTGCCCGCCAACGCCGGGAAGACGACCAGCGGCTGGACCTCGTTGGTGGACCCGGCCGGGGCGTTGGTGGCGACGGAGTTGGTCTGGGCGCTGGCCCAAAGGGAGCCGAGAAAAACCACGGCCAGGCAGATCCAGGCCGTTTTCCAGAGAACATCGAATTTCAAACGCATGAC
>CAMLMI010000449.1 GCA_946480965.1 uncultured Verrucomicrobiales bacterium | reverse complement strand
TGTGGCGAACATCAACCGGGCGATCGGAAACATCCGGGCGAACACCGACGACGACCTCAGCTTCCTTTATCCGAACTATGTCAGCTCGATCAAAAGCTACATCTGTCCAAGCACGCAGCACAAGATCGACACCCGCAACGTGACTCCCAAAAAAGATCTGGATGGAAAGACGATCGACGGCGTGCGCGTCCCCACCCACCTCACGAACAACTCCTCGTCCAAGGACGGCACCGGGCACAGCTACGAGGTCTTCGGCGTCTATGATGGCACCGGATACGAAAAGAACGAGAAAACGATGGAGACCTACACCATCAAGACCCACACCAAGGCCATCGGCACCAAGCCCGGCCCTGCGGGGACGATCCTGATGATGGACGGAGACGACACCAGTTCCTACGGAGCCGGCGGAACCCTGACGCAAAACTGGCCCGACAAAAAAGACCCGCACAACGGCGACGGCTTCACCATGAACTTCGGCGACGGCCACGCAGAGTTCGTGAACAAGCGGCGTTTCATGGATGTGTGGAACCTCTCCCAGGACCAGAACCGCATTCCGCCAGCGAACTGACCTCTCGTTGAAGACCACAGCCCGGAGCCGAAAAAGGTTCCGGTTTTTTTGTCGGCCGCCTTGCCCGTCGATGGAGCACTGCGCTTTGCAGTCGATGGCCAATCGCTGTGGCGGGTGGCGGAAGCCCACGCCTGGAAACCGGAGACACTTCAGGCCCCGGCCCTGCGAATCGCCTCTCCACACTTGCCAGCGCGGCGCGTTTCTCCACACCGTCCCGCGATTCGATGAAGATCAAATTCAAGACGGTGGAAGGCGCGATCGTCGCCCCCCAGGGTTTCCTCGCCAGCGGCGTGTTCTGCGACATCAAACGGCTCGGCACCGGCAAGGGTTCCGCCAAGGGCCCCAAGCGCGACCTCGCCCTGATCGTGTCGGAAGTCCCCTGCTCCGTCGCCGGCATGTTCACCACGAACCAGATCTGCGCCGCCCCGGTGAAGCTCTGTGTCGAGCGCGTGAAGAAGGGCAAAGCCCAGGCCGTCGTGGTCAATTCCGGCAACGCCAACGCCTGCACCGGCAAACAGGGCCTCAAGGATGCCAAGGCCATGACCGCCCTCACGGCCAAGCTGCTCCAACTCGACGATGAAGAAGTGTTCGTCGGTTCCACCGGCCGCATCGGCGTCACCATGCCGATGGAGAACGTCCGCGAAGGCATCCGCATGGCCGCCGGTCTTTTGGGCAACGCGCCGGAGCACGCCGCCGAAGCCGCCGAGGCCATCATGACCAGCGACAGCCGCGCCAAGCAGATCGCCATCGAGTTCAAGCTCGGCGGCAAGACCGTCCGCATGGGCGGCATGTGCAAGGGCGCCGGCATGATCCAGCCCGGCATGTCGGCCGACGGCGCGCGTCCGGCGGCTCTTCCCAGCGGCGTTCCCGCTGGTCTGCACGCCACGATGCTCGGTTTCGTCACCACCGACGCCGCCATTTCCCCGAAGCTGCTCCAGACCGCGCTGCGGGAAGCCGTGGCCCACAGCTTCAACCGCATCACCGTGGACGGCGACATGAGCACCAACGACACCGTGCTCGTGCTGGCCAACGGTCTCGCGGAAAATCCGGCATCCGGCATTCGGAATCAGGCATCCAAGGACTTCCAAGTCTTCCAAGCCGCGTTGACCCACGTCTGCCTGGAGCTGGCCAAGATGATCGTGCGCGACGGCGAGGGCGTGCACCGTGTCGTCACCGTCCGCGTGGACGGCGCCAAGACGATCACCGACGCCGACGCGGCCGCCCGCGCGGTCGCGAACAGCGCGTTGGTGAAGACTAGTTGGCATGGCGGCGATCCGAACTGGGGCCGCATCATCGACGCCCTCGGCTACAGCCCGGCCACCATCGTCGAGGACAAGGTGGACATCGGCTACAGCGCGCCCGGCAGCAAAAAGATCCTCTGGAGCCTCAAGCGAGGCCAGCCCACCAAGGCCAGCTACAAGGACCTCTGCGCCGCCGTCGCCCCCGACGAGTTCGACCTCCACATCCGCCTCAATCTCGGCAAGGCCTCCGCGCTGATGTATGCCGCCGATCTCACCGAAGCCTACGTGGACTACAACAAGGGCGACGTGACCGACCCGACGACGCTGGGGGGCTGAAATGCCGCTGAGCGACGCGAAAACGGTTTCGCCACGGCGGTGGCCACTGGTTGTCGCCGTGGTCTTCTTGGCCCTCTTGGCGGGCTACTTCTTCATCGCCTATGGAATGCAGATAATCCGCATCGCCTGGGCGCGGGGGCAGATCGAGATCTTCTCCAGCATGGTGGCCAAAGCGGAAAACGCCGACAGCGCGTCCAGTGCGGGATTCTTGGCCTATGCGGCGAACTACTATCCTTCCGGCACCAAGCAGACTCCCGGCTCTCATTTGGACTTCATCGTGGAACAGGCTCGGGCCGAAGCCGTGCAGAAGATCATCGCCCAGCTAAAGGCCCAAACCGGCGAGGATCTTGGAACCAACGCCGGCCCTTGGATCGAACGGTTCAATCAGGAATCTGCGGGCCGCCCGTGACGGAGCGGAGTGCTACAACCTCGGAAGGTCCATTCGGCGTTCAGGGTTCAGCGTTGGAAGTTCCGCGTTTCTCGAAAACTCCAAACGCTGAACGTCCAACTTAGAACTCCGAACCGGGAAACCGCCTCGAAGGGACGGCGGCCATTCACTTGAACGGCAGCACCGCCGCGAGCAGCAGCGTCACCACGAAGCCGATCAACGACACCACGGTGAGGAGCGGCGTCCAGGTCTTCAGGGTCTCCTTCTCCGTCATGCCGCCCAGACGGCTTACCACCCAGAAGCCGGAGTCGTTCATCCAGGAGCAGCTGAACGCGCCGAAGCCGATCACGAGGAAGAGATACATCGGATGGCAGGCCAAGGTCGTCGCCCCGGCGGCGTCCACCGTCAGCGGATAGAGCATGGCCGACGTGGTCAGCATGGCGACGGTGGCGGAGCCCTGGGCGATGCGGATGATCACCGCCACGACGTAGCCGAGCACGAGGAGGTTGATCTTGTAGTCAAGCGCCACGGCCTTGATGGCGTCGGCCATGCCCGCGTTGCGCAGCATGAGGCCGAAGGCGCCGCCGGCGGCGGTGATGAGGATGATCGTCCCGGCGGTTTCCAGCGGCGGGCCGAAGAGCTTCTCCAGATCGCCAAACCGCACCTTGCGCTGCCGCATGAGGATGACCACGGCCAGGGCGATGCCGACGAAGAGGGCGATGTTCTTGTCGCCGATGAATTCGGCCCACTTCAT
>CAMLMI010000448.1 GCA_946480965.1 uncultured Verrucomicrobiales bacterium | reverse complement strand
GAAACCCTCCGGAGCGAACGCCGCCGCGCGCTCCGGGAACACGCCGTGGCCATGAACGCTCCCGAAGCCCACGAATCCGATCCCGCCTGGCGCGACCTGGCCCCTGTGCTGGACGACGCGCTCGGGGAACTGTCGCCCGAGGATCGCCAGGCCGTGTTGTTGCGGTTCTTCGAGGAACGCGACTGGCGGAGCATCGGCCAATCGCTCGGCTTGGGCGACGACGCGGCGCAGAAGCGCGTGTCCCGCGCCCTGGAAAAACTGCGCGCCAAGCTCCGGCACCGGGGCATCGCGTCGTCCGCCGCCGGATTGACCGCCGTGCTGACGGCCCATGCCGCGTGCGCCGCACCGGTCGGCTTGGCCGCCCTCACGAGCGGCGCGGCGCTCGCGTCCGCCGTCGGCGCGACGACGGGTGTCGCTGTCGTGGCCGCCCCGGTCGGTCTCCTCGCCGAAACATTCGCCCTGATCATGCACGCCAAGAATGGACCGCCCTCGCCGCGCTCGTGTTGCTCGGCGCCGCCACCACGCCGCTGTGGCTCGACCGGAACCCGCCGCCACCGCCGACCGTCGTGGTCCAGTTCGCCTCGCCCGCGCCGACGAATTCCGCTGCGCCGCCCGCCTTCGAGGCCGGTTTCAGATGGGCCGACATCGAGTCGGAGGATTACCGCCAGTTCATCGCCAACCTCCGGGCCAGCGGCGCGCCGGAGAAGCTGATCCGCGACGTGGTCGGGCTGGAGCTGCATCGCGAATCGGTCGCCCGTAGCCGCGCCATCCGGGGCACGCCGACGTTGGGGCCCTACTGGAAGAAACGCGCTCCGTCCGAGCCGGACGAGGAGCAACAGAAACAGTTGGCCGAAAGCTTCGGGACATTCGACGCGACCTTGAAGGAGCTGTTGGGACCGGGCGTGTCGCAGCAGGATTCAATGAGCCTGCTGCACACTCAAGTAGGCCAGCTTGACTACAAGTTGGCTTGGTTGCCGCCGGAGGTGGAAGGCTTGTGCCGCACAGCTCTCGCCCAAGTCGAGGTCGGTCGGGATCGGAGCCGTGGCTATTCCAACGCAGATCAAGCGCTCTGGCTGGAGCAAGAAGTCCAAGCCTTGAAGCCGATCCTCACGGCCGAGCAACTGAAGGAATACCGTCGCCGCAATGACTCAAACGTCTCGGTGAAGCGCTCGCTGGTGCGACACTGGGAGCCCAGCCGGGAAGAGTTCGAGGCTTACTTGTCCGCTATGTCCGCCAACGTGCGCTCCCTCACTGTGAACTCCCTCGTGTGGTCCCGCGCTGAAGAAGCCAAACGCACGGCCGCCGTCACCCAGTTGTTCGGCGCGGAACGGGGCGAGGCGTTCATCCGCACCACCGACATCACCTACCAAAACGCCCACGACGTCATCCGGCGTCTGGAACTGCCGGCCGATGTTCCAGATCAGCTCTACCGGATCAAACGCGCGGCGTTGGAGCGGGACGACACCTTGCGCACCTCGTCTGGACTCACTCCGGAAGCCATACAGACAGAGCGGGCCAAAATCCTCCAATGGGCCGAGGAACAGTTTACGACTCTCGTGGGGAAGACCGGCACCCGCGCGCTCCAGCAAAGCGACTGGCCTTGGTGGCAGCAGCTCAAGCAACCCTGACACGCTCCATGAAATCCTCTCGGACACCATTGCTCGGGAAGCGACCGACGACGCAGGTCCGGAGCGCGGAGCATCGCTCCGTCGCACGCCGGACGGACCGGCATTCTTCCGTGCGGCCCCCTATCCCGGAGTTTCGCGTTCCATCGCCGGATCACGTCCCTGCGGAGCGATGCTCCGCGCTCCGGTCAGACGCCAAAGCGCACCGCCACCTTTCCCAATTCCCGTGAAAACTTTCCTCATCCTCGCCTTCGGAGCCCTGCTCATTGGCGGGCTCTATGCGCTGCGCTCTCGAAACCATGATTCCATGTCTGTCTCCGTAGCCGCCCCTGTGCGCACCGTGACGGGCCGCACGAACTCGGGTCTGGTGGGTCCCAACGCGGCGGCCGACGTGCCTGAAGCGGTCCTCAGTCCCTGGGCCGCGCTGGAAGGGGGTGACTTCGCCACCTTTGTCGCCCGGCTGCGGGCCGCCGGCTGCCCGGAGGAAACGGTGCGGGTCTTTACCATCGCCGCCTTGGGCCGGCACTATCAGGAACGCGTTTCCAAGCCGGCCCGCGAGCGGGCGAAGAACACGCCCTGGTGGCGGGAGCCGAACGCGACCTTCTTCGATTTCCGCCGGGAACAGGCCGCTCAGAAGGCAGCTCGCGCCGAATTTCAGGAGCAATTGACCGGGTTGCTCGGAGCCTCGGGCGCGTCGGCGTTGGCCGAGTTTTCCCCATTCAGTCTGGGCACCAAACCGGCATGGATGACCGAGGAGCAGCACGCCGCCTTGTCCCGGACAAAAGATCGTTTCCAGAACGCCGTGGACGACATCGTGGAGAAGGTTCCGCATGGGGCGTCGTCTCCCATCTTGACCGAGGAACAGCGTGAATCCCTTCGGCAGCTTCGCCAGCGGGAGCTTGCGGAGATCCGGGCTTTGCTCGGTCCTGCGGCGTTCGCCCGCTACGAAGCCGAGCAGTCGTCGGAATCTCGTTATGCAAAAAACTCCCTGCCGGAGGCCAAGAGCGAGGCGGACTTCCTCCTGATGGTCCAAGCGGCAAAGGAGGTGGGCGTCGAGGACTTCGATCAGCAAGAGGACCGCTTTTGGAGGACGCCTGGTTTGGGAGTTCCGGGAGAACCACAACCTCCCAGCCTGCGCGATCGGGTCTTGGCCCGCTACCAGGAGCTGGCTGGTTCTGAGCGCTCAGCCGAATTGGAGGTGCAGTTGGCCTTGGAGGAGATCCAAGCCGAAAAAACCCATGCTCGACGGCGAGAGATCGACGAAGTGAACGACCTCCGGGCGCTGGCAGTCGCCGGTGGAGTCGAAGTCGCCGACGACGAGATCCGTGCGTTTAAGGCCGCGCTGGAAGCCAAGGGCAAGGAACTGGACGCCACGTTGGGTCCGCTGTCCGACGTGCCGCCGGAAGACAAGGCGGCGGCGGAGGCATACATCCTGTCGGAGATGGAGAAGGTGGCGACGGCCGCGTTCGGCTCCCGGGGCCGCGTCATCGTGGAGCAGATGAAGAAGCGGATCGAAGCGGACAAGAAGTGATGCCGTGGCGGCACCATCGCTACGGAGCCTCCCGCCTGAGAGCCGTCTCGTGGGACACGAACACCGCGCTCGCTGGGCGAGACCGACCGGAAATTTGCGGTGGCGGCGGATCCCGGTAGCTTGGCACCTTCGCGTGACCAAC
>CAMLMI010000447.1 GCA_946480965.1 uncultured Verrucomicrobiales bacterium | reverse complement strand
TCAAGGCGAGGATGTTCGTCTGGAAGGCGATCTCGTCGATGGTCTTGATGATCTTGGCGACGTTGGCGCTGGTGGCCTTGAGATCGGTCATGGCGGCGGCCATCTCCCGGACGTCGAGCGCGCCGGCATCGGCGGCGGCGCGGGATTCGACCGCGAGTGACTTCGCGGCGGTGGCGGCCTCGGCGTTGCGGCGGGTCATGCTGGCCATTTCCTCCAAGGACGCGCTGGTCTCCTCCAGCGAAGCGGCCTGTTGGCTGGCGCCCTCGGCCAGGCCGTGGCTGGCGCAGGAGATCTGCCCGGAGGCGGAGGCGGTCTGGGCGCTGACCTCGTTGATGTCGCGGATCGCGCGGTCCAGCGGGCGGACGATCAGGCGGCGGTTCATCCACCAGAAGCCGCCGAGCACGAGGGCGGTGATGGGGAGGACCCAGAGGAGCGTCTCTGCCATGCCGGCGCGGACGACGCGGTCGATGCGGTCGAGATCGGCCTTGAGGATGAAGGCTCCGTGGACCTCGCCGACCTTCCAGTTCTCCATCGGGAAACCGAGCATGTCCTTGCCGTCGCCGGTGGGGCTGTTCTTCGGGTCGCCGTGGCAGGCGAGACAATCGCGGGAGAGCACGATGGGCCGGGCGTAAACCATCTTTCCGGCGGCCTCGTCGATGTGGAACCATTCCTCCGTCTCGCTGTTCTCCAGGAGGTCCAGGATCTTCTCTTCTTCCGGCGTGGGGGCGTTGGCCGGGTTGCGGGCCTGGCGCTTGGGCACCCGGAACTCGTAGTTCTCGGCCTCGGCCACCTGTTCGATGGCTTTCCAGGCGGCGACGACGGGAATGGTCCGGTAGAGGGCGGATTGGCGGAGCTCTCCCCCGCCCTGCTTGTATTCGGCGAGGAGCTTGGCGTGGTCGAAGGCCCCGGCGCGGTTCAGCGCGGAAATGGACTCGCGGACGTTCTCGGCCTCGGCGACGGCGTTGCGCATCGCGTGATGGGCGGCCTCGATCCCCTGGGAGCGGATGACGTTGCGTTGGACGAGCAGGCCGACGGCGGCGGTGAGGAGGATTCCCCCGGCGGCGGCGGCGGCGATCTTGGTTCCGAGTTTCATGGCAGTCGGTCAGGCGTCGATGTAGCCGGGATGTGACGCCCGTGGCCGGGCCGGACCTCCACGATGTCTCCGGCTTGCAGGCCCACATGTCCTGCCCGGCAGAGACCGATCCGGACGCGTATCCACGTCCGGACCCGCTCCTTGGATCGGCCGGGCGGCGGAACAGTTGAGGAAAAGAGCGCGGGAAAACCGCCCAGAAATTGCCTTCCC
Source organism: uncultured Verrucomicrobiales bacterium (assembly GCA_946480965.1). Next base: position 2,016 of record CAMLMI010000447.1, on the reverse strand, counting down.
GGAACAACATTGGCCGGACGATGCGATCAATCTCCCGGAGGACGCTCGGACCTTGTCAGCCCCCCAAGCGACCCGCACGCTCGCCGCCGTCATGGTCCTGCCTCCCCTGCTCCACCGCATCCTGACCGAGACGCCGGCGCTGCGCCGCGCGTATCTCGTCGGCGGCTGCGTGCGCGACTGGCGGCTGGGCCGGGCGGTGAAGGACTTCGACATCGAGGTCTTCGGCCTGGGCTATCCCGAGCTGGTCCGCGCCCTGGAACGCTGGGGGCGGGTCGATCTCGTCGGCCGCTCGTTCGGCGTGGCCAAGCTCACGGGACCGGACAGGGAGCAATTCGACTTCTCCGTCGCCCGCCGCGATTCCAAGACCGCGCCCGGGCACAAGGGCTTCAGCGTGGAGCTCGATCCGGGGCTGGAGCCGGAGGAAGCCGCCGCGCGCCGCGACTTCACGATCAACGCGCTGATGTTCGATCCCCGCACGGGCGAGACGCTCGACTTCTTCGGCGGCCAAGCCGATCTGGAGCAGGGCGTTCTCCGCCACACCAGCGGCGCTTTCGTGGAAGATCCGTTGCGCGTGCTGCGCGGGATGCAGTTCGCCGCGCGGTTCCGCCTCGTGGGCGCGCCGGAGACGCTGGAGCTGTGCCGCAGCATCCGCCACTCCCACGTGGAACTCGCCGTGGAGCGCATCCGCGAGGAATGGCTCAAGTGGGCCACGCGCAGCGTGAAGCCGTCGCTCGGCCTGCGCTTCCTGGCGGGTTCGGGCTGGATCGAGAACTACCCGGAGCTGGCCGCGATGATCGGCACGCCGCAGGACCCGGAATGGCATCCGGAAGGCGACGTCTTCGTCCACACCGGCCATTGCCTCGACGCCCTGGTGGATCTCCCGGCGTGGCGCGAAGCCGACGACACCGCCCGCGCCGTCTATGCGCTGGCCGTGCTGCTGCACGATGTCGGCAAACCCTCGACCACCGCGCGCGCCGAGCGCCACGGCCACGTCCGCATCGTCTCACCCGGCCATGAATCTGCCGGGATCGGTCCGGCTGAAACCTTCTTCGACCGGCTCGGATTGCAGAACGTGCTGCGCGAACGCGTCCCGCCGCTCATCCGCAACCACATGTCCTGCCACACGCACTGGAGTGACCACGCGGTGCGCCGGTTGGCCAAGCGGCTGGAGCCGGAGAACATCGCCGGTCTCTGCACCGTCATGACCGCCGACCACATGGGCCGTCCGCCCAAACCCGCCGTCGTCCCGCCGGGCGTCGTCGAACTGCTGGAACGCGCCGCCGCCTTGCGCGTCCGCGACGAAGCGCCCAAGCCCATCCTGCTGGGCCGCCACCTGCGCGAGCGGGGCGTCCCTCCCGGCCCCGCGATGGGCGAGCTGCTTGCCTCCGCCTTCGAGGCGCAGTTGGACGGGAAGTTCCACGATCTCGCCGGCGCGCTCGCCTGGATCGACCAGAGCACCCAGGCATCCCTCCATCCTCCCGTTCAATAGCCGACCGCTCCGTTGCGTCCAAACCGCCAGTCACCCCATGAAAACCCGCTCCCGTTTCCCTTCGGTCGCCGGCCCCCTTCGGACGGCGCTCCTCTCGCTGCTTTGCTTCGGTCTGCTCGCCTCCGGCCAAGCGGCCGAAACCGACGGGGCAAAGCCCAACGACACCGAGTTCGAGCGCGGCGTGCAGGAATGGAAAGCGGCGCCGAACGCGGCCGAGCGGTTGAACCGCGCCGAGAGCCGCTTCTTCAAGCGCCGCCTCTCCAGCCAACAGGTCAAGCGCATGGCCCGGGAAATCGCGGACGAGGACGAACGGATCGAGTTCGCCGCACGGGCCTATCCGCACGTGGTCGATCCGGAGAACTTCTACGACGTGTATGACACCTTCCAGACCTTCTCCAAGGTCTTCCGCCTCCACGACCGGCTCGCGGCCCAGCGTCGTCCCGGCCCGCCGCACCAAGCGCCCCCGGTGGTGATCGTCACCCCTGCCCCGCTCTCGGAAGAGGAGTTCCAGGGCATCGTCGGCACCC
>CAMLMI010000446.1 GCA_946480965.1 uncultured Verrucomicrobiales bacterium | reverse complement strand
ACGTCTCCGCCAATCTCTGAAGAAGGAATCCACAGAATTGCGAGAGCAAGCCGTCGAGCGCTTCGAGAAAATGATCGGTGTCGATGAGCAGAAGCGGATCATCTCCGCGCTGAAGCTGCGGCTCGACCAAGAGAAGATCGAGCTGCAGCTGCCGATGGAGAGCGTGGTGACGATCCACGACAAGGCGTTTGCGAGTGATTCCGCGAACAAAGGGTTGTTGGCCAAGCTGGGCGAGGCGGTCACCGGGAAGAAGAGCGCATCTGCACGGATCAGCGTGGATAAGGACAAGGTGGATGTTGAGGGGCTTAGCGTGGAACGTCCGGCTGTCGGCTATGATCCGTTCTTTCTGCAAACGGAGTTCGAAAAGATCACTTCTCAAGCGGTCCTTGATGGTGTCGTGGACGAGCTCGGGCTCGAAGAGAAGTTCGCGAAGGAACGGGGATTGAAGCGAAATCTGAGCCGTGAGGAAGCGCGCAAGGAGCTGAAGGAACGCCTCACGATCAAGTTGTCGGACGACACGAGCTTGATCGAAATCAAAGCAAAGTCATCCGATGGCGAGGAAGCGGCGCGGATCGCGAACACAGTTGCGGGAGTGTATAAAAACTCTCGTCTCAAGGCGCGGAGAGAACTCAAGGCGGCGGGCATCGAAAGTCTCGAAAAGCGACTGGCTGAACGAGAGCTGGAATTGGCCCAAGCACAGGAAGCGGTGAAACAGCTTCCGGCTTTGGTGGCTCAGGATGCGGAGGATGCTCCTCCGGCCAAACCGCAGGCGCCTGCGCCGGTGCCCCAGCCCGAGGTGGCCACGGCGGAGAATGCGTTCTCCACCTTCTCGCTCAATGTCAGCGACGTGTCGTTCAAGCTGGCGGCGGCCAGCCTGGAGCAGGGGCGGATGCCGGAGGCGGCGTCGATCCGGGCGGAGGAATTCCTCAACGCCTTCGACTATCGCGATCCGCTGCCGACGGGCGGTGCGCCGATGGCCTTCGCGTGGGACCGGGCGCGGTCGCCCTTCGAGCACAACCGCGATCTGCTGCGGCTTTCCCTGCGCACGGCGGCGGCGGGGCGGTCGGCGGCGCAGCCGTTGAACCTCGTGCTGTTGCTGGACAACTCGGGCTCGATGGAGCGGGCGGATCGGGTGGGGATTCTGCGCGAGGCGCTGAAGGTCTTGGCCGGACAGTTGCGGCCGGAGGACCGGTTGAGCGTGGTGACGTTCGCACGGACGGCGCTGCTGCGAGCCGACGGCGTGGACGGGGCGCAGGCGGCGGCGGTCTTCGGGCAACTGGAGGGCGTGGTGCCGGAGGGCGGGACGAACCTGGAGGAGGCGATGGGCGTGGCCTACGCGACGGCGCAGAGGCATTTCTTCGCGCACGGCGTGAACCGTGTGGTCCTGCTGACGGATGGTGCGGCGAACCTCGGCAACGTGGAGCCGGATGCGCTCAAGCGCGTGGTGGAGACGAACCGCAAGCAAGGCGTGGCGCTGGACTGTTTCGGCGTCGGCTGGGAGGGCTTCAACGACGATCTGCTGGAGACGTTGTCGCGCAACGGCGACGGGCGTTACGGCTTCCTCAATTCGCCGGAGGAAGCGGCGGGGAACTTCGCGCAGCAGCTCGCGGGTGCGCTGCAAGTGGCGGCTTCGGACGTGAAGGTGCAGGTGGAGTTCAATCCCAAGCGCGTCACGGCGCATCGGCAGATCGGCTACGCGAAACACCAGCTCACGAAGGAACAATTCCGCGACAACACGGTCGATGCCGCCGAGATCGGCGCGGCGGAGGCGGGCAACGCGCTCTACACGCTGGCGGTGAATCCGCAGGGCGAGGGGCCGCTGGCGACGGTGCGGGTGCGGTTCAAGGTGCCGGGCACGCAGCAGTATCGCGAACAGGCGTGGGAAGTGCCGTTCAACGGCGCTTCGCCCGCGCTGGAAACCGCGTCGCCGTCGATGCGCTTGGCGGCATCGGCCGGGGCTTTCGCCGAATGGCTGGCGGGCAGTCCGTTCGCGGCGGAGGTGAAGCCGGAGGTGCTGGCGCGGCTGTTGCAGGGCGTGCCGGAGACGTTCGGTGCGGATGGCCGGGCGAAGACGTTGGTGGAGATGGTTTCGGCGACGGGGCGGCTGGCCCAGTAGGACGGGCTGCCAGCCCGTCCTACTAGGAATTTACCGGGAACAGACACGCGGTCGGCGCGCAGCGCCCAGAATTTTGGAATCATCATGAAACGGAGACACGCCGGAGGGAGCCAAAGAACGCCAGTAGGACGGGCTGCCAGCCCGTCACGTAGGCCGACCTGCCAGGTCGGCGGGGGCGCCGCAGGTGAAGCGGCGCAGGCTGGCAGCCTGCGCCACGTGGCGGTCTGGCAGACCGCCCTACTGGCGGTGATCGTCGCCTTTCTGTGCCCACAAGCCCGCGCGGCGGAGGCCAAGGCGATCACGCTCAACGGCGGGATCGAGGACGGCAAGGCGCGGCTGGTGATCGAGGCGTTGCTGAACGGCTCCGGCGCGGATCGCGACAAGGTGATCTTCACCACGACGCTCCAGCACCGGGTGGAGGTGGGGCGCAACGGCGTGACCAACCGGATCGGAGCGCGGTTGCAGATTTTCCAGGGACAACCGGAGGAGCTGGTGCTCGGCATTTCCGGCGAAGGCGAGGTGCTGTCGGTCACGGGGCCGGAGGTGCTGGACTGGAGCGTGCGGCGCGGCGCGGACGGAGCGCGCTCGCTGGTGATCCGGCCGAAGCGCGGCGAAAAGCCCATCTCGGAATTGGCGGCGGAGATCGTGGCGGTGCGGGAGCTGCGGGCCTACGCGACGCCGTTGCCGGGCTTCACCCTGTCGTCGCCGCAGCCGTTGCTCGGAGGATCGGTCCGCATCGACATGGCTCCGGATCTGGACGTGCGGGTGGCCAAGCCCGAGGGCTTGCTGCCGATCCGGCCCGAAGACTTGCCCGTGGCGTTGCGCGGAGAAACGAAGAGCGACGCACCGGAGCCCTTGGCCTTCCAAATCCAGGGCGCGAGCTACGCGCTGCCGCTGACGATCACGCCGGTCGATCCCGAGGCACGCCGCGTGGTGTTGCGGGACTTCAAGCTGACGGGCCGTTTCGAGGACGACACCGCGTCGTTCACCCTCACGGCCGTGGCCAAGGTGAACCGCGCCGAGGGCGGCTCGGTCATGCTGGCCAGCGGGAGCGGCGTGGCGCTGACGGAGGTCGATCCAAGATCGGGCGGGCGCGTGGCTTTCGCCGGCGACCGGTTCTATCTGGTCTTCGACCGCGCGGGAGAGTTTCCCGTGACGCTGAAGTTCAACGCGGCGGTTACGCGGCTCGACGGCTGGAGCGCGCTCGATTTCAAGGTGGGGCCGAGCACGCT
>CAMLMI010000445.1 GCA_946480965.1 uncultured Verrucomicrobiales bacterium | reverse complement strand
AGTGGTCGGCGCCATCGGTCAACCACGCGTGGATCTGCTCAGGACCGACTGTGAGCCGCTTGGACAACAGGTCGCAGACACGGCCGGTGATTCGGTCGAGCATGGCAGCGCGACCACGGAGCAAGGCGGCAGGCCCGAAGACGGCGTCCTGGACCGCGTGAAGCATGAAGCGCGCGCCAGGCGAACAAGTCACCCGACGCGCGCCAACCAACCCCAGAACCGCCGCAGACGCACACACGCCCGCGACGAAAACTTCCACGTCCCTCCCGGTGAAGGCTTCGGCGATCCGCAGCGCATCGGTGCTCGAACCCCCGGGACAGTCCCGCATGACCAGCCGAACCTTGGGCGTATCGCCGAGGGCGGCCAGAAACTCATCCGCCCCGGCGTCGAAGGCCGCGATCTCGCCGAACCAGCGCACGTGCGCCGTGTCCTCATGCCGATGGACGCTGAACCAATTCACGAGGCCGCCCTTTCCAAGAAACGGTTGAAGGCGGCGCTCCCGCTGTGATCCGGTGCGAGCCGTTCTAGGACGACCAACTTCGCCGCCGGTAGGCGCATGGCCGAGAGCGCCAAGAGGTATCGACTCTGGAACAACGGCCGGACCGAAGCCGGAGCGGCGACCTCCCGGCACAAGCTCGCCGTGCCCAGGGCACTCAGCTTCGCGGTGTAGATGCTTAGGCTCATCAGAACCTGGGCTGATAGAACGACTCGGGATTCAAGACAACCGGACGGCCTTCTAGGGCGGCAGCCACTACGTCTTCGCAAAGGCCATCGATCTGCACCATCCGCTCTTTGACCATCACCACACACCGCCCGTCTTTGCGGGCGGCGGCCTCACCCCCCTTGGGATTGTTGAGGCGCAGGGCGGCACCATCCACGATGCTTTCTAGCTGCTCGGAGCTCAGGCCAGCGATCAGCAGAGAGTCTTCGGCGGCGCGGGTGACAACGGGCCCGGCTTTCACAACGCCTCCCCTCCTTCGTCCGTGGCAGGCGCGGCGTCCGGTTCACTGGACGGCAACCCAACGCCCAACGCCTCGGCGAGCTGGAAAAATCTGTCCCCACGTCGTGGCTCGGGGCTGGTCGAGACGGCTGACCGTCCGCTGCGCGCGGCGCCGAGGAACGCCAGCAACAGCTGGGAAGGAGCAAATGGCACATTCCAGGCCTTGGCTTCGTCTCTTTCTTGGGAGACTCGCTCGATTGCCAGATCCCGAAATGCTTGCCGGATACGGTCCGCGACACGTTCAACCACCGGGCCGGCTCTGAACGCCTCTTCTCGCTTGGCCTCTTTGAGCAGCTTTCGCCTGCGGTCGAAGTCCTCCCGGATCTCGCTTTTCTCGAACAGATCGTCGTCGTGGAAGGTTCCGGCCTTGGCGGCAGCGGTGAATGAAGCCAGCTGCTCATCGTAAACCCGGCGGGCGGCCTCATCTGTGCAGTCCAGAATCCCGCGTCGAAGATTGCCGACGGCATCGGCTACTGCGGCGTATTCCACCAAGTCCGCCGGCTCGATGAACACACGCCCGGTTTGGCGAGCGACTTTGACGATCAGGGCAAGCTGAGGAACCACGACCAGCGGCGCATACTCGGCCGGGTAGTGGATTCCGCCGGGACGGACCAGCCGCTGAAACTCCCGCCCGGCGAATATGGCCTCCCAGGGATCGGCCTGATGAGACGGCGGGGGTGCCTTCGAGATGCGCAGCTCCGCCCGCTCTTGGCGGGATAGCGTGTGTGTCTCCAGAGAGGTGCCTGCGGTCGGCGCAGGATGGCTGATCGAGGCCGACGCCGGAGCCGGAGCGGGTGCTGCGGACGGAGCAGTCGTGGGCCGGTTGCGAGCCGCGTTGTCGGGTGCCGAAGACGAGGACTTTCCACCAAGGCCGATGAGGTGAAGCAGATTCATGCGAGCATCTTCGCACGCTCGTCACCTGTGGAAATCTGAGGCTCCGCGCGGTCGGCAAAGAGCAGAACAGCAGCTTGAACCGTGGTCTTGGCGTTGAGCCGCGCCTTCCCGCTGGCCTTGCGTTGCTGCACAGCTGAGCTGCTGATGCCCAACGCCTGCGCGATCTCCCCGTCGTTCATCCCAGAAACGACCAGCTCGAGCACCTCGAACTCCGCCGCTGTGAGCGCTTCCCGGGCCTTCTCCTTCGCGGCAAACCGGCCCATCGCCTGCACCATCCGCTCGGCGGCAAGCGCATCGAACTCCGCAGCAATCTTGGCCGCGGCACCAGCCCTGAGACCGGCCCGAACCAGGCGGAGCAACGCCCATTCCTCGATGGACTGTTGTGGGCTCATGGCTAGGGCGTCGTCCTCCCGTGAAACCGCGAAAACCTCGAAAATCCTGAGCAAAACCCACGATTTCCACGGACGAACCCGGTCCCTGATGGAAGCGAATACGCCAGATTTTTCGGAAAAAGGTCACACACGTTTTCCCTGCGACCTCGTGGACCCTGCCTTGGGATTTCGGCCCAAGAGATTCCTTCCGCGCATTTTGCAAGGCGGGTCGTCATGCCACGAGAGCAAGCTGAGGTTGGGGTGGCGGCGCGGGGTGCATCTCGACAAGCAGCGCGCCTTCGGTCAGGCGACGGATCAGCGGGACCGCGATGCTCTTGCCGATGGGGCTGCGCGTTGCATCGAGAGCAGCCACGATCTCGTCCGGCCCGTCGTTCAGCGTGATCAGGACCGGCTTCCCTGCGCTGAATCGCTGCTCCACCAGCTCGAAGAACGCGCTCCATGTGGCGACGGTCCACGGGGCCTTCAGCAGATCGTCGAAGAGCACCACATCCGGCTTGAGCAAGCCGGCCATGAACCGCCGGCGCCGAGCGTCCCCCGCGGCTTCTTCGGCTTCACCCTGGAATCCGAAGGCACTCCACCACGCCGTCGCCCTACCCTCGTCATGCGAACGTCGCAGGAGCCGAAAGGCCGTCCGGATCTTCAACGCCCCGGACGGACCAGCCAACACCACGTTGACCATCCCGCTCCACTGCATCGCCTCGCTGAAGCCTGGGCTGGCCCTGAGCCGAGCGGCGTCTGTCAGCCCATCCTCAGGCGCGCCCAGCAGGCGATAGGCCGCCGGCACCAGCTTCCGCCACAGTGCCTCGCGGTCGCTGCGCTGCTCGGCATCGGCCAGGTTCTCGCGCTCTGCTCGCCCAAGTTTGGCGCACGAATCGCACGGCATTCCCTGCTGGCGGATCACCTCGGCGAACATGCCGGGCACGTGCCGCTGGGTGATCGTTCCGCAGCGCGGACAGCGCACGGGGAGTTGGAGATCGTCGGGGGTGTTCATCGGGATTGTGTCGCTTTCCAGCCCTGTGGGCCGCTGCGCGCGTGGGTGGATGAATGCCCATTGGGCGGCTGCATGGGT
>CAMLMI010000444.1 GCA_946480965.1 uncultured Verrucomicrobiales bacterium | reverse complement strand
GATCCAGCAGCGGGAGCTTGGTGGTCAAGCACCAGCCGGCGCGGCGATTGGCGTGCCAGTGGAGTTCCAGCCGGTCGATGACGGGTTTGCCCTGGTTCAACACCTCGGCGTCCTGCACGCGGTATTGTTCAGCGAGCCCTGCGGGGAAGATCTCGGTGACGGTGCGGCCGAGGAGCTCGGTCTTGTCCTGGAGGCCGACGCGGAGCACGAGCGACTGGTTGACGGCGATGTAGCGGCCTTGCCGGTCCTTCACGAAGAACGCCGTGTCGGGCACGTGGTCGAACAGGTCCTCCAGCACCGGGTAGGGTGCGCCGGTCAGGGCCTGGTGCGGAATCGACGCGGACGGGGCGGCGGCTTTTGTGACGGTTTTCACGTTGGACGGCGAATCGGGACCAAGACGCTGCGGACGGTGCGGAACAGATTTCTGAAACCGCCGGTAACGGATGCAACGCCCGGCCGGTCTCCGTTCAAGCCATGAAGACCCGGATCATCGCCATCGCGCATCTCGAGTGCAACCAGCCGGCTATTGCGTGTGGCAGCGCCCGGCGTTCGTCAAGCCACGAAGGGTTCGACGCCGCGCTGCTCGACGGAGTTCCCGTCGCGGAGGCGAAGCCTTCTCGTGCCAACCGGTCCACCTCGCGCTTGGGCTACGTGGCCTTCGTCGCGGCTCCCTCCAAAGCGGCGGTGCGGGCGACGCTTTCGCTGCTACTACTGGCCACGGGTCTGACGTCGTGGGGGCAGGGGAGCAAGGCCGATTACGAACGCGCCTTCAGCCTCCGTCCGCGCTTCGAGGGCAAGGTGCTCAACGCCACCGTGGACGCGGAATGGCGGACCAACTCCACCCGCTTCTGGTATCGCCGGCAGACCTCCACCAACACCGGCGAATACGTGCTCGTGGACGCCGCAGCCGGAACGCGCGCTCCCGCGTTCGACCATGCGAAGCTGGCGACGGCGCTGGGCTCGGCGACGGGCACGACGGTCGCAGCGGATCGGTTGAATCTCAGCCGGCTGGGTTTCACCGAAAGCGGTTCCGCGCAGTTCCGTTTCCAGGGCAAGGGTTGGGAGTTTGATCCGGCCTCGGGCCAGTTGACGCAGACCAATCTCTCCGCGCCCGCCGCCAACCGGATTTCCCGCGAACGCGCCCGGGCCAGCGTGCGGACCGGCGAAAGCACGATGCTGAACTTCGTCAACAACAGCACCAACACGGTCGAGGTCTTCTGGGTGGACACCGGCGGTGACCGCAAGAGCTACGGCAAGATCGAACCCGGCGGGTCGCATTCGCAGAACACCTACGGCGGCCACATCTGGGTGGTGATGGCCGGCGACCGCGCGCTCGGTTACTACGAGGCGTCGGACGATCCGGCCACGGTGGATATTTCCGACGATCCGGGCCCCGAGCCGACGATGCGCGGACGTGGTGGCAGACGCGGCCCCGGCGGCGCTCCGGGCCGTTCGCCCGACGGCAAATGGACCGCCTCAATCCGCGACCACAACATCGTGCTCCGCGCCACCGAGGGCGAAGCGGAGCTGGTTCTGAGCAACGACGGCACCAAGGACTTTCCCTACACCCGGCAGATTTTCTGGTCGCCCGACAGCCAGAAGCTCGTCGTGATCCAGCAGGAAGAAGTCGAGGAGCGGAAGGTCTATATCGTGGAATCGTCTCCGGAGGACCAGGTCCAACCCAAGCTGCGCACGCTCGACTACGCGAAACCCGGCGACCGTTTGGCCCAGTCCCGACCCGTGCTCTTCGACCTCGCGACCAAGAAGCAGTTCGATCCGGCGACGAACCTGTTCAGCAACCAGTGGAACCTTTCCCGTTACCGCTGGGAGCCGGACTCGAAGCGTTTCACCTTCCTCTTCAATGCGCGCGGCCATCAGACGCTGCGCGTGCTGGCGCTGGACGCGGCCAACGGCGAAGTCGCGCCGATCATCGAGGAGACCAGCCCGACCTTCATCGACTACTCCGGCAAGCTCTACTGCGAGGCGGTCAACGACGGCCGGGAAATCATCTGGATGTCCGAACGCGACGGCTGGTGCCATCTCTGGCTCTACGACGCGACGACAGGCCGGGTGAAGAACCAGATCACCAAGGGCGAGTGGGTCGTGCGCCGGGTGGAGAGCGTGGACGAGGAGAAGCGGCAGATCTGGTTCTACGCGGGCGGCGTCGATCCCGCGCTCGATCCCTACTACCAGCAGCTTTGCCGGGTGAACTTTGATGGAACAGGCTTCGTCGTCCTGACGCCCGGCGACGGCACCCACAGCGTGAAGTTTTCACCCGACCGGAAGTTCCTGCTCGATACCTGGTCGCGGGTCGATCAGGCGCCGATCACGGTGCTGCGGTCGGCCGAGGACGGTCGGCAGATCCTGGAAGTGGAGAAGGCCGATTGGGCGCCGTTGCTCGCGGCCGGATGGCAGGTGCCGGAGCGGTTCGTGGCCAAGGGGCGCGACGGCGTCACGGACATCTATGGCGTCATCCTGAAGCCCACGAATTTCGATCCGACGAAGAAATACCCCGTCATCGAATACATCTACGCCGGTCCCCACAGCGCCTTTGCGCCGAAAGAATTCCGCGCCAGCTACGGCCAGATGCACGAGGTGGTGGAACTTGGTTTCATCATGGTCCAGCTCGACGGCATGGGCACGAGCCAACGCTCGAAGAAGTTCCACGATGTGGCCTGGAAGAACCTCGCCGATTCCGGTTTTCCCGACCGCATTCCGTGGATCAAGGCCGCTGCTGCGACCCGGCCCTACATGGATCTTTCCCGCGTCGGCATCTACGGCGGTTCCGCTGGCGGGCAGAGCTCCACGCGGGCGATGCTGGACCACGGGGATTTCTACAAGGCCTGCGTGTCCGACTGCGGTTGCCACGACAACCGCATGGACAAGATCTGGTGGAACGAGCAGTGGATGGGTTGGCCGGTGGACGACAGCTACAAGCGCAGCTCCAACGTCGAAGACGCCGGCAAGCTCCAGGGCAAGCTGATGCTCGTGGTCGGCGAAGTGGACTCGAACGTCGATCCCGCCTCGACGATGCAGGTCGTGGACGCGCTGATCAAAGCCAACAAGGACTTCGACCTTCTCGTCATTCCGGGCGCCAACCACGGCGCGGCCGAGTCCAGCTACGGACGCCGCCGCCGGGCGGACTTCTTCGTTCGGCATCTGCTGGGCAAGGAGCCTCGCTGGGAGTAACGCCAACTGCGGCGGACGGCAGGTGAAGTCCGAAGCAGCCCCTCACCCCAGCCCTCTCCCCGTCCGACGGGGAGAGGGTGGCCGAAGGCCGGGTGAGGGGGCTGCGGTCGCTCTATCCGCTCACTCCCAACACGGGTATTCCCTCGGCCCTTCGCGCCCCTCGCGCCC
>CAMLMI010000443.1 GCA_946480965.1 uncultured Verrucomicrobiales bacterium | reverse complement strand
TCCGGATACCGGATGCCGGATACCGGTTTGGCTGCGCAGCCTCAGGACGTTTCTTCGCCAGAATCCGCGCCCTCCGTTCCTCCCCTGCTCCCCTGCTCTCCTGCTCCCCTGCCTCTGCCCCAGTCCGGCATCCGGCATCCGGCATCCGGCATCAGCTCCACCGCCCCGGTCCCGCTCCTCCACGTCCCCTTGCGGCTCGTCGGCGTCGTTGGGCGGCTCTATGTCGTGCTGGAGTCGGACCGTGGCCTGGTGCTGCTCGACCAGCACGCGGCGCACGAACGCATTCTCTTCGAGCAGATGTTGCGGCGATTGGAGGAAGCCGGCAGCGCGCCGTCCCAGCGGCTGTTGTTGCCCGAGACCATCGAGCTGAGTCCCAAAGACGCGCTTTTCCTCCGTGACAATCTCGGCGTGCTCACCCGCCTCGGCGTGGGGTTGAGCGAATTCGGCGAACGCACCTTCCTGCTGGATGCCCTGCCGCCCTTCGTGAAGGCCGGCGAACCCCGCCGCTTCGTGCTGGAGCTGATCGACGAGCTCAAGGCCGCCGGCGACAAGGTCAATAGCGTCCGCCTCGGCGAACACGTCGTGGCCAAGACCGTCTGCCGCCACTCGGTGAAGGCCAACGATCCCCTGGCCGGAGCGGAGCTGGAGAACTTGGTCAGCGACCTCCGCCGCTGCCAGATGCCCTACACCTGTCCCCACGGCCGCCCCACGCTCATCGAGATGAACTTCCGCGAGCTGGAGAAGAAATTCGGTCGGTCGCAGTAATCGTTGCCCGCAGGGAATCGCGCTTCGCTCGCCATCGTCGCCATGCCCGAATCTTTCACCTGCGAACACTGCCGCCACGAAGTCGCCATGGTCCATCCGCTCTCGGTTTGCGGCCATTGCCGCACTACCTATCGGCACGAGACGGGAGAGGCAGCCCCGTCCATCCATTCGTCGCCCGTTCGCTTCCGCCAATTGCTGGCTTTGCTGCTGTTGCTCGGCGCACTCGTCGCCTTCTTGGCCGACCGCGCAAGCACGGGATTTTGCTTCGGCACCATCGGCTGGAGCGTGCTGCTCTGGTGCGCCCTGAGCAGCGGAGTGGTCGAACTGCGCCTCGGGCGTGAGCTCCGGCCTTGGAAAATCTACCGAATCGAGTCTCCCGGTCTCTTTGCGCTCGCCATTTTCCTCGAAGGTCTGTGCGCCGTTGGATTCGGTGGCGCTTGGTTGCTGTCGCTCACCCTGCCCTAAAAACAGCCTTTGGCAGTCAGGGCGAAGGAGTGGCGGTTCAAATGCCGAGCGGCGATTGGGGTGGCTCGATAAGGGACTCCTTCGGTTTTCCAACCAGCTTTCCTGCGTTGGCTCGGACCCGCTGATGACACGGGATACACGGAGCCCGCGTTCCGCGTCTTCCGCGTGCTCAGCGGGCAATTCCTCCTCGCTTCACTTCTCCCCGCACTCCGCCCACGTCAGCCCGAAGCGCGCGAGATACTTGGTCAGCCGGTCGGCGTCGTTGGTGTGCTTGCGGCCGAGGCGCGAGACCTTGAACAGCTTCCGGCCCGCATCCGACTGGCTCTTCGACTCGCGGCAGACGCGGATCACGTAGGCCAGTTGCGCCTGGTCGAAGGGATCGATCTCGGCCAAACGCTTCGGTCCGAGCACGGTGTGCAGCAGCTCGGCTTCGTCGTCCTCCATCTCCGGTTCCGCCCAGGCCGCGCGCAGGCGGGACAGCTCTTCGTCGAGCACCGCCGCCGTGATCCGGCCGCCTTCGGCCAGCGTCGCCATGCGCGTGATCGCTGCATTCAGGTCGCGGAAGTTCGCGCTCCAGCGCGCCTCGGCCGAATGGGCGAAGGCGAGGAACCGTTCCCGCACTTCCTTGCTCAGGGTCACGCGGCTGCCGTGCTTGCGGGCGAATTGTTCCAGCTCGTAGTCGAGGTTCGGCCCGATGTCCTCCACGCGCTCGCGCAGACCGGGCAGGCGGAAGGTCCAGAGATTGAGCCGCGCCAACAGATCCTCGCGGAAACGCCCTTCGCGGACGCGCTCGGCCAGGTCGCGATTGGTGCCGGTGATGAGCTGGAAGTCGCTCGCCACCTCGTCGTCGCCGCCGAAGGGCGGGAAGCGTTTGTCCTCCAGCGCGCGCAACAGCATGGCCTGTTCGTCCAGGCCCAGCTCGCCCACTTCATCGAGAAAGAGCAGCCCGCCATCCGCCGCCCGCAACAACCCTGCCCGGTCCTTCAGCGCACCGGTGAAGGCGCCCTTCACATGGCCGAAGAGCGCGCTCATGGCGGCGTCGCCCCGCAACGTCGCGCAGTTCACCTCCACGAACGCGCCGGCGATCTGGTGCCGCGCCTTCTTCAGCTCGTAGATGCGGCGCGCGAGCTGGGATTTGCCCGCGCCGGTCGGCCCCATGAGCAACACCGGATCGCGCGACTGGATGGCGACATGCTCGATCTGTTCGATCAGCCGGTTGAAGCGGGCGTTGCGCGTCTCGATGCCGGACTTGAGGAAGCTTCGGGCTTCGTGCGCCTCTTTGCGGAACCGCGCGGCGATCCGGTCGTAGCGGGACAGGTCGAGGTCGATGACGCTGTAGGAGCCGTCAGGCGACTTCCGCTGCCGCTCCTTCGGCGCCGTCTGCACCAGCCGACCTGGGAAGTGGCGGCTCTCCGTCAGCAGGAAGAGGCAGATCTGCTGCACGTGGGTGCCGGTGGTGATGTGGACGAGGTAGTCCTCCTTGTCCGGCTTGAACTCGTAGCTGCGGGCAAACTCGTGCAACGCGGCGAAGACCTCCTCGAAGTCCCACGGGTTCTTCAGATCGTGCGCGTGCATCCGCACCTCCGTCTCGGGCGAGACCCGGGCAATGTCCGCCGCCACGCACCGGGCGGTGTCGAGGTGCGGCGTCTGGTAGAGCATCTCGAAGCGATGGACCAGCAGGTCGTCGTGCTGGCAGAGCGACACCGTCGGCCGCCAGCGGTTCCAACGCTCCTGATGGAACCCCGCGTCCAGCACGGAGCCCAACGTCCCGATCACAACGGTCTTTTTCATGTTCAACTTGGTAAGGCGGCGTTGCCGCGCCGCCCCTTCTGAAATCGCAGGCAAGGCCTCCAGCCTGGCCAAGATCGAGCCCGAACTCCGAAGCCGGCGCACGGCGTTGCCCCGTAGCGCAGGCTTCCAAGCCTGCTGTGTCGCAAGTTTCCAAACTTGCGCCGCGTCGGAAGATCCGTGCGCGCCGACCGCAGGACGCCCCGCCGACTTGGAAGTGCGGCGATACAGCAGGTTGGGAAACCTGCGCTACGACCCACGCCAGCCGACTTCGGAATGCGGGTTGAGAGGAACCCTCTCGACCGGTTGCCGCACTCCCGAGCCAGACCGGAAACGGCGCTGCGCTGGTTTCCTTCGGA
>CAMLMI010000442.1 GCA_946480965.1 uncultured Verrucomicrobiales bacterium | reverse complement strand
CTGGAAGGTAGGGCGACGGCTCCCGCCGAGCCGCCGGGGGATCGGCTGACGACGGGGCAGCATCTCTGGCAACCCCGGGGCGCTCAGGAGTCGCCAGTGGAGCTGAGACGAAAACGGAGTTTGCCTCCAGGCGGCTCGGCCGGAGCCGTCGCCCTACCTTTTCGGCTCTTGTTGGCGGGATGCTGCCGCTGCTCCTTGGTTCTTAATCTTACTCTTCATCTTGATCGGTCTCTTCCCTCGCCGTTCGGGAATCCGAAGAGGGGAGATTGAGATGAAGATTGGGATTGAGGTGAAGACGGCGGGATCAAGCGCCTTCGGCGTTCCAGAGCAGTTCGATGGCTTGGGCAGGGGTGGTGGCGGCCATGAGGTCGCGGCGCAGCTTCGGGTCGCGCAGCAGGCGGCTGATCCGCGCCAACATGCCGAGGTGGACGGTCACGTTGGGCGCGACGAGGAGGAAGATGAGATGGGCGGGCTGGCCGTCGATGGCGTTGTAGTGGAGCCCGGCGGCGTGCCGGGCGAAGACGACGGTAGGCTGGGTAACAAGGCCGACGAGGGCGTTACGGGCATGCGGCAGGGCGATGCCGTCGCCGATGCCGGTGCTGTGGAGCTCCTCGCGCTCCACCAGGGCCTTGTGGAGGGTGGCCTGGGCGGACTCGTCGCCCGTGATGTCGGGCACCATTTCCACCATCTGGCGGAACACGTCGTCCCGGACCTTGGATGTGAGCTGCATCAGTTCCTTGCTGGTCACCAAGTAGTCGCTCAGGCGCATGTGGAGGATTGGAGAAGGGTGAAAGTCGCTGTGCCTGAAGGCAGTCTAGGCCTTCCGGAAGCCGTTCCAAGCAAATGTTCCCGCCGGGTCGCTGGGTCGGATTATTGCGTTTGACCCCTGTTTCCAGCGGTGGATACGCTCCGCGCTCACTTTTACCGTTATGATCGGAACTTTACGCCGTCACCAGAGCTGGGTGTGGGTCGCTGCAATCCCAGTGATCATCATCTCGTTCGTCTATTACTATGGCCCGGGCGGACAGAGCATGGGCGACGGGCGCAGGACCGGCAATTTCGGCACCATCGCCGGGCGTTCGATCACGCAGAAGGAACACTCCGACGCCTACCGGGAACTGCAGCTGCTCTACTTCTTCCGCAACCGCACCTGGCCGCAGCCGAGCGACTTCGAGAAGCTCGGCATGAATCCCCAGAGGGAGATCTACAACCGCATCCTCCTGCACGAGCTCATGCGGCAGAACGGCGTGGTGGCCACCCCGGAAGCCATCGCCACCTGGATCAAGACTGTCTTCCGCTCGGGCGAGGGCCAGCCGTTCAACCGCGCGATCTACGACGGGTTCATCGCCGACATCGGCCGGCACGGCGCGACCGCGGCGGACCTCGAGCGCTTCGCGGCCTTCGAGATCGGCCGCGACCATCTGGGAGCCGTCTATGGCGCTTCCGGCACGCTGGTCACGCCCGAGGAGGCCAAGGCCGCCTACCGGCGCGAGAACGACCTGATGGTCGCGCAGGCCGTCTTTTTCCCGGCGTCGAACTACTTGGCCAAGGTAGAGGTGTCCGAGGCCGCCATCGGCACCTACTACACGAACAACGCGGCCAACTTCCGCACGGCGGAGCAGCGCACCGCCGCCTACGTCTCCTTCCCGTTGAGCAACTATTTCGCGAAGGTGGACGCCGACATCGCCTCCATCACCAACCTCCAGCAGCAGCTCGAGACGCAGTATCTCCAGATCGGCGTCACCAACTTCACCGACAAGGCCACGGGCCGCGTGCTGTCGAAGGACGAGGCCCTCGCCCAGATGAAGTCGGAAGGCCGCGAGCAGGCCGCCGCCAGCCTCGCCCGCCAGGACGCCGTGAAGCTGATCAACGCCGTCTTCGCCGCCACGTCCACCACCAACGCCGTGGACAACCTGGACCTCCTCCGCAAGGTCGCCGCCGCCTCGACCAACGGCTACACCGTCGCCACCTCGCTGCCGTTCGAGATGGGCGCGATGCCGCCCGGGCTGAAGGTTCCGGAGCAGTTCTCCGAGGCCGCGTTCGCCGTGAGCGTCGAACGCCCCGTGTTCTCCACGCCCATCGTCGGCGAAGACGCCGTCTATGTCGTCGGCCAGGGCCAGATCTTCCCCAGCCGGGCCCGTTCCCTCGAAGAGGTGCGGAGCCAGGTCGTGGAAGGATTCAAGGCCTCCGAATCCGCCCGGTTGGCCCGGGAAGCCGGCACCGCCTTCGCCGCGTCCGTGACCAACTCGGCCAATGCCGGGAAGAAGTTCTCCGACCTCGCCGCCGCCGCCGGATACGAGGCCGAACCCCTCCCGCCCTTCTCCCTCAGCAGCAGCGAGGCCCCGGGTCTGGACCCCTCCCTGCCACTGGGCTACCTGCAGCAGATCGGCTTCTCCATGAAGCCCGGCGAGACCTCGCCCTTCCGCCAGCTCGGCCGGGCCGGACTCGTCTTCCACCTCGTCGAGCGCCAGCCCGTGGCCGACGCGAAGATGCAGGCCGAACTGCCGGACTTCACCAAGCGCATCCAGGCCCAGCGCCGCTCCCAGGCCTTCATGGACTGGGTCAACCGCCAGGCCAAGGCCCTGAACCTCGCCCCGCCTCCCGAGGTCGGTTCCTGATCGCGTGCCCGCGCCCCTCAAACTCTCGTCGCCCGAGACACGGGAATTCTGGGAGATCCCCGTTCTGCACGAGGACTCCCGGCTCCTCGTCATCGGCAAGCCCGCCCGCCTGCTCGTCCAGCCCGATCCCGACGCCCCGGAGCGTCCGAGCCTGATGCAGCTGCTCCACGCCGCCATCGCGGCCGGGAAGCCTTGGGCGGTCGAGCGCGGCATTGATTATCTCGCCAACGTCCACCGGCTGGACTTCGAGGCCAGCGGCGTGCTGGTTCTGGCCAAGGACAGGGAAACCCAAGAACAGCTCGGCAACCTCTTCGGTTCCGAAAAGCCGCTCCTGGAATTCCTCGCCCTCGTCAACGGCACGCCCCAGGAGGCGGAGTTCACCATCGAGGCCCCGCTCCTGCCCCATCCCATGCAGCCCGGCGTCATGCGCGTGGACTTCAAGGAGGGCAAGAAGTCCATCACCCGCTTCGAGCAGGTGGAGGCCTTCAACGGCTACACCTGGATGCGCTGCCTTCCCGTCACGAACCGCGCGCATCAGATCCGGGCCCATCTCAAATGGGCCAAGATCCCCGTCTGCCACGACGAAGCCTACCAGGGCAAACCGCTCTGGCTCTCCCGGCTCAAGCGCCACTACAGCCTCAAGGCCGACAAGGAGGAACGTCCCCTCACCCCGCGCCTCGCCCTCCACGCCGCCAAGCTCACCCTGCCCGATCCGGCCTCCGGCGAGCCCTTGGTCATCGAGTGCCCTTTGCCCAAGGACCTCCAGGTAGCGCTCAAGTATCTCCGCA
>CAMLMI010000441.1 GCA_946480965.1 uncultured Verrucomicrobiales bacterium | reverse complement strand
TGCCCGCGCTCGACAGCCCGAGCAGCGGCGACAACGCGCCCCGGATCTTCGTCCCGGCCAAGCAGGACCGCGACCGTTGGCCCGAGCTGGAAGCCGCCGTTGCCGCGCAGAACCGAAAGCTGGAGCAGCGGAAGCAGGAAGCCGCGCCGGAGTTTGAGAAGTGGCTCAATGAGCAATCCGTCCTTTCGAAGCCCCAGCCTTCTATAGTCAATGTAAGTGGCTTTCTATTGGTGACGTATTTCACCCCTTCCATTCCAGGACCTGAGCCATCGCTTTCACTGAATTTGATGAGCACGAATTCACCGGAACCGAAGGTCGCTCGCGGGCACTGGCGCGACCAGCAGGTTTCGTGGTCGGGCATCAAGTCGCAGATTGCCGGACCCTTTGGTCCAGCCGCTGAGATCGAAGGAGCCGAGCCGGTGATTGGAGCCAACCCGGTCGTCCCCCGGACGGGCCGCGTCAGCTTCGGCGCGTTCGTGCGCGTCGAAGACAAGCCCAGCGGCGCGCTCTTCTCCCGTATGGATCGCAGCAAGGCGTTTCGCGGCTGGGATCTCTATCTCGATGCCGGTCGCCCCGTGGTCCACCTGATCGACGCCTGGCCGGACAAGGCGCTCAAGGTCACGGCCCGGGAAGCGCTCGCGCCCGGCCGTTGGCACCATGTCATCGCGGTGTTCGACGGCTCCAAGAAGGGCGCGGACGCCATCGCGATCTTCGTCAACGGCACCAAGGCCGCCGTCGAGGTGAACAACAACAACCTCGGCACAGAAATCGCCACCGACGCGCCTCTGCGCCTCGGCGGCCGCTCCAACGAGGACGGCACCACCGGCGACGTGCTCAAGGACGGCAAGGTCTTCCTCCAGGATGTCCGTTTCTATGAGGTTGCATTGACCGCGCAGGACATCGGCCGACTCGCCGCCACCGGCCTGGTCCAAGACTACCTGTCGCAGGCGGAGGACCAGCGCGACAAGGCGTCGAAGGAGCGGCTCTTGTCGCTGTATCTCGGTGGCTTCGATGCGCCGAGCCAGAAGCTCCAGTCCGCGATGGATGTCTTGCAGGCGGAACGTTCCACCTTGCGCAACCGCGGCGCGATGACGCTGGTCATGGAGGAGAAGAAGGACAGCGAACCCAAGGCCCGCATCCTCATCCGGGGCGAATACGCCAACAAAGGCGAGGAAGTGACGCCCGGCGTGCCCGAAGCGCTGCCCCCGTTGCCGCTCTTCGAGCCCCGCAACCGCCTCGGCCTCGCCAAGTGGATCGTCTCGCGCAACCACCCGTTGACCGCCCGCGTGACCGTGAACCGCGTCTGGTCGCAGCTCTTCGGCGTCGGACTGGTGGAGACGACCGAGGACTTCGGCCTGATGGGCGCGCAGCCGGTGAACCAGGAGCTGCTCGATTGGCTGGCCGTCGAGTTCATCGACTCCGGCTGGAACTTCCGCCGCCTCGTCCAGACGATGGTCCTCAGCGCGACCTACCGTCAGTCCGCCGTGGGCACGCCGGAAAAGCTGGAGAAAGACCCGCTCAATCGCTTGCTCTCGCGCGGCCCGCGCTACCGCTTGGATGCCGAACAGCTCCGTGATCAGGCCCTGGCAGCGTCCGGTTTGCTGGCCGCCAAGGTGGGCGGCCCGCCGGTGCGTCCCTACCAGCCTGACGGCATCTGGGAAGTGGTGGCGATGAAAGATTCCAACACCCGCGACTACAAACGCGACGCGGGCGAGGCGCTCTATCGCCGCTCGCTCTACACCTTCTGGAAACGCACCGCGCCTCCGGCCAGCATGGAGATCCTCAACGCCCCGAGCCGCGAGGTCTTCTGCACCCGGCGCGAACGCACCAACACGCCGCTCCAGGCCCTGGTCACGATGAACGATCCGCAGTTCGTCGAAGCTTCCCGCGCTTTGGCCGCACGCGCGCTTCGTTCCTCCCGTCGCCTAGACGCACGGTTCGACATCATCAGCCGCGCCTTGCTGGCCCGCACCTTGACTGCCGAGGAACGCGCGATCATCGGCCGGATGCTGGAATCCGCGACCCAGGCCTACGCCGCCGATCCGGAAGCCGCGAAAGCCCTCATCGACCTCGGCGAATCCGCCGCGCCCGAAACCGTGAAGCCCGAAGAACTGGCCGCCTGGACGCTCGTCGCCAGCCAGATCATGAACCTCGACGAAGCGCTGACGAAATGAGGCGGAGCCTTCCAATTCAACGGGTAGGGCTGCGTTGCTGCGCAGCCCACACTTCCGGAGGAAACCAGCGCAGCGCCGTTTCCGATTCCCCGTTCCTTCGACGTTGGACGTTGAGTGTTCAGCGTTCGATGTTTCCGGATTCCGCCGCGCAACGCCGAACTCTGAACTCCGAACTCTCAACTCCGAACCGCCTTTCCTGAGCCCGCCATGAACCTTCCCCCGCTCTCCCAGGACCTGCTCGGCCAGTTCAACGCCCACGTCACCCGGCGCCAGTTCTTCCGCAAGACCGCCACCGGCCTCGGCGTCGCCGCGCTCTCGTCATTGCTCGGACCGCGCGCTTACGGCGTGTCCGCCCAGGGCGAACAGATCGCCGACAACCTCGGCAAGATCGCGCCCAAGGCGAAGCGCGCCATCTACATCTCCCTCATCGGCGCGCCCTCGCAGATCGACACGTTCGACTACAAGCCAGGCCTCCAAGAACGGTTCAAGGAAGACCTCAAGGATTGGCTCAAGGGTCAGGGCGAGCGCCTCACCGGCATGACCGCCGGGCAGGCGAACTTTCCGCTCGCTCCGTCCATCTTCAAATTCGCCCGGCATGGCCAGAGCGGCGCCTGGATCAGCGAGCTGCTCCCGTGGCACGCCAAGATGGTGGACGACCTCTGCATCATCCGGTCGATGAAGACCGACGCCATCAACCACGAGCCCGCCAACCAGCTCGTCTATACCGGCTCGATGAATTCCGGGAAGGCGTCCATCGGTTCCTGGGTCGCCTACGGCCTCGGTTCGATGAACGAGGATCTGCCCACCTTCGTCGTGCTGCACGCCCAACACTCCAGCCCCTTCTCCAACGTGCAGGCCATCTCCGCGCGTCTCTGGGCCTCGGGATTCCTACCGGGCAAGTTCGCCGGGGTCTCGCTTCGATCCCAGGGCGATCCCGTGCTCTTCCTGAAAGACCCCGCCGGAGTTTCCCGCGAACTCCGCCGCGAGATGATCGACGGCATCGGCGAATTGAACCGCCGTTCCTTCGAGGCCGTGGGCGACCCCGAGATCCAGACCCGCACCCAGCAATACGAGATGGCCTTCCGGATGCAGGCCAGCGTGCCCGACCTCACCGACATGTCCGGCGAACCGGAGAAGATCCACGAGCTCTACGGCGAGGAATCGAAGAAGAGCGGCACCTTCGCCGCGTCCGCCCTGATGGCGCGCCGCCTGATGGAGCGAGGCGTGCGCTTCGTGCAGATCTTCCACCGCGGCT
>CAMLMI010000440.1 GCA_946480965.1 uncultured Verrucomicrobiales bacterium | reverse complement strand
CCCCGTAGTCAGCCGATCCCCCGGCGGCTCGGCGGGAGCCGTCGCCTACCTTCCAGTCCATTCCTTCGGCGTTGGGCGTTGAACGTTCAGCGTTCGATGTTTCCCCGCCACGCCGGTGGCCGCCTTGACACATGGAGCGCGGACGGCCGAACATCCGCGTTCTTATGGCCGAACCGAAAGAAAACGTGTTGATGGAGAAGATCGTCTCCCTCAGCAAACGCCGTGGCTTCATCTTCCAATCCTCGGAGATCTACGGCGGCATCCAGGGCTTCTGGGACTACGGTCCGCTGGGCGCGGAGCTCAAGCGCAACGTCAAGGACGCCTGGTGGACCAGCATGACCCGCCTGCGCGACGACGTCGTCGGCCTCGAAGCCACGATCATCATGGCCCCGCAGATCTGGCGCGCCTCCGGCCACGTGGACACCTTCAGCGATCCGATGTGCGATTGCTTGCTGACGAAGAAGCGGTTCCGCGCGGATCAGGTCGAGCCGCAGAGCGGAACGGTGTATTTCTATTTGGGAGCGATTGATCGCTCTTCGTTGCAAGAGGTGAGCCGCTTGTATTCAGGAAACCAAGAGGCAGCAGGCTCCGAGGCGGGTCAGGCATTTTCCGCTTGGGCTGAGAAGATGGATATACGGACGGACGTTTCAGTCATTGGTCCAAGCGTTCCTCACAAGAGTGTCGGAAGCGTCGAAGATAACCGGATGGCTTTCATCAAGCCGATCCAGAAAGCCCTCCTTAAGCTAAAGAGCCTAAAGCTTGTGGAGGAGCTGTGCTTGGATCGGTTTGCGGTATTGGTTCCGCCGGGCAAGCCGCCAGAGAAGGCTCACAAAACAGCTGCAGATTTCTATCTACAGCGAGGAATCAAAGACGCAGTCCTACTTTTCTTTGACCAAGAGATCGTCAAGGACTCCCAGGGCTTCAACCCCGAGAACGGCGCGCAGCTCACGCCGCCGGTGCCGTTCAATCTGATGTTCAAGACCTACGTCGGTCCCACGGCCACGGAGGCGGACGTCGCCTATCTCCGGCCCGAGACCGCGCAGGCCATCTTCGCGCAGTTCAAAAACGTCCACGAGACCTCGCGCCAGAAGGTGCCGTTCGGCATCGCGCAAATGGGCAAGGCCTTCCGCAACGAGGTCACGCCGCGCAACTACACCTTCCGCTCGCGTGAATTCGAGCAGATGGAGCTGGAGTTCTTCATCAAGCCCGACGAAGCCGTCGAAGCCATCTGCGGCTCAGTCGCCACGCCCGCCGCCAAGGGCCATCCCGGCGAACCGCAGGCCAACTGGGGCTGGCAGATGTGGCACCAGTATTGGGTCGAAGAACGCATCAAGTTCTACGAGGGCATCGGCATCGCCCGCGAAACGCTCGAAGAGTATTGGCAGAAGCCCGAGGAGCTCGCGCACTACGCGCGCGCCACGGTCGATCTGCTCTTCAAGTTCCCCTTCGGCACGCAGGAGCTGGAGGGCATCGCCGCCCGCAGCGACTTCGATCTCAGCCAGCACGAGCGCCATTCCGGCAAGCCGATGGGCGTCTTCGACGAGGAGCTGCGCACCGCCTGGGGCAAGCTTGCGCCCGAGAAGCAGGCCGACCTCGCGAAGCGCTACTACGACAACCGCCTGAAGTATCTGCTCAAGACCGGCGTCGCGCAGGACAAGGCCGAGAAGGAAGCGAAGGAGGACGCGGAAGGCTTGGCCAAGGGCCAATACATCCCGCACGTCATCGAGCCGTCGGCGGGCACGGACCGCTTGATCCTCGCGCTGTTGGCCAACGCCTATTCCGAAACGACCACCACCGACGACAAGGGCAAGAGCTCGACCGAAGTGGTGATGAAGTTCCATCCCCGCATCGCGCCCATCAAGGTGGCCGTGCTGCCGCTCTTGAAGAACAAGCCCGAGCTGGTGGCCAAGGCGAAGGAGATCTTCCAGTCGCTGCGCGGCCAGATGAACGCCTTCTATGACGAAGCGGGTTCCATCGGCCGCCGCTACGCCCGCCAGGACGAAGCCGGCACGCCCTTCTGCGTGACCATCGACTTCGACACGCTCGGCGAGAAGCCGGAGCTGCTGAACACCGTGACCCTCCGCCACCGCGACGACGGTCGGCAGGAGCGTTTGCCGATCAGCGAGCTGCTCCCGTGGCTGTTGGCGCGGGTGCGCTGACCGCCGTGACCAAAGTCCGAGGTCCAAAGTCATGGGCGGAGCTGCTGCTCCGCCCGTTTCTTTGGGAAGGAACGGGATTGGCCATCCCGCAGCGGCCGGCACGATCAGGGCGCGACCATCCGCAGCCGGAAGAACAACGCTCCGGTGGGACTGAGCGAGTTGGTGAACGAAACCAGTTCATCCAACGGAGCACTGAGGTTCGTGCTCACCGTCCAGGCATCCGCCGCGAGGTCCGGCGAAGATTCCACCTGATAGACGACGCCGGTTTCTCCCGGGAACCGCACGATCCATTCATTGGCTTCCACGCTGCCCATCAGCGCGGGTCGCGTGGCCAGCACGAGCAGCGCCGGGGCGCTGGTGATGGAGCCGAAGCCGTTGGTCACGACGACCGAGTAGGCGCCAGCGTCGCCCGCCGATAGGTTGGTCAGGAGCAGGGTCGTGTTGGTCTGGCCGGCCAAGTTTGCCGCGTCCTTGCGCCACTGGAAACGCAGCGGGGCGGTGCCGTTGGCGGAGGCGCTGAAGGTGGTCGCAAATCCGGGCACGCCGCGTCGGCTTGTCGGCGAGGAAAGCAGCGTGGGTGGATCACCGCCTGCGGCGGCTGGATGGATGATGAGGGGGAAGGACAGCGCGGTGCCCTTGTCCGGTTCCGATGCGTTGGTGGCGGTGATGGTGACGAAGTTGGAGCCGACCAGCGTCGGGGTGCCGGTGAGGAACCGGGTTCGACTCGCGGTGCCGGTGAGGTTGATGCCTGCCGGCAGCCCGCGAGCGGTCCAATTGGCCGCTTCGGTCTGGTGCTCCCCGGAAAGATCCATGCGCAGGGTGTAGGCGACGCCATTGGTGCCGGGGCGTGCGGTGCCGCCGCTGATGGCGATGACCGTGTTGCTCGCGCCGGAGACGGCGTCCACCGAGCCCAGCAGCGCGCCGAGTCCGGCGGAGAGCTTGAAGACCACGGCCCACGACGACGTGGGGGCGAGCAGCGAGGTCTGGCTGAACCATCGGGCCAGCGGCGCCAGTTGGAGCAGGACGGCGAGGAGAATGGGCGGCAGGCGGAGCAGGGGGGAACGCATGGGGAACGTCTGGGGTTGGGTCGGGGGGAAAGGAGCGTCTCAGTTGCAGCCACAGCCGCCGCCGCCCACGCCTTTGCCGCCGGACGCGGCTTCGCGGGAGAACCAGAGGTGCTCGTTGAGCGCATCGGTCAACGGATCGCGGTCGGCGCGCATCGTGTAGTCGGCCAACGTGCCGCGCTGCCACGGCTTCACGCTGGCGCAGCCGGT
>CAMLMI010000439.1 GCA_946480965.1 uncultured Verrucomicrobiales bacterium | reverse complement strand
CCCCAGGGCAGTCCGTGGGAGGGCTGGAACTACAACCGCGGCGGCGGCTTCGGGAAGAAGGTCCTCGGCGAGACCTGGGTGACGCACTGGGGCGACCACAAGAAGGAGGCCATGCGCGGGGCCATCGAACCTACCGCCAAGGACCACGTCATCCTGCGCGGCGTGGAGGATGTCTTCGCCGATTCCGACGTCTATGAAGCCTATCCGCCGGCCGACGCCACGATCCTCATGCGCGGCCTGGTGCTGACCGGGATGAAGCCGACCGATCCGCTGGCGACGCGTTCCAAGAAACGCGCCACCGACAGGGTCGAGCAGCCGGTGAACGAACCCGCGATGCCGGTGGCCTGGACGCGCCTGCACAAACACGAGAACGGCAAAGAGAGCCGCATCTTCACCAGCACGATGGGCGCGGCCACCGATCTCCTGAGCGAAGGCCAGCGCCGCTTGGTGGTCAACGGCGTCTTCTGGGGCCTGGCGATGGACGTGCCGGCCAAGGCCGACGTCGCCTACGTGGACGGCTACAACCCGACTTTCTACGGCTTCGGCACCTACCGCAAAGGCGTGAAGCCCGACGATCTCGCCCTCGGCAAAGCCATCGGCGCTCCGGTCGAGGCGAAGGCGGGGTATCTGCCCAAGCCTTAGCCGGAACGATGCAGTCCAAAGTCAGGCTTCCAGCCTGATGCGGTAGCGGCGGACGTCTCGTCTGCCGTGGAGGGCGGGCGTCCCGCCGCCCGGATCGGGGGCGTTGGACAGCGGCAGGGGCGTTCCTATCCGGCGGGCTGGAAGCCGCGCCTCTACGGCAGGTGGGACACCCGCCGCTACCGGGCCGGGCTGGAGGCCGCCTTGTGGAAACCTTGGTTCGGAAAACCCCTCACCCCATCCGATGGGGTGAGGGTGTCCGCAGGACGGGTTAGGGGACGTCTCTCTTCCATTGGAGGCCTCATGGTTTCTACACGGCGCTCGGAAACCTGTCCTGCTTTGCACTGCATCGTTCCCGGTTAGAACCGGCTGCCAGCGTGCGGTCCTCGCCCCGATTGCCGGAGGTTTTGATGCGTGGGCCCTGACGCACAAATCGCAGTTTGCCGCGTTCCCCGGAATTCCGCTTCCCGACCCGGCCCGGTTTTGCAAAGACTCCAGCGTGGAGTCAGGGGTTCGAGGTCCGCGTCGGACGACGTGCGGCAGGGCGGGACGTTTCCAGAAACCCCGGACGGTTCAGCAGGAACGGCGGTTCATTGCATCTCAGACCTATGGCCATCTCCCAACTGCATCTGGATTCCGGAACCCCCATGGGGGCCAACCTCGTCGCCGACGGCGCTACCTTCCGTGTTTGGGCCCCGGCGGCACTGGAAGTTTACGTGGTTCTCGGCGATTCCGGCTCTTCAGCTCCCAGCCAATGGCGGAAGTGCCCGGGCGATTTGTTGGTGAAGGATGGTGCGGGTTATTGGGGCGGGTTTGTCCCCGGCGTGAAGGACGGCGACGAATACCGCTTCTATGTCGTCGGCCAAGGGAGCGAAGGCTTCAAACGCGATCCCTACGCCCGCGAGCTGCAAATGGACGGCTACCCGGACTGCAACTGCATCGTCCGCGATCCCGACGCCTATGCTTGGCACGACGCTGGATTCCGCCCGCCCGGCTTCAGCGACCTGATCGTCTATCAGTTCCACATCGGCGTCTTCTATGCGAAGGACGCCGCTGGCCAGGACATCCGCCCGCAGCGCGTCTGCAAGATCCTCGATGTCGTGGACCGCATCGAATACCTGGCCGATCTGGGCGTGAACGCGGTCATGCCGCTGCCTTTCCAGGAGTATCAGGGGGAAAACAGCCTCGGCTACAACGGCACCGACCTCTTCTCGCCGGAGATGGACTACTCCGTCCGTGCCGCCGACCTCGCACCCTACCTCGCCCGGGTCAACCGCCTCTTCGTCGCCAAAGGCCAACCCGAGATGACCGCCGCACGGCTCACCGGCCAGATCAACCAGTTCAAGACCTTCATCGACCTCTGCCACCTCTACGGCATCGCGGTCATCGCCGACGTCGTCTTCAACCATGCCGGCGGGGGCTTCGACGACCAGTGCCTCTACTTCCTGGATCGCCAAGCCGGCCCGGACAACGACCGCAGCCTCTATTTCACCCGTGACGGCCACGCCGGCGGCCTCGTCTTCGCCTACTGGAAACAGGAGGTCCGGCAGTTCCTCATCGACAACGGCAAGATGCTTCTCGGCGAATTCCACCTCGACGGGCTCCGCTACGACCAGGTCACGGTGATGGACGAGCACGGCGGCTGGTTCTTCTGCCAGGATCTGACGAACACCCTGCGCTTCGTGAAGCCCGAGGCCGTGCAGATCGCGGAATACTGGAACTACAATCCCGCCGAACGCTGGCGGGGCATCGCACCGCCGCCGTTCGGCATGGGCTTCGACCTCGGCTACAGCGACGGCCTGCGCGACCAGATCCGCCGTGTCATCCGCGAATCGACCGGGGGATCAAACGCCCGCGTGAACCTTGATCCCCTGCGCGACGCGCTCTATACGACCTACCGCGACGGAGCCCGCTGGACCGTCTTCCAGTGCATCGAGAACCACGACCTGCTGGACGTGAACCATTCGGACAACGACCGCCGCCCCCGCATCGCCGCGCTCGCCAACTCCACCAATTCCCGCTCCTGGTATGCCCGCAGCCGCGCCCGTGTGGCGACCGGCCTCCTGCTCACCGCGCCGGGAGTGCCGATGGTCTTCATGGGTCAGGAGTTCCTGGAGGACAAATACTGGACCGACTACCCCAAGCAGCCCGAGCTGCTCATCTGGTGGGCCGGACTCGAAGGCGCGGACCCGGCGATGGGCGACCACCACCGCTTCACCCGCGATCTGATGTGGCTGCGCCGGAAACATCCCGCCCTGCGCGGCGAAGGGTTGAACGTCTTCCACGTCCACAACGACAACCGCGTGCTCGCCTTCCACCGCTGGATTCCTGGAACTGGCAGCGATGTCGTCATCGTCGCCAGCCTAAACGAAGGCACCTTCTACGACCACGGCTACCGGATCGGATTCCCGGGCGGCGGCCACTGGCACGAGGTCTTCAACAGCGACATCTACGACGGCTTCTTCAATCCCCAAGCGCAGGGCAACCCCGGCGGCATCACTGCCGACGGCCCGGCTTGGGACGGACTGCCGACCTCCGCCGGCATCACCATTCCGGCGAATGGCCTGTTGGTCTTCGCGCGGGATACGGGGGATTTCTGAGCCGTCTGCGGCGGCGAACGGAAGTTCGCCGCCATCAGTTCCGGAGACTCGCGCTTCGGTTGCTCCGTCGTAGCGCCGACGTCCCTTCGGCCGTATCGCAAGCGTCGCGCTGGCCAAGACAAACTCGTATGGGAAGCCGCCCTGGCCGGCAGGATGCCGGCGCTACGGCAACCGGGACGGTTGCGGCACGGCAAACCGGAG
>CAMLMI010000438.1 GCA_946480965.1 uncultured Verrucomicrobiales bacterium | reverse complement strand
GCTCAGGCGGCAGAGTTTTTCCATTCGCTCAAGCCGACCTATCAGCGCGAATACTTGGTCTGGGTTTCCACGGCGAAACAGGCCGAAACCCGCGAACGCCGGCTGCGGGAAACGCTCGCCGCGCTCAAGGCCGGGCGAAAGTGGGCGCAGCGGAAGCTGGCGTGACGAAGCGGCGGAGCGAGAGGTGCCGCCGCCGTCGTTCTGCTTGCTGCAAAGGAAGCGTCAACCGGCCGATGCCGTTTCGGACACGGCATCGGCCACGGGCGCGGGCGGAGTCCGGTGCTCATCGGGAAAGTCCGGGATGCTTCCCGGATCGGGCCGATAGGCCGAACAGCCCGCGCCGATTAGCGCCAGTCCCAGCAGGGCTCCGGCGACGCAGCGGCGGAGGAGCGACGTGCGTGGGGGAGTGTTCATGGCGGACTAGGGATTGGGGTTGGGTTGGCGCTCGGCCGGGGGCAGGGCGTTGGTCGCGGTGTTCAGCGCGTTGGTCGCGTCGGTGGCAGACGGAACCGGAACGGGTGCGGGTTCTTCCTTTTCGGCACAACCGACGACCACGGCCACGGTCCCGATGGACAGGGCGAGAGCGAGGGAGCGGCGAAGGTATTGGGAGGGAGTTTTCATTGGATTGAAGTGTTCGTGTTCTGTTCGCGGCCAAGCATGGTCGCGCTTCTTCCCTTTGCTGGTGACGTGCCAGTGCCGCAGAGATGTTTTTCCGAGGGATTTCCGCACGCGGTCCGGGCCAGGGCTTGCACGCTGCAAGCGGGACGCGATGGGGGACAGGGCGGAGTGCAATGACCAGACACGGCCTCGGTCGGCCACGGAATAGGCCGCAAGGTTCCTCTGCCGGGAGAAGCCCAGGAGCGGGCTGGTTCCTGCGAAGGGATGCTATTTGATGCAGGCACAAAAAAGCGGCCCCGAAGTCCGGGGCCGCTTGGGAAGGCGAGGGAAGGGGTCGGCTACTTGCCGCAGCAGTTCTTGTATTTCTTGCCGCTGCCGCAAGGGCAGGGGTCGTTGCGGCCAACCTTGGGACCGGTGCGGATCGGCTTCGCCTTGGCGATGGCCTCGTTGGCTTCGCTGACGACCTCGGAGCCTGCCTGCTTGTCGCCATCGGCGGAGTCGAAGGCGCTGGCGGACTGGTGGCTGGTGCGCTTGGGGAGGTTCTGGAGGAACTGCTCGAAGGCGAGGAGGCTGGAGGCGCTGCGGAAGATGTTGCCGCAGATCTCGGACTTGATGTTGAGCATCAGCTCCTCGAAGACCTTGAAGGCTTCGGCCTTGTATTCGAGCAGGGGATCGCGCTGGCCGTATTGCCGGAGGTGGATGGAGTTCCGCAGGGAATCCATGCCGTAGAGGTGCTCCTGCCAGAGGCGGTCGATGGCGCTGAGGATCGTGTAGCGTTCGATCTGCACGAGCGCGACGGGGTTCTCGAAGCTGATCTTGAGGTCGTAGGCCTCGCGGACGGCGTCGGAGATGTGGGTGACGAGGGCGAACTGGTGGGGATTGAGCCCGTCGAAGAGCGAGCCGGGCTGGGGCTTTTCGTCGCCGGCCTTGGCGATCTTGGCGAGTTCCTCCTCGGTCAGGCCGAGGGGGAAGGTGAGGTTCAACCAGTCGGCGAGGCCGCGCAGGTTCCATTCGTCCACATCGGTGTCGGGCGCGGAATGGCTCTCCACCTTCAGCAGCACGACCTCCTCCATGATGTCCATGAGACGGTCGCGCGGATCGTCGCCCTGGATGATCTCGTTGCGGAAGCCATAGACGATCTCGCGCTGCTTGTTCATCACGTCGTCGTATTCGAGCGTGCGCTTGCGGATCTGGAAGTTGTGTCCCTCGACGCGCTTCTGGGCCTGTTCGATGGACTTGTTGAGCATGAAGTGCTCGAGTTCCTGGCCTTCCTCCAGGCCGACGCGCTCCATGACCTTCACGATGCGGTCGGAGCCGAAGAGACGCATGAGGTCGTCCTCCAGCGAGATGAAGAAATGGCTGGAGCCGGGGTCGCCCTGGCGGGAGCAGCGGCCGCGAAGCTGGCGGTCGATGCGGCGGGACTCGTGGCGTTCGGTGCCGAGCACGTGCAGGCCGCCGACCTCGGAGACGCCGGGGCCGAGTTTGATGTCGGTGCCGCGCCCGGCCATGTTCGTCGCGATGGTGATGGAGCCGCGCTGGCCGGCGCGGGCGACGATCTCGGCCTCCTGCTCGTGGAACTTGGCGTTGAGCACGGAGTGGATGAGGCCTTCTTTCTTCAAGAGCCGGGAAAGATGTTCGCTGGCCTCGACGCTGGCGGTGCCGCAAAGGATCGGACGGCCCTGCCCGTGGATCTCTTTGATCTCCTTAACCACCGCGTTGAACTTCTCGCGCTTGGTCTTGTAAACGGAGTCGTTCTTGTCCTTCCGGATGTTGGGCCGGTTGGTGGGGATGGTGAGGACGCCGAGCTTGTAGATGTCGAAGAACTCCTGGGCCTCGGTTTCGGCGGTGCCGGTCATGCCGGCCAGCTTGTGGTAGAGGCGGAAGTAGTTCTGGATCGTGATCGTGGCGTAGGTCTGCGTCTCCTTCTCGATCTCCACGCCTTCCTTGGCTTCCACCGCCTGGTGGAGGCCGTCGCTCCAACGGCGGCCGGTCATGAGTCGGCCGGTGTTTTCATCGACGATGATCACCTTGTTGTCCTGGACGACGTATTGGACGTCCTTTTGATAGATGCTGTAGGCCTTGAGGAGCTGCGCGATGGAGTGGATGGACTGGGCGCGGTTCTCGAACGCGGCCTGGAGCTTGGCCTTCTCCTCCATGCGCTGCTTCAACTCCAGATCCTTGCGGGCGTCCAGTTCGTGGTAGGCGCCGATCAGGTCGGGCAGCATGAAGGCGTCGGGATCGCCCGGGCTGAGGAACTCGCGGCCCTTTTCAGTGAGGTCGGCTTCGTGGCTCTTCTCGTCCATGGCGTAGAAGAGCTGTTCCTTCTGCTCGTAGAGCTGCTTCTTCGACTGGTCGGCGTGGCAGGAGAGCTCCGCCTTGTTCATCAGCTTGATGTTCTCCGGGTCTTCGAGGACGCGGAGCAGGCCCTCGCTGCGGGGCGCGCCCATCTTCACGCGGAAGAGGAGGAGGCCGATCTCGCGCTCCAGCTCCTCCTTGTTCTTCGGGTTGGAGCCGTCGGCGGGACGGAGCTTCTTCAGCAGGTCGGTGGCCTCGTTCAGGAAGCGGGCACAGAGCTTTTCCTGGGCGCGGACCACGGACTCAACGGCCGGTTTGAACTTGTCGTATTGGTTGTTGATGTTGACCACCGCCGGGCCGGAGATGATGAGCGGGGTGCGGGCCTCGTCGATCAGGATGGAGTCCACCTCGTCCACGATGGCGAAGTAGTGGCCGCGCTGGACCTGCTCCTCCTTGCGCGTGGCCATGCCGTTGTCGCGCAGGTAGTCGAAGCCGAATTCCGCATTGGTGCCGTAAGTGATGTCGCAGG
>CAMLMI010000437.1 GCA_946480965.1 uncultured Verrucomicrobiales bacterium | reverse complement strand
CGCGGTTCACAAGCGGGCGGCGGGGCCATCGTGCATCCACGGCTCGTCCGGAAACGAAGACGCCTGCCCGGCATCGAGACCGGACAGGCGGCTGGAACCTTCGGCTTGAAGCAGCCGTAACGGGAGCGGGTGATCGGGCATCATGGAGAGCGCCCGGACGCTATCCGCCCCGATCCGGCATGACCACGGAAGAATGTGGTCCTACGAAACCCGGAGGTTGTCGCCGGCCTTCAGTCCTTCTTCTCCACGGCTTCCTGCCAACCGCCGCCGAGGGCCTTGATGAGCTGCACGGAGACGATGAGCCGTTCCCCGGCGAGCTGGGCGGTGCCGCGTTCGGTCTGGAGCGCGGCGCGGTTGGCATCGACGACTTCGAGGTAGCTGACGATGCCGGAGCGGTAGCGTTCGGAGGCCAGTTCGGTGGAGCGGCGGGCGCTGGCGAGCGCGCGGGCTTGGGCTTCGGCCTGCTTCGAGAGATGGCGCACGCCGGAGAGGCTGTTCTCCACGTCGCCGAAGGCCACGAGCACCTGTTGGCGGTAGTTGGCCACGGCCTCCTCGAAGGCGGCGCGGGAACGCTCCAGGTTCGCCTTGTTGCGGCCACCGGCGAAGATCGGCAGCGAGAGGCTCGGCCCGATGGACCAGACGCGGCTGTCCCAGTCGAAGAGATCGTCGATCTCGCCGGAGACGAACCCGCCGGAGCCGGTCAGGCGCAGCACGGGGAAGAACGCCGCCTTGGCCACGCCGATGCGGGCGTTGGCGGAGGCGAGCTGGCGTTCGGCCTGGGCGACATCGGGACGACGCTCCAGCAGTTCGGACGGGAGACCGGCCGGAATGGCGGGAGGAACGGGGTTCCAATTCGTGTTGGCTCCGGGCAACGCGGCCAGCTTGAAGCTTGCCGGATTCTCGCCGACAAGGATCGCGAGGGCGTTCTCCAGTTCGTCGCGATTGCGGCCAAGCGCGGCGGCTTCGGCCTGGGCGGAGGCGAGTTCGGTCTCGGCGCGGGAAACGTCGAGCTCGTTGCCGATGCCGCCGTCGAAACGGCTGCGGACCAGCTTCACCTGCTCCTCGCGCCATTCGACGCTCTTGGCCACGGCGGCCAGCTCGGCATCGAGCGCGCGCAGGCGGAAGTAGTTCACCGCGACATCGGCCTGGAGCGCGAGCAGCACGGTCTGGTAGGCGGACGCGGCGGCCTGGGCATCGGCGCGGGCTCCTTCGAAGCCGCGCCGAACCTTGCCCCAGAGATCGATCTCATAGCTGAGATCCAGCGGGGCGCGGAAGGTGTTCTCCGTGATGTCGCCGAAGCTCGGCGTCTGGTTCGGTGAATACTTGTCCCGCATCCAGCTCGGGTTGGCCGAGAGCGTGGGCAACAGATCCGCGCGGCTGATGCGCGCAGCGGAACGGGCTTGGTCCACACGGGCCAAGGCGGCCTTCAGCGAAAGGTTTCCGCTCTGGGCGCGGGCTTCGAGATCGTCGAGCGTCGCGTCGCCGTAGACCTCCCACCAGGGACCTTTGGCGACGGTGTCGAGCGGCCGCCCTTCCTTCCATTCACCCAGCTCGGAGGCCTTGTAGGCGGCGGGCACGCTGTTGGTCGGCTTTTCATAGTCCGGTCCGACCACGAGCGGTCCGCCATTGGTGCTGCACCCGGCGACGGTGAAGAGGAGCGCGATCGCCGCAACTCCCGAGGCGATGCCGCCATGTCCGTGGCCGTGACCATGACCGGTGGAGGGCGAAGTGCCAACCGCTTTGGCCGCCTGCTGCTTCTTCCAGCCGATGCGCATGAGCACGTAGTAGAAGACGGGGGTGAGGAAGAGGCCGAGGACCGTCACACCGATCATGCCGGAGAACACGGCCACGCCCATCGCCTGGCGCATCTCGGCACCGGCGCCCTGGGCGATGACCAGCGGGAACACGCCGGCGATGAAGGCGATGGAGGTCATCAAGATCGGCCGGAGACGCAGGCGGCAGGCTTCGATGGCCGCTTCGGCCGGAGACATGCCTTCGTCCTGCTTCGCCTTGGCGAACTCGACGATCAGGATCGCGTTCTTGCAGGCCAGACCGACGAGCACGATGAGGCCGATCTGGGTGAAGATGTTGTTGTCGCCCTTGCTCAGCCAGACGCCCGCGATGGCGAAGAGCAGGCAGAGCGGCACCACGAGGATGATGGCGAGCGGCAGGCGGAAGCTCTCGTATTGCGCCGCGAGCACGAGGAACACGAGCAGGATGCAGAGCGGATAGACATAGACCGCCGAATTGCCCGAGAGGATGCGCTGGTAGGTCAGGTCGGTCCACTCGAAGGCCATGCCCTTGGGCAGGGACTTGGCGGCGAGATCGGCCATGATGTTCTCGGCTTGGCCCGAGCTGAAGCCGGGCGCGGGATTGCCCATGATCTCGGCCGCGGGATAGCCGTTGTAGCGCATGGCGCGGTCGGGACCGTAGGACTCCGTCACCTTCACCAACGAACCGAGCGGCACCATTTCGCCCCGGCTGTTGCGGGTCTTGAGCCGGGTAATGTCCTCGGCGCTGTCGCGGAACGGCGCGTCCGCCTGGGCCACGACCTGGTAGGTGCGGCCAAAGAGGTTGAAGTCGTTCACGTAGAGCGAGCCGAGATAGACCTGCATGGTCTCGAAGAGATTCTGCAAAGGCACGCCCTGCGCCTTGGCCTTCTCGCGGTCGATCTCCGCGTCGAGCTGCGGGACGTTGACCGTGAAGCCGGAGAACACGCCGGCCAATCCTGGCGTCTGGTAGCTCTGGCCCACGACGGCCTTGGTGTTCTGGTAGAGCGCGTCGTAGCCCAGACCGGCGCGGTCCTCGACGTAGAGCTTGAAGCCGCCGACCGTGCCCATGCCGTTGACCGCCGGGGGCATGACCGCGAGGACGAAGGCGTCCTGGATGACGGCGAACTCCTGGTTCAACCGAGCCGCGATGGCGGGACCGCTCAGCTCGGGCGAACGGCGTTTCTCGAAGGGTTCCAGTCCGACGAAGACGATGCCCGCGTTCGGCGACACGCTGAATCCGCTGATGCTCAGACCGGGGAACGCGATGGAGTCCTGCACGCCCGGCACCTTCATGGCGATCTCCGTCATCTTCTCCAGCACATCGTCCGAACGGTCGAGCGACGCGGCGTCGGGCAACTGGGCGAAGGCGACGAGGTATTGCTTGTCCTGCGTGGGCACGAAGCCCGTGGGAACCTTGGTGAAGCTCCAGCCGGTCAGGAAGACCAGGCCCGCGTAGAGCACGAGAGCGATGGTGCTCTTGCGCAGGATGCCCGCGACGCTCGCGCCATACTTGTTGCCGGACCATTCGAAGAACCGGTTGAAGGGACGGAAGAACCAACCAAAGGCCTTGTCCATGAAACGGGAGATCCCGTCCTTGGGCTCATGGTGGCCTTTGAGCAGCACGGCGCAGAGCGCGGGCGAGAGCGTGAGGGAGTTGAAGGCCGAGATGACGGTCGAGATCGCGATGG
>CAMLMI010000436.1 GCA_946480965.1 uncultured Verrucomicrobiales bacterium | reverse complement strand
TGGTGAACGGATAGGAGGCGATCTTGGGCCGGGCCTTGGAAACGGCGCTGAGCAGCGTGGACTTGCCGGCGTTCGGGTAACCGACGAGGCCGACCTCCGCCAGCATCCGCAGTTCGAAGATGTAGTTGCCTTCGCCCCCCGGTTCCCCGGGCTGGGCAAAGCGCGGGGCCTGGCGGACGGAAGTGGCGAAATTACGGTTGCCGAGACCGCCCCGGCCGCCTTTGCAAAGCACGAACCTCTGTCCGTGCGTGGTCAGATCGGCGACCAAGATCTTGCCCTCTTCCGCGTCGGTCCGGGCGGTCGCCTCGTCCTCCCCCTCTTCCAGATTGATCTCCATGGCGCGGTCTGAACCACTGTGGCGGATCACCGGACGATTCGCTGTGCTTGAGGGAATGACGGCCTTGGCGGGCGAGGAAGAGGCCGACTCGTCGGAGTCGTCGTCCTCTTCCGATGGAACGGGCGCGGGATCGGGCAGTTTCCAGACCATCGTGCCGCAGGGCACCTTGATGACGAGATCCTTGCCGGCCAGTCCGTCCATGCCCTTGTTCATGCCGCCTTGGCCGTCCTCGGCGATCAGGCGGGACACGTAGAACTGGTCGATGAGGTTGTTCCGGTCGTGGTCGGCCTCGAGGATGACATCGCCGCCCCGTCCGCCATTGCCGCCGGAGGGACCGCCCTTGGGCCGAAACGCTTCGCGGAGGAACGCCACGGCACCTTTGCCGCCGTGGCCGGCGCGGGCATAGATTTTGACCTGATCGACAAACATGGGCGGCTCCAGTTAGGGGACGACAACGGCAGTAGGGAACAAAAAAGGCGAGGCCGTGAGGGCCTCGCCGTGAAAAGACGATGCGGAAAACTCAGTTCTTCGCGGCTTCGAGCGGCAGGATGCTCACCCGGCGGCGTTCCTTGTCGAACTTCACATGCCCGTCGGTCAGCGCGAAGAGCGTCCAATCGCGGCCTGTGCCGACATTTTCCCCGGCGTGGAACTTGGACCCGCGCTGGCGCACGATGATGCTGCCTGCGGTCACGTTCTCGCCGCCAAAAGACTTCACTCCAAGACGCTTCGGATTGCTGTCGCGCCCGTTGCGGCTACTGCCGCCACCTTTTTTATGTGCCATAACCTGTTCCTCTCCTTCGTGCTTAAGCCTGGATTTCTTTGATCTTCACGACCGTCAGCTCCTGACGGTGGCCCACCGTGCGGTGGTAGCCCTTGCGGCGCTTCATCTTGAAGGCGATCACCTTGTCGCCGCGCTTGTGTTCAACCACATCGGCAAGGACCTTGGCCGACGTGAGCGTGGGATTGCCGATGGACGCCTTGTCGCCGCCGCCGATCATCAGGACGCGGTCAAAGGCATACGGCTGGCCCGCCTCGACGGAGAGGCGTTCGATTTCCAACGTGTCTCCGGCACTGACACGGTATTGTTTGCCGCCGGTTTCCAAGACTGCATACATAAAATTGAGCCCCTTAGGATTGGGGAGCGGTGAGACCACCAAACCGGAGACGAAGTGTCAACCCTCCATTTGGGTCCGGACCGGGATTCTTCTTCCGCCCCAGGAGCCGAATTGCGGTTCGACCCCATCTTGGCCTTAATCGCCGTCCGGCAACGGCCGATTCACAGCCATGAGCGAAGTTCATTTGGATCGCGAACGCCTTGATTTGATGCGGGAGCTGGGCGAGCCCGGCGAGCCAGATCCTGTCGTGGAACTCATCGAGGTCTTCGAGCTCCAGACCCAGCAGCTCGTGGCGGTGCTGCAGGCCAGCCGGGCCAAGGGCGATCTGGAGACGATGCGCAAGACCGCCCATTCCCTGAAGGGAAGCAGCGGAAACCTTGGTGCCATGCGACTGGCGGAGCTTTCCCGGCTGCTGGAGAACCACGCCACGGACCGTTCCAACTGCGACGAGCTCGTGAACGAGATCCTGGAGGAGGTCACGATCGTCTCGTCCCTGCTTCGGGCCGAGGTGGAGAGGATTCCGGCGAACTGACAGCGAGCGAGCCTTCAGCTCACGGCCATCAGGGAGACTTTTTCCCCCTTGAGGTTCCGGGCCAATCCCATCGCCTTGGGATCGTTCACCATCTTGCCGTCCACGAGGAAGCAGTAGTGGTGATGGCCGTTGCTCATGATGACTTGGGCCTGCCACGAGCCGTCATGGTGCTTGGTCATGGGCGTGGCCGCCGGGTCCCAGTCGTTGAAGTCGCCCAGCAGGAAGACGCTGTGGGCGTCCGGGGCGATGCAGAGGAAGTTGACCGGTTTGACCTGGCTTTTGGACGAGTATTTTTTGGCACCGGTCACCTGATACGCGTTGAGGAACGACATGGCTTTTGGAACTTCATGGTCTCCCGTGAAAGGCCAGTTGCGGCGGTTCAGCGGGGAGAATTATTTCGCGGCACAACGAACCAGATGACGTTTCGGGTCGCAAGCCGGAATTCCGGAATCGGCAGCACCTATTTGCACGACGTGATCTCCGGCCTGCGCGGAACCTCCGCGCCTAATGCAGCGGGGGATTCCCAAACCGGCCGCCTTTCCCATAGCGTCGGACCGTGTCCGCCCCCTCCACGCCGCCGCATCCGTCCACACCGGGCCTCTTCGCCCGGTTGCTGCGGCCGTTGAGGCGGTTCGAGCACCGGGCGGGGCGGAGAATCCTCTCGGCCTCGGCCACGCTCCGGGGGCTGGGGTCGTTTGCCCTCATCACGCTGGGAGCCATCCTCACCAAGTTCGGCGCGGCCCGGGGATTGATCCGGCCGATGATCCGGCAGGAAATCTACCGCACGGGGGTGCAACTGCTGCCGATGGTGCTGTTTCTGGCCACGGCCCTGGGGCTCGTCGTCATCGGACAGGCGGTCGTGCTGCTGCGCAAGGTCGGAGCCCAGGAATTCATCGGACTGGTCATGGTCACGGCCGTTGTCCGCGAGCTCGGCCCGATCATCGCCGCGCTGCTCGTGCTCATGCGGGCGGGCGCGGCCAACGTGGTGGAACTCGGCACGTCCCGCGCGCTCGGCGAAGTGGAGGCGCTGGAAGCGCTCGGCATCGATCCCGTCCATTACCTCGTCGTGCCCCGCGTCGTCGGCATGGCCGTCTCCATCTTCGGGCTCACGGTGTATCTGATCCTCACGGCGGTCGGCAGCGGCTATCTCTTCGCCTTCCTCCAAGACATTCCGCTGCAACCCTCGGACTACCTCGGCCAGCTCGCGGGCGCGCTGCGCTGGCAGGACTTCGTGCTGCTCGGCTGCAAGACCCTCGCCTTCGGGGCGGTCATCGCCATCGTCACTTCGTTCCACGGCCTGGCCCTGCCGCTCAAGCTGGAGGAAGTCCCCGTGGCCACGACCCGCGCCGTGGCCCAGAGCGTCATCCTCTGCGCGTTGCTGGATGCGCTGTTCCTCGTCGTCCATCTCCTCGTGTGATCCCGGCCCGCCACGCCCCCATTCCCCTGCCCGCTTTTGACACCCTTCTCCCCGGCCGAGAGCGTCCCGCGC
>CAMLMI010000435.1 GCA_946480965.1 uncultured Verrucomicrobiales bacterium | reverse complement strand
GCCGCCGAGCTGGTCGAGCTGACCACCCGTGCCGCGCACGAGCAGGAGCTTTTCGCCCCGGCCGACTGGGAGTTCATCCAGTGGCTCGCCACCGACGTCTCCTTCGCCGCCGAGGCCAAGGACGTCTTCCGCCTCTCCGGCCTGAACCTTCTCCAGTGGCTCGTGCGCTGGGGCGACCTCAACCGGCTGGAGATCGTCAACACGCCGAATTTCCACCACTTCCACGGCCAGGTCGCGGAGCTGAAGCCGCACCTCGACAAGAACGGCGACGGCCTCGCCTTCACCCACCACGTCGTCACCCAGGCGGGAACGTTCGATCTCGACCAGGCGAAGTTCTTCGCCGGGAAGCCGACCCTCGCGCTCGTCGATGGCTCGTTCTACCTCCTGCGCAACGCGCCTCCGGCCGGCTTCCTCGGCAAGTGGCTGGAGAAGCGTTCCCTGCCCGTCGCCCGCCTGAGCCACCGCGTTTTGACGAAGCTCCGCCAGACCCAGCCGAAGAACGGCGTGGACTGGGGCCAGCTCTGCAACACGCACGCCGCCGTCCCGCAGTTCATGTTCGAGCTGAGCGACGACACCGTGCGCCTCCGCCTCCTCGCCCGCAGCGAGACCGACCAGAGCATCTGGCACTGGACCGGCCACGAATGGCAGCGCGACAGCGCGGGCCAGCCCAAGCAGGGCAAGCCCGAGATCCTCGACGACTCCCGCCTCGAAGCCGCCGCGCACTGGCTGCGCAAGCTCGACTGGTTCACGCCCGAGCCCGGCCTGTGGGTCGGCGACGCGAACGAGAATTTCCTCAACGTCCTCGCCTCCGCCTGGCCGCAGCGGCCGAAGGAGGCCGAATACCTCGGCAACGACTCCTTCCGCCGCCTCTTCCTCAGCCCGCGCCAGGTGAAGCCCATGCTCATCGTGAAGGGCAGCGGCATCGATTGGTTCTCCGTCTCCGCCGAATGGGAGGCCGAGGGCATGCGCCTCTCGCCCTCCGATCTCCAGCGCCTCGCCAGCGCGACCGGCCGCTTCGTGAAGCTGCCCGACGCCGGCTGGGTGGAGCTGGATGCCGGAGCCGTCCAGGCCGCTCACGAGACCTTCGCCGATCTCGGCATCGAAGGGCTGCTGCCCAACGCCCAGAAAGTCGGCATGGAGCAGGCCGCGCATCTCGACGACAAGGCGCTGGCCAAGTTCGGCGACTCCGCCCAGGCCAAGACGCTTCGCAACTCCCTCGCGAACTTCAAGGGCGTGCCCGACACCGAGTTGCCTTCCACGATCAACGCCGAGCTTCGCCCCTACCAGCGCGACGGCTTCAACTTCCTGGCCCATCTTTCCCGCCACAAGCTCGGCGGCGTCCTGGCCGACGACATGGGTCTCGGCAAGACCCTCCAGACCCTCACCTGGCTCGCTTGGCTGCATCAGGAGAACAAGAAGGCCCACAAGCCGGCCCTTGTGATCTGCCCCGCCTCCGTGCTGCACAACTGGCGTCGCGAGGCCGAGAAGTTCACCCCCCATCTCAAGGTCCTCGTCCTCCAGAGCGGCGCCGCGCGGCACAACCTCCGCAAGCTGATCCCCGAGAACGACATCATCGTCACCAACTACGCCCTGCTCCGCCGCGACCTGGAATGGCTCCAGAAGTTCAGCTTCCGCGCCATCATCCTCGACGAGGCCCAGTTCATCAAAAACCCCGGTGCGCAGGTCACCCAGAGCGTCAAGCAGCTCAAGGCCGACCAGCGCCTTGCCCTCACCGGCACGCCATTGGAAAACCGCCTGACCGACCTCTGGTCCATCTCGGACTTCGTCCAGCCCGGTTATCTCGGCGACCAGGAACACTTCACCCAGACCTACGATCCCAAGGGGTCCGGCGAAGAAGCCGAGTCCGCCCAGCGCATCGCCCGCCGCCGCCTCGCCGCCAAGCTCCGGCCCATCATGCTGCGCCGTCTCAAGAAGCAGGTCGCCAAGGACCTTCCCGACCGCATCGAGGAACGCCGCGACTGCGAGCTCGGCGAAGCCCAGCGCAAGCTCTACCTCGCCGAGCTGCGCCGCAGCCGCGAGCAGGTCATGCAGACCGTGCAGGAAAAGGGCCTCGCCAAGTCCAAGATGCACGTCCTGGCCGCGCTCACCCGCCTGCGCCAGATCTGCTGCCATCCCACACTCGTCGGCAACGACTCCGCCTCCGGCAAGACCGAGACGCTCTTCGAGCTCCTGGAACCGCTGTTGGCCGACAACCAGAAGGTCCTCGTCTTCTCCCAGTTCGTGCA
Organism: uncultured Verrucomicrobiales bacterium; assembly: GCA_946480965.1. Next base: position 1,233 of record CAMLMI010000435.1, on the reverse strand, counting down.
GATGTTGAAGCTGCTGGAGGAAGAATGCGGCAAACGCGCGATCAAGACCTTCATCCTCACCGGCGAGACCAAGGACCGCCAGGAAGTGGTCAACGCCTTCCAGGACGAGAAGGGCGGCGGCGTCTTCCTCCTCTCGCTCCGCGCTGCGGGCACCGGCCTGAACCTCACCACCGCCAGCTACGTGGTGCTCTACGATCCGTGGTGGAACCCCGCCGTCGAGGCCCAGGCCATCGACCGCTCCCACCGCATCGGGCAGACCCGCACGGTCAACGCCTACCGCCTGATCGCGCCCGGCACCGTCGAGGAGAAGATCTGGGACCTCCAGCAGCGCAAGTCCCAGACCATCGCCGACGTCCTCGGCGAAGAAGGCTTCGCCAAGAGCCTCTCGCAGACGGATCTGGAGTATCTGTTCTCGGAGGATTGAGCCGCGCCCACTCCAACCATGATCTCGTCTTTTCCATGGTCTGAAACCGAATTCGCCCTCCAGACCCGGAAGGCGGTGAAGGCGTATTGGACGGGACGAAGCGGCCAGTCGGCCTCACAAGGAAAACGCGGAGTCGTCGATTCCGGAACACGCGGCGAAGTGACGGGCGGACAGCATTTGAACGGTTTCTTGGCGCTGCTGGTGAAGACAGCAAAGGCGGCCGGCTTCACAGACGGAGAGATCCGTCTGGGCAACGGAGTAGAACTGCCCGGCTATTTCCGCCCCCAGAAGCGTTGGGACATGGTTGTCCTCCGAGGCGGCCGCTTGTGCGCGGCTGTGGAACTCAAGTCACAGGTGGGGAGCTTCGGGAACAACTTCAACAACCGGAGCGAAGAAGCCATCGGCAGCTCGACCGATTTCTGGACATCGTTCCGGGATGGAGCCTTGGGCAAGGAGACGCCTTGGCTCGGGTATTTCTTCTTTCTGGAATCAGCAGACAAGTCCACTAGGCCTGTCGCCCTGAAACGCAGCCCTTTTCCCCCGTTTGAGATCTTCCAGGGAACCTCCTACGCCCAGCGTTACGCCATCCTGTGCGAGCGATTGGTGCTGGAGCATAAATACACCCGAACCGCCCTCGTATTATCGGCTCGCGGGAACAGCGGAGACCATGTTGAGCCCAGCCCCGAGCTTGGCTTCTTTGGTTTCGCCAAGGCGCTGCACGGCCATCTCATCGGCTGCCAGTAGGAGGCTAGAGGCATGGAACTCCTCCTCTTCGAATCAAGCTGGTTGGATGTCTGGAACGGACAGGA
>CAMLMI010000434.1 GCA_946480965.1 uncultured Verrucomicrobiales bacterium | reverse complement strand
GCGAGATCGTAGAGCGAACCGGGCCGGAGCATCCCGGCGGCGACGCTCTTCTCGATGCGGGCGGCCTTGTGGGCAGCGGGCTCGGTTTCGCGGGTGACGCCGGGGCCGCCGTAGTCGTTGTGGATCTTGACCCACTCGGAGGCGGCACCGTGGCATTTCTCGCAGGAAACGGACGTCTTGGCCGTGGGCGTGGCGGCAGGATCGGCCTGCTCCAGCGTGTAATGGCACTGGGTGCAGAGCGCGTTCTTGCGGATGTTCTTGTCGCCTCCGACGGCGGCGAGGATGTCCTTCACCTTCTCGTGGCGATGGAGGTCGCGGAAGCTGAGCGCGTGGCGGGACTTGTCCCACACGTCGAACTCGGCCTTGTGGCATTCCTGGCAGGCCTTGGGCCCGACGTAGTGCGGGTCGGCTTGGAGGGGCAGGGAGAGGTAGGAGCCGAATACGACTAGCACCAACCCCGGGAGCGGGATCTTGGGCTTCATCGGAGGCAAAGGTCGTTGGGGCCGGGGCAGTTGGCAAACCTATTGTGGCCGACCGCCCGATACGGAGGCCCCAGTGGGCGGAAAATATCGTCTTGCTACCGGCGTGGCGATTGACGGACTGTGCCCGACGCCCGAACGCCGCGTGTGCGGATCGTTCATAGGGGCTGAGAAACAACAGTCAACCAGCAACCTAACCTTCATCCTCCGTTGCCCGGCAACCAGGGTCGCAGATTAGGCAATGGAGCCTTCCGGCACGATTCACGCCGCCAAGACTCCCGCTGTCGTCAGAAGAGAGAAAAAGCAGAATGCTTACAATGGAACAGGCCATGAAGCAGAGCGAGATGCGCTTTGCCCCCGGCCAGATCGTCAAGGGAACCATCATCGAAGTCCGCCCCAAGGAAGTCCTGGTGGACATCGGCTACAAGTCCGAGGGTGTCATTTCCGGCAACCAGTTCGATGACATCAAGGCCGTCAAGATCGGCGACGTCATCGACGTGCTGATCGAGAAGCTCGAGGACAAGGACGGCATGGTCGTCCTCTCCAAGGAGAAGGCCGAATTCAAACAGAACTGGGAGAAGATTCTCCAGATCGCCGGCGAGGGCGCGACCGTCACCGGCAAGGTCAAGGCCGCGGTCAAGGGCGGTCTCATCGTCAACATCGGCGTCGAGGCGTTCCTGCCCGCCTCCCAGGTGGACATCGTTCCGCCCAAGAACCTCGCCCCGTTCGTCGGCAACACCTACGAGTTCAAGGTCGTCAAGATCAATCAGGACCGCCAGAACGTCGTCCTGTCCCGCCGCGAGCTGATCGAGGCCGAACGCAACGAGAAGCGCTCCAAGCTCCTCTCCGACATGATGCCCGGCGACATCCGCAAGGGCACGGTCAAGAACATCACCGACTTCGGCGCGTTCATCGACCTCAACGGCCTCGACGGTCTCCTCCACATCACCGACATGTCCTGGGGACGCATCGGCCATCCGAGCGAAGTCCTCAAGGTCGGCCAGGATCTCGACGTCGTCGTTCTCGACATCAACCGCGAGAAGGAACGCGTCTCCCTCGGTCTCAAGCAGAAGATGCAGAACCCGTGGGAAGGCATCGAAGCCAAATACACGGTCGGCCAGAAGGTCAAAGGCAAGGTCGTCAACCTCGTGCCCTACGGCGCGTTCGTCGAACTCGAACCCGGTGTCGAAGGCCTCGTGCACGTCACCGAACTCAGCTGGACCAAGCGCATCGCCAAGCCCTCGGACGTCCTCAAGGCCGACCAGGAACTCGAAGCGGTCGTGCTCGGCATCAACCGCGACGAGCAGAAGATCTCCCTCGGCATCCGCCAGCTGGAGACCAATCCGTGGGACAACGCCGAGGGCAAGTATCCCGTCGGCACCAAGGTCAGCGGCAAGGTCCGCAACCTCACCAGCTACGGCGCCTTCGTCGAACTGGAAGAAGGCCTGGACGGCATGATCCACGTGTCCGACATCTCCTGGACGCGCAAGATCAACCACCCCTCCGAGGTCTTCAAGAAGGGCGACGACGTCGAAGCCGTGGTGCTCGAAGTGGACAAGGCCAACCAGCGCATCTCCATCGGCGTGAAGCAGCTCGCGGTCGATCCTTGGGACAAGATCGACGAGTTCTACAAGGTCGGCGACCTTGTCACCGGCCAGGTCACGAAGCTCGCCAGCTTCGGCGCCTTCATCGGTCTCCAGCACGAGATCGACGGACTGGTCCACATCTCCCAGGTCAGCGAGGAGCGCGTGGACAAGATCAAGAACGTGCTCAAGGTCGGCCAGGACGTGACCGCGCGCGTCATCAAGATCGACCGCAGCGACCGCCGTATCGGCCTGTCCATCAAGGCGGCCAACTACAGCGCCGAGCAGCTGAAGGAAGAGCAGAAGATGCTCGACAGCCTGAAGCCCGGCGAAGACCTCGTCGCCCTCCAGCACGCGTTCGACGCGGCCGACGAGATGATCAAGAACCGCGAGTGATCCGGTTCCGATCCCGATTCCACTAAGGGCCGGCGTCCAGCCGGCCCTTTTTTGTTGGAGGCGAAGCGCGGCTTGGCCGCTCTATTGATTTCCCCGTCCGATGGGTTCTAATGGAGGTGCATGGCGTTGACCGTCGAAATGTTCGAAGCCGAGATCCAGGAAGCGATGCTGGTCTATGACCGCTGTGTCGTCTGCCTGGAGAAAGCCCCGGCCGATTGCGGCGAAGCGCTCCATCGCCTCGTCCGCAAGGCCATCGACGCTTTCGAGGGCCGCGCTCCGCATCTCCGCCACGGTATCGCGCTCGACGGCCACGTGACCGTCATTCTCAGCCAGTCCGACGGCGACCGCCCGCTCTGCGGCATCTACTTCAATCTCCATTCCCCCTACCGCCGCGTCGCCGAAGCCAAGAAGGTCTCGCTGGTGGAAGGACGCGACTGACCGGCGCTCCGGTCCCATCTTCGTGGCCAAAACCACTCACATTGAACTGGGGGACGGAACCCTCGTTCCCATCCTCTTCGAAAACCGCAGCCTGCTCGTCCTGGACAAGCCTGCGGGCTGGGTCCTCACGCCGGACGTGCCGGTGCCCGGCCGCTCCAATCTCCAGCTCGCGATCGAGTCCTCGATCCGGGGCGGCGCGTTCTGGGCGCGGCAACGCGGCCTCAAGTTCCTCCGGTTCATCCACCGGCTCGACGCCGACACGAGCGGCGCGTTGATGTTCGGAAAACACCTCGGCGCGATGCGGCCGCTCTCGGTGCAGTTCGCGCGTCGCCAAGTGGAGAAGCTCTACCTCGCCGTGACCCACGGCGTGCCCAAGCAGGACCGTTGGATCTGCCAGTTGCCGCTCGGGCACCATCCCGAGTTCCACGGGATGCACCAGGTCGATCCGGAGAACGGCAAACAAGCCGAGACCCATTTCCAGGTTTTGCAGAAGACCGAGCGTTCCGCGCTCGTGCTGGTCCGGCCGATCACCGGACGCACCCACCAGATCCGCCTCCACCTGCTCGCCAACCGCACGCCCGTCGCCGGCGACCGCATGTATGCAG
>CAMLMI010000433.1 GCA_946480965.1 uncultured Verrucomicrobiales bacterium | reverse complement strand
CGGACGAACAACAAGACCAAGTCCGTCCCCGTCTTCGGCATGTGCGTGAAGACCGCGATGGACGACCAGGCGCGCGCGCAGCAGATGGGCTTCACCGGCATCATCACCAAGCCGTTCGACATGGACGACATCAAGAACAAGATCGCCCGCGCCCTGTCGCTCGACACCTCCTACAAGTATTTCCAGCACAAGAACGGCGTGCTCCTCGTCACCCTGCCGGCCGGGTTCACCTCCCACACGGCGAACGAGGTGTCCGTCCACCTCCGCTCCAAGGTCTCCGAGGCCGTGGACGCGGGCCTGGACAAGGTCATCTTCGACCTCAGCCAGCTCAAGGCCGCCGACATCTCGCTCATCAAGCTCGGCCTGGAGGTGATCCAGCTCTGCGGCGAACTCTCGCTCAAGCTCCGCATGATGGGCTCCGAGATCGTCAGCACCGAGTGCCGCAAATACGAGGAGACCGCCTCGTGGCGCTTTTCGAGTTCCTTCGAGGAAGCCCTTGCCCAGCTCAGCGGCAAGGAACTCTCCCACGCCTAGGACGGGCGCGGAGGGAACCCGGGGACACAATGACTATGCAAGGACGCAACATCGCGGCTCTCCTGGCCATCGCCGGGATCGGGACCGCCCGCTTGGACGCATCGCCCGGCTATCTGGCGGTGATCGGCCCCGCCCCGCTCCGTTTCCAGGAACCGGTCCGCAAGGTCCGCGCCCCGGAACCGGAGCCCGTGCCCGTCGTCGTCACCGTCACCAACGTCGTGACCGTGGTCGAATCGAAGCCGGCGACGGAACCGGCCCGGCCCGTCGCGCCGCCCGAACCGCCGCTCAGCCAGATGATCAGCAACTCGATCGTCGATTTCGTGAGGGGCCAGGCTCCGGACAGCCAATACGCCCCGCCCTCGGTCCTGCTGCGCTTCTTCACCGAGGCGCCCGGCACTGGCGGCGGCACCGTGGCCATCCCCGTCGGGTTCGTCCCGCCGGCGAGCCAGACCGAGCCGCTGAAGAGCTCCGCCACCTACCAGAAGGACCCGTGATGCCGTCCTCCCGCTCCAACCCGATGCTCCTGCTCGCGCTCCTGCTCACGCTCGGCCTGTTGTCGCCGGTTGGCCGGAGCCTGGCGGCCGACGGCGCTGGGCATCCGCCTCCGGCCAAGGAGCCGGCGGCGGTTCCCGAAGCCATGCCGTTCCTCGATGACGGCCCCGCCGTCCACTCGAAGAACCTTCTCCCCGTGGAGAAGCCCGCGGCCATTCAGGCGGTGCGGGACTACCAGAAGGACCTGGACCTCGCCCGCGACCTGCGGAAGCGCCTTTCCTACAAACAGGCCGAGCGCACGCTAGAGGGCCTGCTCACCACGAACGCCCCGGCGGACATCCACCGGCAGGCGCTGCTGGAGATCGCCTTCATGGCCGAGGAGCAGCACGACCTGCCCCGCTCGGCCCAGGTTCTCTCGCAATACATCCACCGCTTCCCGGACCACGCGACGATTCCCGAGGTCTATCTCCGCCAGGGCCTCATCTACCGCGAGATGGGCGCGCACCGCATGGCCGTGTCGCGCTTCTACCTCGTCATGTCGAGCTCGCTCCAGTTGAAGCTCGACCAGATGGCCTACTACAAGCGGCTCGTGCTCCAGGCGCAGACCGAGATCGCGGACACCGTCTTCCTCGACGCGAACTACGAGGAGGCCGCCCGTCTCTACGAGCGCATGCTCAAGCAGGAGGCGCCCGAGCTGAACCGCCCCCACGTCCACTTCAAGCTCATCCGCTGCCTCTCCGCCCTCGACCGGAAGCCCAACACCGTCACCGAGGGCGAATCGTTCCTCGAAAAGCATCCCGACGCGGAGGAAGTGCCCGAAGTGCGCTTCATCCTCGCCCGCATCTACAAGGAGCTCGGCCGGAACGGCGACGCCACCCGCCAGGTGCTCTCCCTCCTGGAGAAGCAGCAGGCCGAGCAGAAGGCCAACCCCGAACGCTGGGCCCACTGGCGGCAGCGCGCCGGCAACGACCTCGCGAACCAGTTCTACAAGGACGGCGACTACCTGAACGCGCTCACGATCTACAACGCGATGGCCGCCATCAGCGCCGATCCCGACTGGCGCCTGCCCGTCCTCTACCAGACCGGCCTCATCTACGAACGCCTCCAGCAGACCGCCAAGGCCACCGCCGTCTATGACCAGATCGTCGAGGGTGCCAAGACGGTCGATCCCGAGACGATGGGCCCGAGCCTCAAGTCGGTCCTCGAGATGGCGAAATGGCGCAAGGACCACCTCGAATGGATCGAGAAGTCCGCCATCGAACGTGAGTTGTTGCGTCCCCCCGGTGTCGTGAGCAATGCTGCGGCATCCTTATGACGGATTGTCGGGAGCTGTTGGCACATCTTAAGGCACATCAAGTCGTCGCCCAGGACCTCCTCCGCCTCGTCGAACGCGAAGGCCAGGCTCTGCGTCAGGGCGGCGACGACTCCCTCCAACCCTTCTTCGACGAAAAGCAGGCCCTGCTCGCCCGGCTCAAGGACTCCGTCGCCCGGCTCAAGGAGCTCCGCACCGGCTGGACCTCCCTCCCGGCCGCCCGCAAGGCCGATTTCCCCGAGGTCTCCCAGCTGCTGCGCCAGACGCAGGACCTCACGATGAAGATCATCGTGCTCGACCGGGAAAACGAGCAGTCTCTGCTCCGGCGCGGCCTGGTCCCGCCCCGGGAAATCCCCTCTGCCAACCGGCAACGGCCCCATTTCGTGGCGGACCTCTACAAGCGCCAGGGACATCATTGAACCCGCATGACGATCGAAAAGGTCATCGTCCTTGAGGACGACATCATCATCCGCAACGCGCTCGCCCAGCAGCTCCGCGAGCTCCGCTGCGACGTCGCCGCCGCCGAGACCATCGCCCAGGCCCAGGAATATCTCGCGAAGGACACCTTCGATCTGATGTTCGTCGATGTGCGCCTGCCCGACGGCGAAGGCACCGATCTCCTGCGTGAGCTCCAGACCCGCCCGACGAAACCCCTCGTCGTGATGACCACCGGTTTCGGCTCCATCGAGTCCGCCGTGGAGTGCATGAGGAACGGGGCCTTCGACTACCTGCCGAAGCCGTTTTCCAAAAAACACATCGAGGTCACGCTCAAGAAGGCCGAGGAGTTCAGCCAGATCCTCAAGGTCAACCGCTACCTCATCCACGAGGAGGACCAGGATTCCGGCTACGAGCTGCTCGGCCGCAGCCCCGCGATGGAGACGCTCCGGCAGCTCATTGCCAAGGTCGCGCGCACCCAGGCCACCGTGTTGATCCAGGGCGAGAGCGGCACGGGCAAGGAGCTCGTCGCCCGCGCCCTCTACCGCCAGAGCCCTCGCTGCAACGCCCCTTTCATCAAGGTCAACTGCGCCGCCATCCCCGAGAACCTCATCGAGAGCGAGTTCTTCGGCCACGAGAAGGGCGCGTTCACCGGCGCGTTGAACAAGCGCGAAGGCCGCTTCGAGCTGGCCCACGGCGGCACCATTCTCCTCGACGAGGTCAGCGAGGT
>CAMLMI010000432.1 GCA_946480965.1 uncultured Verrucomicrobiales bacterium | reverse complement strand
GAAGAACATCGCGAGCACCTGGGGACGACCCTTCAGGACTTCCAGCTTCGTCTCGGTGCCGACGTCGGAGGTCCAAACGGATTCGAGCTGGTAGAGGGATTTGTCAGTGGTGGGGGCGGAGGCTTCGACCTTGCGGCAGCAAGGAGGTTTTTCGTCATGGGTTGAAGGCGCCGGGTCGGCCGCGAAGAGGTTCACGGACAGCACCAACGACGGAACGACGGCGAAGCACGAAGCGCGAAGGCCAAAGGCCAAGAGAAGCGCGAAGGTTTTGGCCTTTGGCCTTCTGGCTTCGTCATTCCGCGCGGCGGTGGTGTTCATGGTTTTTCTCCAGGGTTGGCCTCGCCGCGCGGCGGGTCGTAAGCGCAGCGGAAGCCGAGGTTGTGGACGGTGTAGGCGGCCTTGAGCGAGCTGCGGAACCCGAAACGCAGGTAGGCCGGGAAGTCGGAGGGATCGGACGCGTTCTGCGAACCGGCGCCGCAGAAGAGCTGGCGCTCGATGCCGGTGTCGCCGCGCGCGTCGCCGGTCACGAGCGCGGTGTTGAAGTCGCTGGTCCATTCCCAGACGAGGCCGTGCAGGTCGTGGACGCCGTGGAAGTTCGCCCGGCCGGAACCGGCGGCGGGCAACACCGAGGGCGCTGGCGTGGCATGCCAGCGGGCGATCAGGCGGCGGTGTTCGAGGTCGTTGGTGCCGTCGGCGCGGGTGAACCCGGCGCTGGCGGCGAGTTCCCATTCGGCGGTGGTGGGCAGGCGGCCGCCGCGCCATTGGGCGAAGGCCTTGGCGGCGAACCAGGAGGTCCAGGTGACGGGCTGGTCGGCGTTCACCGCGGCGTTGGTGCCGAGATCGAGGTCGCCGGCCCAGTGGCGGAGGTAGTTCTCGTCGGCGAAGAGGCGCTTCACTTTCGAGCGCTGCCAGCGCGGATGGGCGCGGACGAAGTCGAGGAACTCGCCGTTGGTCACGGGGCGGGCGTCGAGCTGGAAGGCGGCGACGGGGACTTCCTTCAGATCGTCGGGGCCGCGAAAGAGCGGGCGGTAGGTGCCGGAGGGGATAGGGACGCGATTGGTCTCGGCGAAGGCGGTGGACGATAGGAGGCAGAGCAGGATGAAGACGGAAGCAACCACAGATGGACACAGATGAACACAGATGGGGGAGCGGAAGAGGTAGGGCGAAGGCTCCCGCCGAGCCGCCTCGGGGCCGCCTGCGAACGAGCGGGCTTCACTGGCGACTCCGGAGCGCTGGGGAGTTGCCAGTGGGGCTGGGCAGGCAAGTCCGCTCATCCGCCGGCGGCTCGGCGGGAGCCTTCGCCCTACCTTTGCGGCGCTGCCATCCGCGCGAGTCGCTTTCGGATCTGGGTTCATCGGTGTCTGTCTTTGGTTTCGGTTCCTCGTCTTCGCCCGAGGGACGAAGACGAGGACGCGGAGGATGAGGAGGAATTTTCGCTCAGTGGCTCACGTCGCCCTTGACCTGGCGGACTTCATCGACGCTGACGGCGTCGCCGGCGTTGCCCCAGGTGTTGCGCACGTAGGTGAGCACATTGGCCACCTGCTCCTCGCTCAACGATACGGGGGGCATCACGCCGTTGTATTTCTTGCCGTTGACGGTGATCTCGCCGGACAGGCCCTTCACCACGGCGCGGATGGAGCGCTCCTTGTCGGCCATCAAGTAGTCGGAATTGGCCAAGGGCGGGAAGACGCCGGGCAGGCCCTGTCCGTTGGCCTGGTGGCAGGCGAAGCAGGCCTGCATGTAGACGCGCTTGCCCTTCTCGATCTGGATGTCCTTGGTCAGGCCCGCGATCTTGGGATCGTTCGCGATGGCCTCCTTGCGCTGGGCCTGGAGCTTGTCCACCGCGTCGCTGGCCGAGGCCACGGCGTCGCCGAAATAGACGGCGTCCACTTCCTTGCCCGAGTAGGTCAGCAGGTTCTGCGGCCCTTCCACCTTCAACATGCCGATGGCCCCCTTGTTGAACGCGCGGAAGAGCGAATGGTCCACGAGGATGTAGGTGCCGGGCACTTCGAGGCCGAACTCGACGATGGTCGAGCCGCCGGCCGGCACGAGCGTGGTCTGCACCTGTTCCTGGTTGGCCTTCACGCCGCCCTCGCCATAGACGCGGTCGAAGATCTCGCCGATGACGTGGAAGGAGGAGATGAGGTTCGGACCGCCGTTGCCGAAGAAGATGCGGACCTTCTCGCCGACGTGGGCCTTGAGCGCGTTGTCGCCCACGAGCGAACCGGCGGAGCCGTTGAAGAGCACGTAGGTCGGCTTCTCGTCGATGGCCTTGTCCTGGTCGAAGGGTTGCAGTCCCTCCTCGCCGAAGCGGCCGGCGGTGTAGAAGTCGCCCTGCACGACGTAGAACTCCCGGTCCACCGGCGGCAGTCCCTCCTTCGGCTCCACATAGATCAGGCCATACATGCCGTTGGCCACGTGCATGCCGACGGGCGCGGTGGCGCAGTGGTAGATGTAGAGGCCGGGGTTGATGGCCTTGAAGGAGAACTGCGACTTGTGCCCGGGCGCGGTGAAGGAGCTGGCCGCGCCGCCGCCGGGACCGGTCACGGCGTGCAGGTCGATGTTGTGGGGAACCTTGCTCGACGGATGGTTCGCCAGGTGGAACTCGACGAGATCGCCCTCGCGGACGCGGATGAACTTGCCCGGCACTTCGCCGCCGAAGGTCCAGAAGAGGTAGTCCACGCCGTCGGCGATCTTCTTCACCACCTCCTTCACCTCCAGGTTCACGATGACCTTGGTGGCGTGCTTGCGCTTGATCGGCGGCGGGACGTGCGGCGCGAAGGTCAGCACGGCGACTTCCTCGCCCTGGATGGTGGGATCGAGGCCCTTGGCGTTCGGGCCCTTCGGGTCGTTGAGCTCCGGCGCGCCCTCCTCGGCGGCGAAGAGCGGGGTGGAGACGAGCGCCGCCGCCCCTGCGAGCGCGGCAAGCCAACGGCCGATGGGTTTTGCTTTCATGGTGTTCATGGATTCTGCGGTTTGAGTTGAACGGAAGTCGGGCCTTGTTCCCGGAACGCCGGAGCGTGTCCCTGTGCTGGTGGAGTGGTTCCGGTTGTAGCAACACGAGAGGAGGTGTCATCCCCAATTTTCGGGGCCGCCGCGATCGGGGCGAGCGTCAGCAGCATGGAGAACCGTTCCGCGGCGCGGACCGCGTGCGGCAGGCCCGGCGGCATGTGGACGAAGTCGCCCGCTTTCAGCGTGTGCCATTCGCGGCCGAGCAGGAACTCGCAGCCGCCGGAAAGCACCTGCACGGTGGCGCGATGCGGCGAGGTGTGCTCGGTCAGCTCCTGGCCCGCGTCGAAGTGGAACAGCACCACGCGGAGCTGCGGCGTCTGGAGCAGCGTGCGGCTGACGATGGCGTGGTCGCGGAACGCGGTGTCGTCGATCAACGACAGGCGGCCTTCGGCGTCGGAGGCCAGGGCGGGAAGCGTCTTCATGTGCCATGAGAATCGGCCTGCCGTGGACAAGACGCTTTGACTCAGGTCAAGGCGCGGGCGGGTTGCAGCCGTTTCACTGCTCG
>CAMLMI010000431.1 GCA_946480965.1 uncultured Verrucomicrobiales bacterium | reverse complement strand
CAGGGACTGATCGACGATTCGGTCTCGGCCATTCTCCAGGCGCGCGACGGGTTCCTGTGGATCGGCACGGCCTCGGGGCTGGTGCGGTTCGACGGCGTCCGCTTCACCGAGGTGCCGCTCGTCTCGCCCGCGCGTCCCGTCCGCGTGACCGCCCTGTGCGAAAGCGGCGGCGGCCTCTGGATCGGCACCCAGCAGGACGGGCTCTTCTGCCTGACGAACGGCGCCACGCTCCGCTACGGCACGTCCGACGGCCTAGCCGACGAGGGCATCACGAGCCTCGCGGCGGATGTCGCGCAGTCGCTCTGGATCGGCACGCGAGCGGGCCTGAACCGCCGGACAGACGGGCGCTTTTCCTTCTACGCGACGGGCACGGGGCCGCAGGACGGCTTCGTCTCCGGCATCCACATCGCGCGCTCGGGCACGGTCTGGATCACGACCCGCAGCGGTTTGAGCCGCCTGCGCGACGGCCGGATCGAGCCCTACGAGTTCATGACCGACAGCCAGGGGCGCAGCCCGGAGTTCCTCGGTGCCTATGAAGATCGGCGCGGGAATCTCTGGGGCTTCGGCGACACCTATCTGATCAACCTGACGGAGGAAAAGCGCTTCAACTACTTCCGCGGCGCGGAGGCCCCGTCGGTCCGCATCTGGAGCCTGTGCGAAGGGCGCGACGGACGGCTTTGGATCGGCACGAGCGGCCGGGGGCTGTTCTGCTTCGATGGCAGCCGCTTCCTGCCCGTCTCGATGAACGAGCTGAACCCGCCGACCGATGTCCGCGCCATCGCCGAGGATCGCGAGGGGAATCTCTGGCTGGGCACGGCCGGAGGAGGCTTGACCCAGCTCACGCGCCGGTCCGTCACCGCGCTGAGGCTGCCGTCGGACGCGGTGCCCACGAGCGTCGCGGCCGGTTCCGGCGGACGCGTGTATGTGGCGCTGGATTCGGGCGGCGTGCTGGTGCGGGAAGGCGGGAGGTTCGAGGAGTTTTCCGACCTGGACGGCCGGCTGGACCGCGAGCGCGTCGTCACTCTCGGCGTGGGCTTCGACGGCACGGTCTGGGCGGGGACGTCGGGCAGCGGCCTTTTCGGCGTGCGCGAGGGGCGCGCCGTGCAGTTCACCACGGCCAACGGACTGTCGGACGATTCCGTGACGACGATCTGCACCGACACCGCCGGCACCGTCTGGGTCGGCACCCGTGCGGGCGCGCTGCACCGGGTGGACCGCGGCGTCCTGCGTTCGCTGCCCGGGACGAACGCCCTCCCGGGCCCGGCGATCTCGGCGCTCGCCCCCTCCCGCGAGGGCGGACTCTGGGCCGCGCTCGAAGGCGGGCAGCTCTTCCGCGTGCGCGAGAACCAAGCGCCCGTTTCCCCGGAGCGTCGCCGCAGTCCGGGACGTCGCTTCACCTCCCTCCACGAAGGCCGCTCCGGCAGGCTCTGGGCGGGCACGGACGGCGACGGCTTGCTCTGTTTCCAAGGCGGCAACCTGCGGAGCTGGACCACACGGGACGGATTGCCGGACGACCGCGTGCTCGGCGCGGTCGAGGACGCCAAAGGCAACCTGTGGCTCCTCGTGCGGCGCGGCCTGCTCCGCATCGGCCGCGAATCGGTGGACGCCGCTCTGGAGTCCACCGAACGCTTCACGCTCAAGCCGGTGTTCGACGCCGACGCGCCCGGCCTCGGCCCGGTGCCGGAAGGCTGGCCGGGAATCGCCTCTCCGGCGGACGGCTCCCTGTGGTTCGCCACCGCGCAGGGGCTCATGGTCGCGAATACCGCCGACTGGGCGGACGAGCGCCAGCGCGTGCCGGTCTATATCGAACAGATCCTCGTCAACGGCCGCGAACTTTCCCGGCCCGGTCCCGGCTACTCCGAGCGCGTCGCCGCATCCGACGGCCAGCCGATGCGGCTGAGCGCGGATCTGGGCTCGCTCGACGTCCACTTCACCGCGCTCGGGTTCAACGCGCCGGAGAAGCTGCGCTTCCGCCACAAGCTCGAAGGATTCGACCCCGATTGGGTCCACGTGGGCACCGACCGCAAGGTCCACTACGCGCGCCTGCCCTACGGCGAATACCGGCTGCGCATCGCCACCAGCGCCGGCGGCGACGTGTGGGACGACACGGAGGCGAGCTTCGCCTTCGTCGTGCCCGTGCCCATGTGGCGTTCCAGCTGGGCCATCTCGCTCTACGTCTTCTTCGCGGCGGGCAGCGTGGCCGGCGTGGCGCGCATCGTTTCCCACCGTCGCCTGCGGCATCGCCTCGCCCTGCTGGAGCAGCAGCAGGCGATGGAACGCGAGCGGATGCGCATCGCCCAGGACATGCACGACGAGATCGGCTCGAAGCTGACGAAGCTCTCCTTCCTCAGCGAACGGGCCCGCGCCGAAGTGCCGGACACCAACCCGCTCGCGGGCAAGATCGGCTCCATCGCCGTCACTTCCCGCGAGCTGCTCCAGACGCTCGACGAGATCGTCTGGGCGGTGAACCCGCGCAACGATTCGCTGGAGCACCTCGCCGTCTATCTCGGCCAATACGCCACCGAGTATTTCACCAACACCGCCGTCGAGTGCGAGCTGCGCCTGCCCCGCCAGATCCCGCACCACCCGCTCTCGGCCGAGACGCGCCACAACCTCTTCCTCGCCTTCGAGGAGGCGTTGAACAACGTCCTCAAACACTCGGGCGCGACCCGGGTGAAGGTGGACATGAGCATCAGCAACATCCGCTTCGAGATCGTCGTGGCGGACAACGGCACGGGCTTCGACGTCGAGGCCGTGCGCAACGATCCCGCCCCCCGGCGCGGCGGCAACGGCCTCGGCAACATGCAGGACCGCCTCGCCAAGACCGGCGGCCGTTGCCTGCTGCGCAGCCGCCCCGGCGAAGGCGCCACCGTCATCCTCTCCATCCCGCTGGACCCTCCGGCGGATTCCAAAAAATGAGCAAGACCATCACCGTGTCCATCGTGGACGACCAGGCCGACCTCCGCGAAAGCATCTCCGGCTACCTCGACGAGGCGGGCGGCTTCCGCTGCATCAGCGCGTATCCGAACGCGCGGGAAGCCCTCGCCGGACTGGCCAAGGACGCGCCGGACGTCGTCCTCATGGACATCAACCTCGGCGGCATGGACGGCATCGAGTGCGTGCGCCGCCTCAAGAACGCCAACCCCGCGATGCTCGTCGTCATGCTCACGGTCTTCGAGGACACGGAGAAGATCTTCCGCGCCCTCGCCGCCGGCGCCAGCGGCTACCTGCTCAAACGGATGCCGCCCGCCAAGCTCGCCGAGGCCATCCGCGAAGCGATGGACGGAGGCTCGCCCATGTCCGCGCCCATCGCCCGCAAGGTCGTGCAGTCCTTCCACGCGCCGGCCGCGCGGGGCGAGGATTTCCCCGAGCTGTCCCAACGCGAACACGAGGTCCTCAACGGCCTGGCCGAAGGTCTCGGCTACAAGCAGATCGCCGACCAGCTCGACGTCAGCATCCACACGGTGCGGAACTACATCCGCCGCATCTACGAGAAGCTCCACGTCCGCTCCCGCACCGAAGC
>CAMLMI010000430.1 GCA_946480965.1 uncultured Verrucomicrobiales bacterium | reverse complement strand
CGATGGCCGAGAGCACGGACAGTTCCGGCGGGCGCAGACCGACCTTCATCAAGCTGTCGCCGCCCAGCGAATCCTTGATCGTCAGCTCGACGGAGATGTCTTCCAACGCGGAACCGGTGATGTTCTCGACTTCCAGCGTCGCGCGAAAGGCGTCGCGGGTCAGGACCGCTTGCTGTTCCAGACGCAGGCGCACCTTGGCGCAGACGCCGCTGGAACCGCCCTGGACTTCGTCCAGCAGATCCTCGACCGCCGAGCGCCACGGACCGGTCAGATCAACCACGCCTTCCCGCTCGAACGACTGGAACGCCTCGTAGGCGCCGCGCAGCGCGTTCTCCCAGAGATCGAGCGCGATGAAGTCGGCGTTCGCGGGCAATGGCGTCTGCGTGCTGAGAAACACGCCGCTGTCGTAGTTCGTCGCGGACCGGTTCCAGCGCGCGACCAGCGCCGCCACATCGGCCGGCACCAACGGCAGAGGCAGACCGCCGGCTTCCATCGCGGCGCGCTCGGCATCGGTGACGTAGAAGCCGCCGGGCGACGTCTCGTCGAGCGCGGCGTTGAAGGCGTCGAGCACGGGCTCCAACGCGTCGCCGTCGGTGACGCGCAGCCAGGCTTCGCTGCCGAAGAAGTAGAGCAGCGGGTCCAGCACCCGTTGCAACCGGTCGGACTCGACGAAGAGCGGCCCCAACACCGAATCGCGCGCGAGGGCCGTGCGGGCGGTGTCGGTCTGGGACCGCACCGGGTCCGACATGAGCGCGACGTTCCGCCGCAACCGCGCATCGAGCGCGCTCTGCGAGAGATTCAGCCCGCAAAGGCCCGAGTGTCCGGGCAACCCGGAGCAGGCGTTGCAGAGCCCGTCGGCGCAGCTGATGCCGTTGAGCAACGGGCCGAGCAGCGGCAGCTTCTTCGCCAGCTTCTTGCCCGCCTGGGTGCAGTTCAGGAGGTTCTTCGCCCCGCCATATCCGGTGCTTCGGCTCGGGCCGTCGGACAGCGCGTCCTTCAGCAGGTTGAACAGGTCTTCGACGCAGTCGTCGAGTTCCGGGGGCGGGCTAGGCAGGAAGTCCTGGAGACAGGCCAGCGCTGCGCTCAGGCGATTCTGGAGACAAGGATCACACAGCGCCGGAACGGCCAGCGCGGGCACGACGGGATGGACCTTGGGCCGGGCCGTGCTCGACGAAACCCACAGCGCACCGTCGATCCGGATGCCGACGAAGTCGGTGTGGCCGATGCCGCCCCCGCCTCCGCCGCCGCCAAAGCCGCCGCCTCCCCCACCACCCCCCCCACCCCCTGGTTGGTAGCCGATGCCGGTCGGACGCCCGACACAGTCGCCCGCGTTCGGGAAATGGATCGGCGTGGAGTAGGTGTTGGCGAACACGCCGCAGATCAGCGACATGATCCCGTAGCCCGAGGCGGAACACGGCGGCGACTCCGCCGTCTGCTTCCGCACGTCCGACAGCGTCCTCGCCGCGATGCCCTGGGGCACCCGGCGGATCGATAACGGCACCGTGTAGAGGCTCTTGGCCGGCAATGTCCCGAGGTTGGAGACCAGCGGCGTGAAGGTGTAGAGCGGATGCGGATCGAAATGCAGCTCGAAGTCCTGGGCCGCGATCAATCCGTGGTTCTCGATCCGCAGATCGACCTGCATCTCGTCGCCCGTCATGTCCGCGAGGTCGATCACCGAAGGTTCGATTGTCACGACCGGCTTCGGCACGTTGGCCTCGAATTCGGTCTCAACCACGATCCGGTAACGGTCCTCGACCTCCGTCGGCTCCACCGACCAGGTGTAGCGAACGCTTTCCCGCGAGAGGAATGTCGCGACGCCGTTGGTGATGGCCGACCGCAGCAGATGCGTCCCCCGATAGGCGGTGTGTTGGTCGGCCGTGACCTCGATGTCATAGTAGCCCTCGGGCAGCGCCGCCGCGAAGAAAAGCCCGTTGGTGCCGGTGAGGCCATTGGTCACGACTTGGCCGCCGAGAACGTCGCGCACCTGGACGGCGGCCCCGGCCAAGGGCGGGGAGCCTTCCGCGTAGTAGGTGAATTCGTCCGAAGCCCACACTAGCAAGTCGCCCGTGGCTTCCGACAAGGCGCGCAGCTCGAACGGCAGCGTCGCCGTGGACGCCGCCGACACGAAGAGAATCATGCCCTGATAGCTGCCCAGCGGCAGATCGGCGCCCGGAGCGAGCCGCAGCGTCACCGAATTCGTCTGGCCCGGCGCCAACGACGGCAGCGTTTCGCCCGAGACCAGCGACAACCACGGAACCGCCGGCAGCACGACCGAGACCGGGCCGGTCGCGGTCGCGCCGCGATTGACCAGATCCACGCGCACGATGGACTGCGCACCCACCTTCATCCCGCCGCCAATGGCCGCCGGCTCGACCGCCAATCGCGGCCGCAGCGATTCCAAGGTCACGACAACTGGAATGGTCAACACCGCGCCCTCGGCGCTCGTCACCCGCACTTGGAAACCCGCCTGGGCAATCGAAGCGTCCGGTGCCTCCACCACGACGGCCAGGCGATTGGTGCCCAGCGCCGGCAATCCGTCCGAAACCAGCTCGGCCCGCACGTCCCATTCCGGCGGCGCGTTGGTGACCGAGACCGACAGCCCGCTCAAGGCCACGTCGCCGGGATTCTCCAACACGACGTGGTTCGTCGTGGCTGTTTGTTCGGACACGCCGAAGTCCAGACGTGCCTGCTTCGCGACCATGCCGTAGAGCCGGAAGCCGTCCTGGGGCGCGGGACTGGCCACGCCCGGATGAGCCGCCGCGATCCCATAGGCACCGGCCTCCATGGGCAACGGCGTCCACGCGGCCGTGAACCGCCCGTCCGCATCGGTCAACGCCGCGATGACCCGACGCGTTCCCTGAACCGTCACATGGATGTTGACCGGAACGAACGGCACGGGTTGTTCGCCCGGAGTCTTGAAGGCCCTTCCGGCCAGCGGCACGACCGTTCCTGCAGGTGCATCTTCCAGCGTCGTTGAAACAACCGCGTCGTAGGCCGCCTCGATGCGCAACGGAATGGTGGAGACGAGCGCGTTGTTGCTCTCCAGCACTTCCGCCACGACGTCGCCGGTGTCCGCCTCCACGCGAATCCAGTAGTCGCCGACCGCTTGCGGCATCCGCAGCGATAAGCTCTGGCCGACCTGTGCTCCGGCGGGCAACACGCCGCTGTAGGTGAAGGAACCGAGCAACTGATCGCCCTCACCGGGCACCGCGTTCGTCGCCAACCAGATGCGCTGCACCACGGCATTCGAAGCCATCGCGGTCGGCCCTTGGTTGCGCAGGAAATAGCCCAGGCTGACGAACGCCTCCGTCTCGGCCACGGCCGGCGCGTTGATCGAGGCGATCACCAAGTCGGGCAGATCGACGTCGCTGACCACGAGCGTGGCCGTTCCCGGATTGAAGCCCACCGCGCTCCCCGAGACGGACACAGTCTGGTTGCCGTCGTTCATCGCGTCTTCCACCGATGCCACCGGGAACGTGGCCGATGACGCGCCGGTGGGAATCGTCACGCTGGCCGGCACGGTCAATTC
>CAMLMI010000429.1 GCA_946480965.1 uncultured Verrucomicrobiales bacterium | reverse complement strand
CGCACCCAGGTGGGGCGCCCGCTCACCGCGACCGATCCCGAGGTCCGGCGGCGTCTGGAGAGCATCCGCGCCGCCGAACGCGAGACCGCGTCCGCCATCACCCTCGACACCGTCGTGCGTCAAGGCGCCTGAAACGGGCCGTAGGCCGGGCCGCCCGCCATCCGTATCCACCCTTTGTCCGAAACCAAAAACATCTCCGAAAAAATCCCATGATCATCGGCGTTCCCAGAGAGATCAAAAACAAGGAATACCGCGTCGCGCTCCTCCCGTCCGCGGCCTACCAGCTCATCAAGCGCGGCCACCAGGTCGTCGTCGAACGCGGTGCCGGCCTCGGCGCGGGCTATCCCGACGCCGACTACGAACAGGCCGGCGCGACGATGGTGGACGAGCACAAGGCCGTCTTCGACCGCGCGGAAATGGTCGTGAAGGTCAAGGAACCGCTCCCCTCCGAATACGAGCTGCTCCGGCCGGGCCAAGTTCTCTTCACCTACCTCCACCTCGCGGCCAACAAGACCTTGACCGAAGCCTTGATGAAGAGCGGCTGCACCGCGCTGGCCTATGAGACCATCGAGGTCAACCGCCGCCTGCCCCTGCTCGAACCCATGAGCGAGATCGCCGGCCGCATGAGCGTGCTCGTCGGCGGTTACTTCCTTGCCAAGCACCACGGCGGCAGCGGCGTCCTCCTCGGCGGCGTGCCCGGCGTGCTCCCCGGCAAGGTCGTCGTCCTCGGCGGCGGCGTCTCCGGCGTCAACGCCGCGCGCATGGCGATGGGCCTCGGAGCCGATGTCACGATCCTCGAAGTGGACGTCGAACGGATGCGCTTCCTCGACATCACCCTCCACACCGCCCACACGCTCTACTCCAGCGAGGCCCATCTCATTGACATCCTCCCGCGCGTCGATCTCCTCATCGGCGCCGTGCTTGTGCCGGGCGCGAAAGCCCCCAAGCTCATCAACCGCGAAATGCTCCGCCACATGCGCCCCGGCAGCGTCATGGTGGACATCGCCATCGACCAGGGCGGCTGCGCCGAGACCTCCCGCCCCACCACGCACGACGATCCCGTCTATGTCGAGGAAGGCATCACCCACTACTGCGTGGCCAACATGCCCGGAGCCTACGCCCGCACCGCGACCCAGGCCCTGACCAACGTCACCCACCGCTACGTCGAGCTCATCGCCGACCTCGGCCTCGCCGAAGCCTGCCATCGCCAGCCCGCGCTGCGCGGCGGCCTCAACGTCATGGGCGGCCTCATCACCCACCGCGCCATCGCCGACGCCCACGGCCTGCCCTGCTCCCTGCCCAAGGTCTGAGGACGCGACAATTGCTCCGAAGCCAAACCGGCGAGCGCCAAGATGGATGCCACATCCACTTGGCGCTCTTTGTTTGGCCGACCCTCCGCCATCAATTCGCCTCCGCTCCGTGCCGATAAGCGAGTCGTGATGCGGCACGGACCTTGGGAACGGATGGATGCGAAGCGGCTGGCTGGCTTCTTCGCCGGAGTCGTCGCATTCGTGGGTTTGGTCCTCGTTTCCGAACCCGGCTTCATCCCCGGTCTGGACCATGCCAACCTGCTGTTCCACGAAGCCGGCCATCCCCTGACCGGACTCTTCAGCCAAAGGCTGGAACCCTACGGCGGCACCGTCGGGCAGCTCTTCTTTCCGGCCTTTCTCATCGTCCGTTTCTGGAAGCGTGGACAGGTGCGGGCCTTGGCGGCCTCAGCCGTCTGGTTCTTCGAGAATTTCCTGAACATCGCCCGCTACCTGGCGGATGCCCGGGCCTTGAAGCTCCCGCTGGTCGGGGGCGGCGACCACGACTGGAACACCATTCTCGCCCGCTGGGACATCCTCCAATACGACACCCGCATCGCCGATGGCCTGATCTTCTTCGCCTGGACGGGCATCGGCTTGGTCTGCCTCTGGGTCGCTTTCCGGACGTGGCATGACCGCACCCGCGTGCCTGAAGCGTCCCCTGTCGCCGGAGAAGCGTGATACGGCGCGCCATGGGCTACTCGGCCGAGATCCACCGCTCGTAGGCCCGGGGACCAAAGTATTCGTAGCCGGCATTCTCCTCGGGCGTTCCGACGAGCAGGGCATGGATCAGCCCGTTCTTCTCCACCTGCACGGTGTGGAGGATTTTCCGCTCCGGGTTCTCCTTCAGGAAGAACGCGACGCGGCCGTCGAGAGCCCGATGGGCCCGAAGTCCCGCCGCATTGGTCGCGGAGGTGAAGCCGAACGATCCCGAGAAATCCTCCAACATGGCGGCGCTGCGGCCCCAGGTGCCGCCGCTCGCGCTGACGAACGGCTTGCCGTCGAGCAGGGCGTTGGCGTCGTCGTAGGCAAGGACGACGAGCCGGTTTCGGTCCGAGGCGCGGAGCCATTCCGCCAGCTTGACGCGATGGCCCTTGGTGGCGTCGTAGCCGTAGTTGCTGTCGAGAAACGCGATGCGGATCACTTCAGCCGGCAGTCGTTCCTGCGTGTTCAGATAGCCGAAAGTGAAGCTCCCGCCGCCGCTGTGGCCCGTGAGCACGATCTCGACGCGGTTCGTCGCGAAGGGCGCGCGGATCGCTTCGATGATGCGGGGAATCGCCGCGTCGCCGTGCTGGCGTCGCCACGCGGGCCAGCTCTTCGGTCCTGATTCCAAGCAAGCGAGCACGACGGTGTGGTTCGTGAGTCGGTCGCGCAGGAAACGCGTCTGCGCGGCCACGTGCTGGATGCCGAAACGCCAGTCATCGCCGGGAGCCAGCCGCTTGCCAAGGGTCCAGGGAATGGTGTTGCCGTTCGGCAGCGCGTAGAGCACCAGCAGGACGGGGCGATCAGCGTGGAACGATTCCGGCGGCGGCACATTGAGGCGGACCTTCACCTCGGGTTCCAGCATGAAGTCGGCGATGCGTTCGCCGAAGTTCGTCGTGGCCACGAACTCGATGCGGGGTGGGGTTGGCGTTGGCACCGTGTAGCGCGGAGTTTCCACGACGCCTTCGTGGCTGAGCAGCGGAGCGAGCGCAGGATCGGCCAACGCACGGGCCAAGGTCGTGTTCGTGCCGTCCACGGTCACGGTGTTGGCCACGAGCCGGACGCCGTGGCTGTAGTCCGCGTAGCGGTCGGAATGGCCCAAGTAGAGCGGCTGGATCAGGACCCCGTTCGTGCGATGCCAGCCGTAGATCGCGACCTTGCCCGCAGTCGTGGCCAAGCGCGCGGTGACGACGATGTCCTTCTTATGTCCGGCGACGATGGAGCCGGATGGGAGCGTCTTCCCCTCGTCGGCTATCTGGTCGGCGATGAGGCGATGGTGTTCGGCGAAGACCGGGACGGTCGTCATTGCTTGGCTGGGAGGGATTGGGATCGGAGCCAGCTTCACGGTCGCGGCGGCGTAGATGGCATCGACGATCTTCGGCGTAGGAAGCGAGCAATCGAGACGATCAGCGACTTGCTGGGCGGTCAGCGGCGTCAGCGGGAGACGCAGCGCATCGGCGTCGGAGCCGACAGCGAGGTAGTCGGGCGCGACGCGGAGCGTGACGACGTGGTTGGAGTTCGTCAGC
>CAMLMI010000428.1 GCA_946480965.1 uncultured Verrucomicrobiales bacterium | reverse complement strand
TCCGTGAATTGGCCCTGTCCGTCGCCTTCCGCTCCTTGGCCGAGACCGCGTTGCCAGCTCCGGTCTTTCCCGTCCGCGCCATCCTCTTCGACAAGACGACGGGCGCGAACTGGAAGGTGCCGTGGCACCAGGACCTCGCCATCGCTGTGGCGGAACGGCGCGAGGTCGATGGCTTCGGTCCTTGGTCGGTGAAGGACGATGAGCCGCACGTCCACGCACCGGTCTGGTTGCTGGAGCGCATGGTCACGCTGCGGCTGCATCTCGACGATTGCCCGGCGGAGAATGGCGCGCTGCGCGTCCTGCCTGGCAGCCATCGCCACGGGAAACTCTCGGCGGAACAGATCGCAGACTGGCGGAAGCGCGTTCCGGAAACGGTCTGCGAAGTGCCCGCTGGCGGAGTCCTGATGATGCGGCCGTTGCTCCTGCACGCTTCGTCCGCCTCGGTCCGTCCCGGCCATCGCCGTGTGCTCCATCTGGAATACGCCTGCGATCCGCTGCCTAGCGGTCTGCGATGGGGCGATCAGACCACCGCGCAGAAACCAGAGTGGGAAGCGATCAAGAGGTTGTAATGGGCTGCGAACGTCCCGGGCGGGAGCTTTCCTGGGCATGGGATTCTGGACCAATCGGGACCATCGGACCGCGTTCGACGACGCGGAGGACTTCGCGCACTCCCCGTCGGGCGGGCGGCTCAAGATGTGGCTGGTGGGATTCGGGTTCCCGGCGATTCCCTTCCTCTACGGCCTGAGGTGCTGGTGGACCGGGCACGCGAAGTTCTTCGGCAAGGGCTCCGCTCTCGATCTGACCGGGGCGTCCGCCACCTCGATGGCCTTCGCCTACATCGCGGTAGGTGTGTTCATCCACGGGCACTGGTTCTGGGGACTCCACCCGAGGCTGGAACCATTCTCCATAGTCCCCAAGTTCCTAGCCGCGCTGACGTTTCTGGGCAGCTTCGGCTACACGCTCTACCGGATCATCCTTTGATTCGAACCGGTCGGGCGAACTCCCCGTTTGCCTCGCGCTCCGGAGACCCGCTACCTTCCCGCCCGTTCAAATCGGCCATCACCAATCGCAAATAGCAAATTCATGAGCGTCCTCATCGTCGGTTCCACCGCCCTCGACTCCATCAAGACCCCCAAGTCCGAGAACCCGAAGCTGCTCGGCGGCTCCGCCAGTCATGCGGCCGTCGCGGCCAGCTTCTTCGCCCCGGTCAAGATGGTCGGCGTGGTCGGCGACGACTTCCCCAAGAAATACCGCGCCCTCTATGAGAAGCACGGCATCGACCTCGAAGGCCTCCAGGTCGAGGCGGGCAAGACCTTCCATTGGGCCGGTGAATACGAGGTGAACATGAACAACCGCCGCACGCTCACCACCGAGCTCGGCGTGTTCGAGAAGTTCACCCCGCACCTCCCGCAGAACTACAAGAAGAGCCCCTACGTGCTCCTCGCCAACATCGGCCCCTCGCTCCAGCACCACGTGCTCGACCAGATGAACAAGCCCAAGTTCGTCGTGGCCGACACCATGGACCTCTGGCTGAACATCGCCCTCGACGACCTCGTGCGCCTCATCAAGCGCGTGGACGGCTTCGTGCTGAACGACAGCGAGGCGCACCAGCTCACCCAGGAGGACAACGTTTTCGCCGCGCTGAAGAAGATCCACCGCATGGGGCCCAAATACGTCATCATCAAGAAAGGTTCCCACGGCTCGATCCTGTCGTCGCCCAAGGGCTTCTTCATCTGCCCCGCCTACCCGCTGCACAAGGTCGTGGACCCGACCGGCGCGGGCGACAGCTTCGTGGGCGGCATGATGGGCTACCTCTCCACCGCCAAGGGCAGCATCGACCAGAACATCCGCAAGGCGATGGTCTATGGCAGCGTGACGGCGTCGTTCTGCTGCGAAGGCTTCGGGCTGAAGAAGACCACGGCGGCGACGCGCGGCGACATCGAGAAGCGCGTGGCGGAGCTGGAGAAGCTGACGAAGTTCTGAGCGAAGTAACCGAGGTCTGGGGAAAAGGGGATTCCATGAAGCAACTGGCGAAATCGCTCGTTGGGCTGGCCGTGGTGATCGTTTCGGCAGTAGTGGTTTGGACGGCAGTGCGTCCGTCGTCTGAAATCACCCTGTCGAACGGAACCGAGGTGCGATATTTGGCCGCGGTCCGAGCCAGCCAGCCGTTCACGACCGAGCGATGGATCTACAAGATGGGAAGGCGATACCTCCCTGCCATTGCCCAGGGTTGGATCCCCGAGGCGTGGTCGGTGGACGCGATGCCCTTTGGCTGGAGCAACTCCATCTCGATCCAGCTCTTGGTCAAGGGTCCGGCGAACAGCACGCCCCGGCTGCCGAATCCGCTCTTGTTTGTCGCAGAGGACTCCTCGGGATTTCGGTTTCCGCCATGTTACCTCAACGTGCGGTCGGATGGTCAAAGCGGAAGCCTCCACTCCTTGGTAGCTAGCGATTTTCCGAGACGAGAGCGTCGCTTTCGCATCCATCTGACCGACCGCTTTGGGACGGCGCTGGGAACTTTGGAAGTGGACAATCCGCTGGCAGAATCGTTTCGCGAATGGTCGCCCAGTCCGCTCCCGATCCGTGAAACGAACGGCCCAGTTGTCTTGAGTCTCGAAGCCGTCTCTCCCGGAGTTTCGTTCCCGGGCAACTACTTGCTCAATCCGCAGTGGTCGGTCGAGACAACGAACGCCTTTTGGAACGGGGCGGTGATTCGGGTCGATTCCGTCTCGGATGCCACCGGCAATGCCTGCCCGTTTCCGGGATTGTGGGTTCCTGCGTTCGAGACTGAAGGCATCTCCCCGTTATCTCCGGCGGAACCCGCCTGGAAGCTGTCCGCCAGCATGCATAGGGTTCGCCGGACTGATTTCGACGATACGGAGCGCGCGGTGGCCACCAATCTGAATCTTCCGTCGGCCGGAGAGTTCGTCGTGGTTCGTTCCGCTGTTCCCTCGGTTGGCGTCACAATTGTGGGTGTGTTTGGCGGGATCGGATCAATCGATCCCGAAGCCGTCAAACAAGCGGTCCGAGATCAGTCCTTCCGGCTCAAGCCCCTGAATTCCGACCAGTCCGCAAAACCTTGGATCACTCCCGCCCCGTTTCTCCGGATTGATGTGAAAGGACTCCAGGATTCCGCCGGCCTGATCGCCACCGTATTCGATGACCAAGGCGGCAAGACCACCATCACCAACCGTCATCTGGTTACCTCGCTCTCATCTAATGGTCCGACATTTTCATTGGAAGGACCTGTCATCACTCCGAATGGAACCCGGCCGGTTGCCATCGAGTTCGCCGCCGGTAATCCCCTTCGGTTTGAGTTTTTCGTCGATCCCAAGGTGATCCGGCCGGAGCGGCCGACAACGCCGTAGGCTGAAAGCTTTCTGACGAGGGCACGTTCCCCCACTTGAATCCCGTTCCGGGCACGCCAACACTCCGCCGTCGCCGATGCTCACCACGCTTCGCATCAAGAACCTCGCCCTCGTCGCGGACCTGACGCTGGAGCTGCGCCCGGGCTACAACGCCATCACCGGCGAAACCGGCGCGGGCAAGTCCGTCATCATCGGCGCGCTCAG
>CAMLMI010000427.1 GCA_946480965.1 uncultured Verrucomicrobiales bacterium | reverse complement strand
GATGTAGTCCGCACGCTGGCTGATCTGGAAAAGGTTCTGCTCGGCCGGCCGCGTCAGATCGCCGCGCATCTCGGAGGCGTGGGTGGAACCGACCCTGCCCGCTCCGGCGTAGAGCACGCGCACGGTGAGGAAGGCGAGGAGCGAGAGGACGTTTTCCTCGGTCAACGGCGCGGAACGGCGCACCAGGTAGTTCTCATGGCAGCCGAAGGTCGCGCCGGAGTAGTGGTCGATGTTGTTCCGGATGAAGGCGACGTTCGGATCGAGCCCGAGCGCCTTCGTGGCCTGGACCAGCATCGCGTCTCCGGCCCGGTCGTAGCGCAGGAGATCGACGAGGGAGAGGCATTCCGGCGTGCAGTATTCCAGATGGCCCATGTCCACGTAGGCGCGCCCGCCGTTGAAGAGGAAGCCGCCGTTGCCCGCCGGTTCGTCCCAGTCGCGCTGGTGGATGTCGATGAGGCCGTAGCGCTGCTGGGCGAAGATCCAGTCGCGCACACGGGTGACGACACCGGGCACTCCGGCCGGATCGTTGGCCAGACAACCGTATTCCGTTTCGAGGCCGACGATCCGGTTCATGGCTTCTTCTCCTAGAGTCCCAGGGCCGCGCGCGTCAGCGGTTCGTAGCGGGCCCGGCGCGACGATTTCCGCGCGAGCCACCCCACCTCGATCTCCCGGTCCTTCGCGTCTTCGCGCCAACCGGCCGCACGTTCCTCCGCCGCGGGCCCGTCCGCTCCGGGCGTCTTGCCGTGGCGCAGGCACCACCACGCTTCGAGCATCCGCGCCGCCGCGTCGGCGCGTGAACTCGCAGACGTGATCTGAGTTTCGAGGAACGCTGTCGCCTCTGCCTCGGCACCGGGCTGGCTGCTCGCCACCAGCACGCCGCCATGCCGGGAATGGAAAGTGCCATCGTGACGGAGGCGAAAGAGAAGATCGCGCCCGGGCGCATCGCCGAGCTCCGCGAGGATCAGCTCGATCAGGAACGGAGCGGAGAAGATCTGCTCGAAGGCGGTCTTCAACTGCGGTCCCAGACCAAAGCCGACGAGACGGCGCAGGCTCACGTCTTCCGGCGCGCGGGTGAAGGCTTCCAGATGCGCGGCGTCGATGGCCGCCTGGCGGATCTTCTCGATGTCGGCCGGATGGCCCAGGCCGGCCAAGGCGTGGCGGTCGAAGAGCTCGAAGACCTTCGATTGTCCGCTGCCGACGCCGAGCAACAGGACGCCATCGTCCAGGCTGGCGGCGAAAACGGGCGAGCCGTCCTTCAACTGCTCGCGGACATAGTCGCGGCGGTTCGCGACGGCTTCGAGCCAACGATAGGGTTCCTCGGTCATGGTTGGAGAAGGGGAAACATCGAACATCCAAGGCTCAACATGGAACGCCCAAGCGCCGAGGTTCGGGCGCGCCAACTTTGCCACGTCCCTGGATGTCGGGAGTTGGGCGTAGCATGTTGGATGTTTCCGCCTCGTTTCATTGCAGCCATTCCTTCTGCCGCGCCTCGTCGATGGTCTCCACGCCGTCGGGCCGGAGGAGCTTGAGCGTGGCGTAGCTGTTCGCCGCCGGATTCACGCCGCCCGTGGCGGAGTCGAACTCCGATGCGGTCATCAGAAGCCGGAGAGCGAAGCGCACGGCCTCGCGCAGCTTCATCTCCGACGGACGCGGCTCTCCATGTCGTTCCTGGAAGCTGAGGATGCTGCGGATCGAGCCGGAACCAGAGCCGGACGCCGCATAGCCGACCGCTTGGAACTGTGCGCCGAGCGGATCGTAGAAGTAGATCTGCGGTTGTGCGGGCGAAACCGTCGCGTCCACCCCGGCGAAGAGCGGGGCCACAATGCCGACGCCCTGAAGCGTCATGGGGAGATTGTCGCGGAGCAGCCGGGCCAAGGCGCGGACCTTGGCCGGAAGGCTGAGCGGCTGGAGCTGGCTGCGACGGTAATACTCGAACGAAGTCTGCATCACCCGCGCCATCTCGAAGGCCGTGGCCGGCACACCCGCGATGGCGAGGAGCGACGTGGCGTCGATCTCCAGCACCTTGTCCACGCGGTCGGTCACGATCTGGTTGCCGGCGGTGGCTCGGCGATCCCCGGCCATCAGCACGCCCTCCGCGCAGTGGAAGGCGAAGACGGTCGTCGCCTGCGTGGGCACGAAGCCCTCGGCGCTGGCCACCGCATCCGGGCGGAACGGCACCAGGCGGTTCCCGGCAAGTAGGGAGAGGAAATCCCCCGCGATGGGCTGGGTCATTGGCCGGTGCGTTGGCGGTAGCGTTTGGCCTGGTCGGGATCGACCTTCCTCATGCGTTTGAGCAGCTCGTCGGTGTTGGGCTTGTCCACCTTGGGAGCGGAAGGTCCATCGCCGCCTCCGCCGCCGGGGCCGGGAGTTGCGGGACGGGTTCGTTGGGCTTGGTCAGGCATGGCGTCTCGGGAGGGTTGAGAGGTTCCAACTGGGCGCAAGCTCGCAGAATTTTCCGGACGCGCAAGCACCCCAAAAACTGCTCCATCATTGGCCCTTTTTTCCCTTCGGAAAGGCCACCCACAACCGTCCTCCCCGCCGGAGACCGGTCAGCGCTTCGCCATCTTGCTGCGGGCGGCTTCGAGCGCCTTGCGCTCGCGCTCGGTCAGGCTCTGGATGCCGTGGGCGGAGATCTTGTCGAGGATGGGATCAATCTCCTGGGCCATGAAGTCGGCCTCCTTTTCGGGAACGGCGGGCTTCGGCGGCGGCTTCACCACGGTCAGCCGCGGCGAGGACTTGGCCGGGGCCTTGGATGCCGCTCGCGGGCGACGCAGACGCGAGAGCCATTCCTGCCAAGGCAACGGCACGAAATCCCGGTGCCATCCGGCCCGCACCCAGAGAATGCCCGAGAGCAGGCCGCCGAGATGCGCCGCATGGGCCGCGCCGCCGCCACGGTGCGAGGGCACCAGGGTGAAGAACGCCGCCACCGCCAACGAAATCCAGAGCAGGACGCCCGCCTTGATCGGCAAGATGCCATACATGCGGATTTCGCCGTCGGCTTCCAACCGGGCGAAGATGGCGAAAACGGTCAGGACACCGGCCGAGGCCCCCACCGTGTAGAAGCCGAAGTGCTGGGTGAAGGCGAGCTGCAGGATGCCCTGGAGGATTCCGCCCACCACGCCGCCGCCGAAATACGCGGTCAGATAGCGGGACACCCCGAGGACGTTCTCCACAAAGCGCCCGAAGAACCAAAGACCCAGGAGATTGCCGGCCAGGTGCCAGATGCCGCCGTGCAGAAACTGGAAGGTGAACAGCTGCCAGAGATGGCCCTTGCCGAAACAGTCCGCCGACAGAGCCAACTTCGCCTGCCAACCGGTCTGCCCATACACGTCGTCGATGCTTTGCAGCACGAACACCACGACCAGCACGATCATCAGCTTGGCCGTGGCCGAAAGCGGCAGCCGGCCGCCGGATTCCCTCATGTATGCGCGATCTCCGATCATGAATGTGTTCCGAGAATAGTTCCGCCGGGAGCAATCGGCAATCCGAGCCTTGGCTTCAGAGCATTTCTCCACCAAGCGTCCGCTTTCTCAACGGACCGCGACATCGTCGGCCTCCTTTGGGCGGGTCGGACCGGATT
>CAMLMI010000426.1 GCA_946480965.1 uncultured Verrucomicrobiales bacterium | reverse complement strand
GCGCGGGACGGCTCGGGCAATCCCGTGGTGGCCATCGTGCACATGAACGACATCACGCCGCGCGTCCGCGTGGAGGAGGAGATCCGCCGCCTCAACGCCGACCTGGAGCAGCGCGTGGCCCGGCGGACGGAGGAGCTGGAGGCGGCCAACCGCGAGCTCGAGGCCTTCAGCTACTCCGTCTCGCACGACCTGCGCGCGCCGCTGCGGGCGGTGGACGGCTTTTCCCAGGCGGTGCTGGAGGACCATGCGGATCTGTTGCCCGAAGACGGACGGCGCCAGCTCGCCACCATCCGCGACAGCGCGCAGCGCATGGGGGAATTGATCGACGACCTGCTGGCCTTCTCCCGGTTGAGCCGCCAGCCGCTGGCCAAGCGGCGCACGGACATGGGGGCGCTGGTGATGGAGGCCTACGACGGGCTCGCGCTCATGCACCGGGACCGCAACGTGGACTTCCGCCTCGGCTCGCTGCCCGAGTGCCAGGGCGACCCCTCGCTGCTGCGGCAGGTCTGGACCAACCTGCTCTCCAACGCGCTCAAATACTCCCGCCTGCGCGATCCGGCCATCGTCGAGGTGGGCTGCTGCGACGCGGACGGCCTGCGGCTCTACTACGTGCGGGACAACGGCACGGGCTTCGACATGCGCTATGCGCACAAGCTCTTCCGCGTCTTCCAGCGCCTGCACCGCGCGGAGGACTTCGAGGGCACGGGCGTGGGCCTGGCCATCGTGCAGCGCATCGTCGCGCGGCACGGCGGCGCCGTCCGGGCCCACGGCGAGCCGGGCCAGGGCGCCACCTTCAGCTTCTCCATCGCCGACACCGCAAACCCATGAGCAACTCCGGCCAAATCGAAATCCTCCTCGTGGAGGACAATCCCCAGGACCTCGAGCTCGCCCTGCGCGCCTTCAAGAAGGCGAAGCTGGCCAACCGCATCGAGGTCGCGCGCGACGGCGAGGAGGCGCTGGACTTCGTCTTCTGCCAGGGACCGCACGCCGCGCGCCGCATCGAGGACGTGCCCCGCGTGATCCTGCTGGACCTGAAGCTGCCCAAGGTGGACGGGCTGGAGGTGCTCCACCGCATCAAGGCCGATCCCCGCACGCGCTCCGTCCCCGTGGTCGTGCTCACCTCGTCCAAGGAACAGAGCGACCTGGTCGAGAGCTACCAGCTCGGGGTGAACAGCTACATCGTGAAGCCCGTGAACTTCGATCGCTTCGTCGCCGCCGTGCAGGATCTCGGCCTGTATTGGCTCGTGCTCAACCAGTCCTCCAAACCGGGCCGATGAAATCCAGGACCCCCAGCCCGTTGAAGCTGCTGCTGGTCGAGGACGACCCGCTGGACGCCGAGCTCGTGCTGCGCGAGCTGCGCCGCGCCGGCTACGAGCCGGACTTCCGCCGGGTGGACACGGAGGAGGACTTCCTCGCCGCGCTGTCGGCCGATCTCCAGCTCATCCTTTCGGACTACGATCTGCCTTCGTTCCAGGGATTGCGCGCCTTGGAACTGGTCCAGGAACACGGGCTGGACCTGCCCTTCATCGTGGTCTCCGGCACCATCGGCGAAGAAACCGCCGTGGCCGCCATCAAGCAGGGCGCTTCCGACTACCTGCTCAAAGGCGCTCTGACCCGCCTCGGCCAGGCCGTTGCGCAGGCCCTCCACCAGGCGGAGATGCGTCGTGAACGCCACCAGATGCAGGCCGCGCTGCGCCGGGCGGAGGCGCGCTATCGCGGCATCTTCGAGAACGCGGTCGAGGGCATCTTCCAGACCAGCCCGGACGGCGCGCTGCTCGCGGCCAATCCCGCGCTGGCCCGGATCTTCGGCTACGATTCGCCCGAGCAGGCCGTCGCCGAGATCAAGGACGTGGCCGCCCGCCTCTACGCCCATCCCGAGCAGCGCCGGGAAGCCATCCGCCAGCTCCGCGACAAGGGGGTCATCAGCCAGATGGAGCTGGAGATGCGCCGCCGGGACGGCTCTCCCATCTGGGTCTCGATCAACGCCTGGCTGGCGCGCGACGCCGAGGGGCGCGAGCGCTTCGAGGGCATGCTGGTGGACGTCTCCGAGCGGGTCGCCGCCGAGAAGGCCCGCGAGCGCCTCGAGGAACAGCTCCGCCAGTCGCAGAAGATGGAGGCCATCGGCCAGCTCGCCGGCGGTGTCGCGCACGACTTCAACAACATCCTCACCATCATCCAGGGCAACGCCTCGCTCCTCTTGCTGGAGGACAATTCGCCCGAGAACAGCGCGTCGTTCGCCACCCAGATCGCCGAGGCCGCCGAACGAGCCGCCAGCCTCACCCGCCAGCTCCTGCTCTTCAGCCGCAAACAGGCCATGCAGCCGGCGGACCTCGACCTCAACGAGGTCGTGGTGAACCTGCTGAAGATGCTCAAACGCATCGTCGGCGAGGACGTGCAGCTCCACTCCGACTGCGCCGCCGGACTGCCCTACGTCCACGCCGACGCGGGCATGATGGAGCAGATCATCCTGAACCTCGTGGTCAATGCCCGCGACGCCATGCCCACCGGCGGCCGCCTCCTGCTCTCCACCGACGAGGCGGTCCTGACCGCGAAGGACGCCGTCGGCCGTCCCGGAGCTTCGGCCGGCACGTTCGTCCGCCTGAGCGTGAGCGACACCGGCGGCGGGATTCCGCCCGAGATCGTCCCGCGCATCTTCGAGCCCTTCTTCACCACCAAGGAAGCCGGCAAGGGCACCGGCCTCGGCCTCGCCACCGTCTATGGCATCGTCCAGCAGCATGGCGGCTGGATCGACGTGGAGAGCACCGTGGGCCGGGGCACCTGCTTCCATGTCCACCTCCCGGCGGTGAGGAAGACGGTGGCCGTGGAACGCTCCCAGGTGATGAACAGTCCGTTGCCGCAGGGGAACGAAACCATCCTCGTGGTCGAGGACGAGGACGCCGTGCGCGTGCTCGCGCGGAACCTGCTCCAGCGCTGCGGCTACACCGTGCTCACCGCCGTCTCCGGCCGCGACGCCCTCCAGGTCTGGGAGGCCGAAGGCGACCGCATCGACCTCGTGCTGACCGACATCATCATGCCCGACGGCATGACCGGCCGCGACCTTGCCATCCGGCTGCACGAGGAGAACCCGCTGCTCCGCGTGATCTACACCAGCGGCTACAGCCCCGACTTCGCCGCCAGGGGCTGGACGCTGAACGAAGGCCACAACTTCCTGCAAAAGCCCTACCACCCGCGCAAGCTGGCCGAGATCGTCCGCCACTGCCTGGACCGGAGGGAAGGGTAGCAGGCGGTTCCCGGTGTTTGTTTCCTCAAGCACCGGAGGTGCGACAGATGGTAGCCCACAGCGTGAGCTCTGGGCGGACAGATCAGTCGGAAGAAAGCTCCCGAGGAGCGAAAGAGCGTTTCTTCCGCTGCTTCACGGCGTTGATTCGGATGAAACCACCGCCGGTGCATTTCGGGGATCACTTCGGGGCAACGCCGCGCTTGAGCGCGTCGCGCGATCCGGACAACCTGCCGGCATGAGAAGGATGTTCGCCCCGTTCACCCTGCTGGCCGCCGTCCAACTCCAAGCCGCCGTCTCCACCAACGGCCTTCCGGACGGGCTCTATGCCGAAGTCGCCAC
>CAMLMI010000425.1 GCA_946480965.1 uncultured Verrucomicrobiales bacterium | reverse complement strand
ACGCCAAAGACGGGGAGCGGATCGGGCCGCTGTCGGAATCGTCGCTGGAGCAGCGGCTCGCGACGGGCGAGATCACGCCGGAGACGCTGGTCTGGTGCCGGGGGATGGAGGATTGGGCTCCGTTGTCGACCATCCGCTCGAAACCCCTGGAGGGCCCGCCGCGCTACGACGCGCCAGCCGATCCACGCTCCAGATGCCATGAGTGTGAGGCGTTGTTTCCGGCCGATGAATTGATCCGGATCGGTGGGCGGGCGACTTGTGCCGGGTGCAAGGCATTCGTGCTGCAAAAACTCCAGGAGGGCTTGCTGGGAGCCGATCCGTGCAAGGCTTGGCGCGAAGCCAATTTTGTCGTGACCCCGCTGGTCAGCGAGCTGCCCAAGCGGTGCGTGCAGTGCAATCGTCCGGTCGAGGGCAAGACGAAGCTTTTGCAGCATTCATGGAGTCCTTCCGTTGCGATTGGCGGCGTTGTCTTTGGTGCAGCAGCCGTAGTTTATTTTCTTGGAGTCGTGATTTCGGGGCGAAGGGATGGCGGGTTCGCCGTGGAGTTTTTTGTTTTGGCGGCGATTTTGAACGGTGTGGTTTCGTGGATCTACAGCCGACGGATTCGGGTAGGAATTTGCCTTTGCCAAGAGCATGGCAAACGAAGATCCGATCTCGGAGTCGTTATGGTAATTGGTTTCGTAACTGCCTTGATTGCGATTTTCCTAGGATGGGCTGGGCTGGTGATCGGAATTGTTCTCGCGGTTGTTTCCGCAGTGGTGGGATTCATCCGGGGCCATCTGCTGATGCCCCGCAAGGTGAGCGGCGGTCATGTCTGGCTGAAAGGAGCCGGGAAGCCGTTCCTCGACAGTTTGCCCGAGTGGCCGGGGGAGTGAGGTGGACGCGGCCTTGTGGGTGACACCGTCCTCGCTCCAGTTAAGAGCGGTGCCGACCTACTCCGCCGTGGCCCCGACGAGGCGCAGGCGGTCGGGGTCGTTGGCCGGGGTGGGCAGGGCGGTGGTGGGATTGGCCACGGGATTGGGCCGCTGTTGCCGGGTGTCGTCGGCGTTGAACTCGGCCTTGGTGATGGCGCGGATGGTGGGGCCGGTCCAGCGCCAGAGTTCAGCGTGGCCATCCATGAAGGAGAGGGCAGCGGAATCGCCATGTCGGCTGGCGGGGAGATGCCAGAGCCACTTGGCCTCGTCGTCGGGCCGGATGCCAAAGGAGCTGTTGTCGATGCTGACGGCGTTCTCATCCACCCAGGCGGCAGTGCTGGCGGGGCGGGGGATGGAGGAGGCTTTGGTCAGGACGGTTTCCGACATGGGTGCGGCGCCTCGGATCGACTTGGTGAGGGCGTTGCAGTTCAGCCAAGCGGAGAGGGAATAGCTGCGGTAGTGCGGGACGTTCGCGCCATTGGCGTCGCGGACGAAGGCCTGGCTGGCGGGGCAGCGCCACGCGGCGTTGGCTTGGGCGTAGGGAAAGAGCGGGCTGGTCCTGAGCGCTGTTTCGTAGCCCGGGAACCAGACCTGGACGTTGTTCGCGTCCCAGGAATTTTCCGAGGGCGCGGCGGCGTTGCCCGGATCGGTGTCGTTGGGCGGGAGGTGATCGGCGGAATCCTGGAGGTAGGTGCTGAGGCCGAGTTGGAGCTGGCGGACGTTGTTCAGACACGCCGTGCCCTGGCCCCGGGATTTGGCGCGTCCCAACGACGGTAACAGCATCCCGGCGAGGATGGCGATGATCGCGATGACGACGAGCAGCTCGATCAGCGTGAAACCGCGCCGCTGCGGGCCTTGGAACCGTGCTGGAAGATCGCCGATCATCGCGGGTCAATCGGGCGGCAGCCACTTGGCGCGGAGCCGTTCCTGTTCGGCGGCGAAGGCGGCGCGTTGCTCGGCGGAGAGCAGGGCATTGATCTGTTCCTGCGTGCGGGCCAGAAGCGCTTTCGCTTCGGCGCTGCCCGCGGGAAGGGCTTTCAACTGCGGCAACCGCTGGTCCATCAGCACGGTGATCTGACCGGCCTGGTCGCATTCCATCGGGAGCCAGGCACGGAGTTGGCGGACGGTGTCCTTGGCCCAGCCGTCGTAGCGTTCGGGCAGGGTGGGCTGGCCGAAGTTGCCCGGACCGGCCCACCAGGCGGTGCCGCCCGCGAGGAGGACGAGCAAGGGAACGAGAACCTTCCACGAGGCGAGCCAGGCGAAGACGACGGTCTTCAGGCTCGGTTGGCCGAGCGAAGCCACCTGCATGGACTTGGCTGCGAGCACGGCCGGCACGATGGCCGTGGCCGCGTCGCTCCGGTCGCGGTCCAAGGGAGCGCGGCGGGCGGCGGCGGCCAGATTGGCCCAGGGATCGTCGCGGCGTTTCATGGTGCGGAGCGGGTTTGCTGCAACTGGCTCATTGCCTTGCGCAGCTTGAGACGGGCGCGGAAAAGGCGCACGCGGATATTCGTGATGCTGAGGCCGGTGACGGCGCGGACATCGGCGGCGGAATGCTGCTCCAGATCGATCATGCGGACGATGATCCGGTCTTCGGGGCCGAGACCTTCCAACAAGCGGTCGGCCAAATCCCGGGCCGCGACCGCGT
Organism: uncultured Verrucomicrobiales bacterium; assembly: GCA_946480965.1. The sequence goes on along the minus strand of CAMLMI010000425.1, from coordinate 1,022 downwards.
CGGTCTCGTCCTCGGCAGCCTCCACCTGGGAAACATTCTCGAGCACTGCCGCCTCGGATTCCTCTAGGTCGCTCCAGCGCAGCTCGCGCGAACGCTGCTGGCTGCGGAGATGGTCGCGGCAGGTGTTGAGGGCGATGCGGGCGGTCCAGTGCTCGAAGGGCACCACGCCGGCGTATTGGTCGAGCTTGGCGAACAGCTTCATGAACACTTCCTGGCACAGGTCGTCGGACGATGCCGCTCGTGGCAGGTTCGCGCACACGATGCGACGGACCACGGGCAGCAGGAGCTCCACGAGCCGCGTCGCCGCGGCCTGATCCCCGCCCCGCACCCTGGCGATCAATTGTCCCGATTCCGTGTTGTCCATGTCGCGGCGGACACGCCGCCCGACATTGTCCTAGACGGGCCGGTGGAAGGAAGCATTACACCAAAAGTTCCATCCGCCGGTTTTTCCCGGCACGGGAGCGAGGCTGTAATGCTTTCACCATGTCCGTCGTCTGCGGCGGTGTATGCAGACGAAAACCTCCATCCAACTTATCCCCTCACTCGCCCTGGTCGCCTCCGCCCTGTCGTGGTCGGCCCAGGCGGCTCCCACGCTCTTCAGCGCCACCGGCGCGGCCTCGGCCGACATCGCCGCGACGCTCGGAGATTTCCGGCTCGCGCTCGGCAACAACAACGGCGCGAACAACCCGCTCGGCACCGTCCTCACCGACGGCCGCCGCGAGATCAACTGGGACGGCGGCGCGCCCGTCAACCTGCCCGGCAACTTCTTCAACAACGTCTCCCGGCGCGGCGCGGAATTCACCACCGACGGGTCCGGTCTGCTCCTGAGCCAGAACGTGGCGGCGGGCGATCCGAACCGGTTCTTCGGCGACATCGACGCGAGCTACACCACGACCTTCACCTTCAACAGCGCCAACCGGCTCTTCGCCGCCAACGGCTCGACCACGGTGGACACCCACTTCTTCCTCCCGAACGACCCGACCGTGGCCGCCGGGGTCAACGCCTTTGGCGCGGTCTTCACC
>CAMLMI010000424.1 GCA_946480965.1 uncultured Verrucomicrobiales bacterium | reverse complement strand
GCGAAGCCGTGGAACTGGATCACGTGGTTCTCGGAGAGCTTGAGATCCCAGGCTTGGGCGTTCAGCCCGGAGAGAAGGGCCAGTCCTGCGAGCGCGGTCGTATGTGTGCGGTTCATGGGTGCGTTGTGCTTTTTTATTTTTCGCGCCGGTCCGGGGCCGCCCGTGAAGTGGCGGCGGGAGAGGACCCGCGCGGTTGCCCCAAGCATCGGCGGTTGCCAGTCGGGGCTTTAGCGATCCGTTGCTCCGTTGAAGACGATGAGTCACGCGGATGGATCGGGCGGATGCCGGGAGGGGAGGCGGTCCAGCAGGGGAAATCAGTGGTGGATATTTCGGGGGGAACCGGGGCGATCGGGGCGGAAAAATTTTGAACGCGCGTTCCAACCCGTTGTCGGTAAGGTCGCGCCCCTTGACAGGGGTTGTAGAAAACGGCTCCAAACCTGCACACATGATCCGAGTCCAGAACCTGACCAAGGCGTTTGGTCCGAAGAGGGCCGTGAACAGCCTTTCGTTCACGGTGGAAAAGGGCGAGGTGCTCGGCTTTCTCGGCCCCAACGGGGCGGGGAAATCCACCACCATGCGCATGATCACCGGCTTCATCCCGCCCACCAGCGGCACGGTGAGCATCGGCGGCCACGACATCCAGGAGGCGCCCTTGGCGGCCAAGCGGCTCTTCGGCTACCTGCCCGAGAGCGCCCCGTCCTACACCGACATGACGGTCCACGGTTTCCTCCAGTTCATCGCCGAGCTGCGCGGGCTGTCGGGCGACGACCGGAAGAAGGCGGTGAATCGGGCCATTGAAAAGTGCTTCCTGGAGGGCGTCGTCCACCAGTCCGTGGACACGCTGTCCAAGGGCTACAAGCACCGCCTCTGCTTCGCCCAGTCCATCCTGCACGATCCCGAGGTGCTGATCATGGACGAGCCGACCGACGGCCTGGACCCGAACCAGAAGCACGAGGTCCGTTCGCTCATCAAGGAGATGGGCCGGACCAAGGCGATCATCTTCTCCACCCACATCCTCGAAGAGGTCGAGGCCGCCTGCACGCGCGCGATCATCATCGACCGGGGCACGGTGGTGGCCAACGGCACCCCGGCCGAGCTCAAGGCCCGTTCGGAGAACGCGGGCACGGTGATCGTCCGCCTGGCGGGCGACGCGCTGGGCAACCTCACCGGCAGGCTCGGTTCGCTCCCGCTGGTCAGGCAGGTGGTGCCGCTGGAAAGCGCCACCGCCGGCAAGGCGTCGTTTCGGCTGCTGCCGACCAAGGCAGCGGCGAACGGCGATCTGGCCGCCTCCGTCTCCGCGCTGGCCAAGGCCGAAAACTGGAAGCTCGAAGAGCTGCACACCGATGAAGGCCGGCTCGACGAGGTCTTCCGCACCCTCACCCTTTCCGACACCTCGAAATGAACTCCTGGTCCCCGATCAAGACGATCGCCAAGCGGGAGCTTGGCGCCTACTTCTCGTCGCCCGTGGCCTACGTGGTCCTCGTGGTCTTCCTGCTGTTCTCCGCCGGGCTGCCCTTCCTCTATGCGTTCCTGCTGGAGCGCGGGCAGGCCTCGCTGGAGGTGTTCTTCCAGTTCCAGCCTTGGCTGATGCTGTTCCTCGTCCCGGCCATCGGCATGAGGCTCTGGTCGGAGGAGCACCGGCTCGGCACGCTGGAGCTGGTGATGACCCTGCCGGTGACGGCCTGGCAGGCCATCGTGGCCAAGTTCGCCGCTTCCTGGCTCTTCATCCTCATCGCGCTCGTCCTGACCTTTCCGGCGTGGATCACGGTCAACTACCTGGGCAACCCGGACAACGGGGTCATCTTCTGCGGCTACGTGGGCAACTGGCTGATGGCCGGCTCCTACCTGGCCATCACCTGCATGACCTCGGCCATGACGCGGAACCAGGTCATCAGCTTCGTCACCGCGCTGAGCCTCTGCTTCGTCTCGGTGCTCAGCGGATACGAGCCGGCCACGCGCTTCGTGGCGGACCACGTGGGGGCCTGGCTGGCGAACCTGGTCAGCTCCTTCAGCGTGATGACGCACTTCCAGAACGCGCAGCGCGGAGTGATCGACAGCCGCGACCTGCTGTTCTTCCTCTCCGTCATCGGATTCTCGCTCTTCACCACCGGCGTCGTGCTGCGCAGCCAGCGCGCGGGCTAACCCCTTTCCAGCGATGAAAAACAAACGTCTCGAAACCGTTCTCTATTCGGCCGGTGGCGTCGTGGCGCTGCTTGTCCTGCTGGTCGCGGTGAACTTCATCGGCACCCGGGCCAAGTTCCGCCTCGATTTCACCGCCGACAAGGCGTTCACCCTGTCCGACGGCACCCGTGCCATCCTCCAGAAGCTCGACACCCCGGTGCAGGTCCGCCTCTACGTCTCGCAGAAGGAGAAGGCCATGCCGGTCGTGCTGAAGGACTACGCCAACCGCGTGCAGGACCTGCTCGACGAATACCGCCAGGCCTCCGGCGGCAAGATCCAGATCACCAAGCTCGATCCCGAGCCGGACTCCGACGCGGAGGACTCCGCCCGGCTCGACGGCCTGGACCCGCAGCTCCTGCCCACCGGCGACGCGATCTACTTCGGGCTGGTGGTGAATCTCCTCGACCAGAAGCAGATCATCCCGCTGGCGCTGGAGCGCGAGCGGCTGCTCGAATACGATCTGAGCCGCGCCCTCAGCCTGGTGATGAACCCGACCAAGCCGGTCATCGGCGTGATGAGCGCGCTGCCGATCTTCGGCGGGGCGGACCCGATGATGGCCATGCGCGGCGTTCCCCAGCAGGAGCCCGCCATCTTTCTCAGCGAGCTGAAGCAGAGCTTCACCGTGAAACAGGTGGACTTGAAGGCCGACGCCATTCCCGACGACGTGAACCTCTTGCTCGTGGTTCATCCCAAGGAAATCTCCGAGGCCACGGAATACGCCATCGACCAGTTCATCCTGCGCGGCGGCAAGCTCATCGCCTTCATCGACCCGTCGCCCGTCTTCGACCGTTCGCAGGCGCAGCAGAACCCGATGTTCGGCAACATGCCCGGAGGCAAGTCGTCGCTAGACCGCTTGATGACTTCGTGGGGCTTGGCGATGGATGGCGGCAAGGTCGTGGCCGACATGACCTACAAGACGCAGAACCAGGGCGGCGACCAGCCGGTGGTCCTGCGGCTCACGTCCGAGGCGATGAACCAGGACGACATCGTCACCTCGCAGATCGACGACCTGGTGATGCTCCTTTCCGGCGCGATCACGGGCAAGGCGGTGGACGGTCTTACCCAGACGGTTCTGATCAAGAGCTCCGGCACCTCGCAGCTTGTGGACGGCTTCATGGCCGCGATGGGCGGCGGCGAAAACGTGCTCAAGGACTTCAAGCCCTCGGGCGTGGACTATGCGCTGGCCGTGCAGTTGAGCGGCAAGTTCAAGACCGCCTTCCCCAACGGCAAGCCCGGCTCCACCGGCGACACCAATGCTCCGGCGGGCGATTCGCTCAAGGAAGGCAAGGCCGAGACCCAGGTCGTGCTCGTGGCCGACACGGACCTGCTGAACGACCAGATCGTGGCCACGGTGCAGAACTTCTTCGGCCAGCGCTTCATCCAGCCGCGCTTCGGCAATCTCACCTTCGTGCAGAGCCTCGTGGAGAAGCT
>CAMLMI010000423.1 GCA_946480965.1 uncultured Verrucomicrobiales bacterium | reverse complement strand
GTGCCGGTTGAACTGGAGCGACATGATGTAGCGCAACCCGCTGGCGAGGAGTTCGGGTTTGCCGTCCGGCGTGAGACGCAGCAGGCAGCCGCGCAGCTTGTCGGTCGAGTAGTGCGGCGTGCCGGTCTTGGCCGTGTTCGGGTCCCACACGTTGCCCTTGGCTTCTTGCCAATAGCCGTTGCCCGGATTGGCGCTGCCCATCGTCACATACCACGCGCCGTCGGGACCGGCGGCCAAGGCCATCGCGTAGTCCACGCGGCGGTGCATGAGCATGGCGTTCGTCTTGAGCAGCGGATCGTCCCAGCCCTTCAGCACCGTCTCGCGCCGATTCGGCACGCCGTCGCCATCGGTGTCGCGGAAACGGATCAGCTCGTCGCTCAGGAGCGCGTGCGGCATCCCGTCCTTCACCACCATGCCGAGCGGATAGTCGTCGGTCACTTGGCCGGAAAACGTGATCACCGTGTCCTCCAATCCGTCGCCGTCCGTGTCGCGCAGCAGGTGATAGCGCCCGTCGTAGCCGCCGGCGAAGAGGCGTCCGTCCGGGGCGTATTCCAGGTTGTTCAACGCCGTCACCTGAACGGGCAATTCCACGGCGGTGAAGCCGGGCACGTGCATCTGGACGCGTTGGCCGATCGCGACGGGCACGAGCGGCGCGATTTCGGCCGCATCGACCCATCGGGGCGCTGCAACACCACCCGTAACGCAAAACAACCCGGCAGCCACGGCGGAGACCGAGGGACGGCGAAAGGAAACGGAGTTCATGGGCAAGGGACTGGGACGATGGGAACGAGGCTACGCTTCAGGCGGAAACGCACCATGAGCTTCACCGCCTTCAGCCTGAGAATTCCCGTGTGGCCCGGTGCGGCCACAAGCGGGAATCCGGAGGGAACAGGCTCCTGCCCGAACGCCACGCGCGCCCGTTCAGACCAACAACGCCGCCAGCTCGTCCACGGTCGCGGCGCGTTCGATGGCGTGCACCACGTCATGGATGGCCTTCTCGCGGAAGAGGTCGGTCAGGTCGATCTTCAGCAGCTCGTCCGAGGAGGTCTTCAAGGTGACGTGGTCCCATTGGGCGGTCTCGACGGCGTCGTGGAACTTGTGGACGCATAGCCCGCGCACCGCCGCCCGGGTGGTGGACGGAGCCGCCTTCACCGCCCGCAGGACCGCCGCCTCGTCGGGCGAGCCCGTGATCGAACCCGCCTGTTCCAAGCCGTAGAACAAACCCTCGGCTTGGTTCAGGCGGTGATACTCCAGGTCGAGGCTGCACAGCCACGGATCGCCGTCCGCCACGCCTTCGGCTTGCTGGAACTGCCGGATCAATGCGCGCTTGGCCACCCAGTCCAAACGATCCGCGCAGCGTTCGGGATCGGTCTCCAGGTCGTTCAACACCCGCTCCCACTCGACGACCAACTCCTGTTTCCACGGCGCGGAGAGATCGCAGGCAGCGCGGACCAGCGCGAGATAGCCGCGCTGGACTTCGATGGCTGTGGAGCGACCTCCGTTCTTCAAGCCGATCGCCAGGCGCAGGGTCGTGTCGCGTGAAACCGCCCGCAGCGTCCGCAGCGGATCGGCCATTTCGGGCACCACCAAACTCGGCCGACGCGCCAAGGCTTCCAGCACCAGCGCAGTTGTGCCGACCTTCAGCCGCGTGGCGAAGGGCGACATGTTGGCGTCGCCGATGATGACGTGGAACCGGCGATAGAGCGCGGGATCGGCGTGCGGTTCGTCGCGGGTGTTGATGATCGGCCGCTTCTGCATCGTGTCCACGCTCTGCAGTTCGGAGAAGAAGTCGGCCCGCTGCGAAATCTGGAAGCCGGGCCCGACGAACCGGTCCTCCTCCTCGATCCCGAACTTGCCTGCCCCGGCGAAGATCTGCCGCGTGACGAGGAACGCCTGCATCCCGTGCGCCAGCAGCTCCCACGGCAGCGAGCGGGGCACGAGGTAGTTCTCGTGGCAGCCGTAGCTGTGGCCGCGGAAGTCGGTGTTGTTCTTGTAGAGCCGGACTTCGGTGCCGCGTTCCTCGGCCAGAGCCTTGGCGCAGGCTTCGAGAATGCGTTCGCCGGCGCGGTCCTGGGCGACCAGCTCGTCGAGGGTGGAGCATTCCGGCGTGCAGTATTCGGGATGCGCGTGGTCGTTGTAGAAGCGGGCGCCGTTGCTGAGGACGACGTCGCTCTTGATCTCCACGAAGCTCAGTTCCCGCTGCGTGTCCTGCTCCACGTAGTTCGCCTCGTCGGTGTCCTGCCGCAGCTCCTCCACCTCGAAGCCGCGCATGTCGCGATGCGGATTCTCGCAGCCGTAGTCCCAACGCATGTAGACGCCCGCCCGCGCCGCGCTGCGGACCAACGCGATCGACTCCGCCACGACATCCAGCTCCGGATCGTCATCGCGGGTGATGCCGATCTCGGTCTCGATGCCGAAGAGGACGGGAGGGAGGTTCATACGACACGAATGGCACGAATTATCACGAAGGGAAGGGCGCAGGAACGGGGTTCTGAATTCGTGTTCATTCGTGGAATTCGTGTCGCAGATCACTCTGACGAAGCACTTGGTTGGGGCGTCGTGTCGTCATGGACAAAGAGTTGTCGAACGGACGGGGCAGCATATCTGGCGGTAAGGACCACCTGGTCCGTGACGAGATCGTAGAACTTGCTTCCGGCTCCCGTGTAGTGCTTCCACAACTTCTCGGTATCGACCGCTCCTGCCTTCTCAAGCGCGGCAAGTGATCTGTTGAAACCGTCGCTGATGATTCCGGCAAGCAGCCCGGAAATTTCTCGGTCAGTGGGAGTTTTCATTCAAATAGCTGGAGATTCTCCTGAAACACGGATCGCAAGGATTTCCATGAATGGAAGTGTGCGGGAACCGGGTTCTGAATTCGTGATCAATCGAGATTCGTGTTTCAGATCACCCCTGAGCCCGCCTCGCTCTTGCGCGGACGGACCGGGCCGAGGCGGATGACATTGTCGGGGTCGAAGTCGGTCAGCTTAAGCCAGTCCTCGGTAATGTCGGTCGGCGGGAAGAGGTCGTTCTCCTCGTATTCCTTGGCGATGGCCAGGAGCAGGTCGTCGCGGTTGATCGTGGAGTCGGCGCCCGAATCGATGGCGCGGCCGATGGCGAAGCTCTTCGCGCGTTCCACGATGGCGGCGATGATCGCGCCGCTGGCCATGTCGCCGCGATACAGGAACTCCTTCCGGCCGCTACGGAAGGCGACTTCGAGGAACTGGTTTTCCGGCGTCTTGGCGTAGTGGGCGTCGGTCGCAGCTTTGGCCAGCACCTCGGCGGGTTCGGCCAAAGGCAGCGAGTCCTTCAGGTAGATGCGGTAGATCTGTTCCGCGCCGGCCTTGTCGGGGCGACTGACCTTGATCTTCCGGTCGATGCGGCCGGGCCGGAGGATGGCGGGATCGATCAGGTCCGCGCGATTCGAGGCGAGGATGACGACGACGTTCTGCAGCGGCTCGATGCCGTCCATCTCCGTGCAGAACATCGGGACCAGCGTGCTGAGAATGCTGCTGTAGCGGCCCGCGCGTCGCGTGCCGAGAATCGACTCCGCCTCGTCGATGAAGAGGAAGGCGAGCGCGCCGTCGGCGGCCCGTTCGCGGCATTGGGCGAAGAGATCGCGCACTTGC
>CAMLMI010000422.1 GCA_946480965.1 uncultured Verrucomicrobiales bacterium | reverse complement strand
GACGATGCTCGGCAATCCGAGCCAAGCCACGAGCACTCCGTTCAACGCGCCCAGTAGCGTTCCCGTCAACACGGTCAGAGGGACTACCACGAAGAAGGGCAACCCTTGGGTGGACAAAAGGCCGGCGGTGACGGCGCACATCCCGAAGATGGAGCCGACCGAGATGTCGATTTGGCGGCTGATGATGACCAGCGTCATGCCGATGGCGACGACCAACGCCGGCATCTGCGAGGCGATGCGGGAGAGCAACGGCTGCGGCTCGAAGAAATTGGGCGCGAAGATCGCCAAGGCGAGCAGCAGCAGGCCCAGCGCGGCGGCGACGGAGAGTTCGCGGAAATACTTCTGCACTACGAGGCCTCCTTCACGGGTTGCCCCAGCGCGGCGGCCATGACGGTGGGAGCGTCGCTGCCGCCGGGCAGGACGGCGGTGACGGTGCCGCCGCGCATCACGGCGATGCGGTCGCTCATGCCGAGGACTTCGGGGAGGTCGCTGGAGATCATCAGCACGGCGAGGCCTTCCTTGGCCAGGCGACGGATGATGCGGTGGATCTCGCTCTTCGCGCCGACGTCCACGCCCTGGGTGGGTTCGTCGAGGATCAGGAGTTTGGGTTTCGTGGCCAGCCAGCGGGCAACGCTGACCTTTTGCTGGTTGCCGCCGCTTAGGCTGCCGCCGGGCGCTTCGGGGCCGAAGGCCTTCACGCCGAGATCGCGGATGAAGTCGAGGGCGAGGTTCCGCTCCGCGCCGAAGCGCAGCCAGGAGCCGGGAAAGAGCCGCCGGTGGATGGCCATCGTCATGTTCTCGGCGATGGGCATCTCGAGAATGACGCCGTGGCGGCGGCGGTCTTCCGGCACGTAGGCGAGGCCGTGGGCGACGGCTTCCTGCGGGGAGCGGACGGTGATGGGTTGGCCGTGGAGGCGGATTTCGCCGGACTCGGCCGGGGTGATGCCGAAGAGCACGCGGGCCAGTTCCGTGCGGCCGGCTCCGACCAATCCCGCGAGGCCGACGATCTCGCCGGTGCGGACCTCAAGCGTGACGTTCTTCACGCCGCCGGCGGCGCAGCTGACGTGGCGGAGGGAGAGGACGACCTCGCCGGGTTCGCCCTCGGCCGGCGGGTAGATGGCGGCGACCTCGCGGCCGACCATGAGGCGGATTAGCTCGGCTTCCGTGAGACGAGTAGGACGGGCTGCCAGCCCGTCATCCGTAGCGCGGGCAGCCTGCCCGTGGTCGGGAGAGGTGAACGGGCTGGCAGCCCGTTCTACGGTCTCGGGCTGGCAGCCCGAGCTACTCACCATGCGCGTCCCCACGCTTTCCCCCTCCCGCAACACCGTCACGCGGTCGGCGAGGGCGAAGATCTCTTCCAGCCGGTGTGAAATGTAGATCACGCCGACGCCGCTCTCTCGAAGTTCACGGACCACGCCGAAGAGCAGGTGCTGCTCCTTCTGGGTCAACGACGCGGTCGGTTCGTCCATGATGACGATGCGCGCGCCGGACCCGAGCGCGCAGGCGATCTCCACGAGCTGCTGTTCCGGCATGGAGAGCGAACGCACTTCGGCTTCTGGCGAAATCTTCGCGCCGATGCGGCCCAGCAGGTCGGCCGCGCGGCCGCTGCGTGCGGCCCAGTCCACCTTGCGGAATGGCGTGGCCGGTTCAAGCCGCAGCCCGATGTTCTCAGCCACGCTCAGGTCGGGGAACAACGCCGGCTGCTGGTAGATGCAGGCGATGCCGAGCCGATGCGCGGCGCTGGGCGTGAGACCGGAGACGGTTTTGCCGGCGACCTGGATCGTGCCGCCATCGGGCTGGTGCGCGCCCGTGATGACCTTGATGAGGGTGGACTTGCCCGCGCCGTTCTCGCCCAGCAACGCATGGACCTCCCCCGCCCGCAGCTCGAACGACACGCCCCGCAGCGCTCGAACAGCGCCGAAGGACTTGGTGACGGAGGTGAGTTGGAGCAGGGGAGTCATTGAACCGCAGATAGACGCAAATGAACGCAGATATTCATTGGGGAAGATATTCGGAGAGGATGAAGCGCTTGTGATCCAGTCCGCCGCGTTTGATCTCCCAACCCGTAGGGTTGGGAGAAGGTAGCCGGAGGTCGCAGCGCAGCGCAGACCTCCGGAACAGTGCGCGGGTGGAACGTCACCCCGGAGGGGTGACAGACCACAGGATGGAAACGAGGGGAAATCACGTGAGGTATTTCGGATCGTAGTTCACACCGTGCCTTTCGAGGAGTTGTTTCAATTCCTCCATGAAGTCCATCTTCCGATGGTGCTCCTCCTGGTTGGTCAATGTAGAGGGCGACCTTCTCCAGCAAGCTTGGGCTCACGGAAAACACGGCGTAGCCCTCCTGCCATTCAAAGTCGCGGTCGTGTTGGGCCTTAGCCCAGACAGATGTGGCCTTTTTCAGTTCCCGCGAGAAGTCGGCCAGGCAATGAGTGGTCTTCAGCCCAAGCAGCGCATGGACATGGTCCTCGACGCCGCCAACCTTCAAAGGCTCGCCGCCCAATCCACGAACGGTGCCGCCAATGTATTCGTGGAAGCGGGGTTTCCAGTTCCGAATGAAGGGACGTCGCTCCTTGGTAGAGCAGACCCAGTGGTAGTGGAGACTGTAGTAGGTGGAGCCCATCGGGAGTCAGGAAACGCGATCGGCGAGTAGGTTTCGCGGCGTGGTGTGAGAAACCCGGAGGGTTGGCAGACGGTAGCCGGAGGTCGGAAAGAAATGGAGACCTCCGGTGATGGGTGACGAAATAGAACGCATCCCGGAGGGATGCCAGAAAGCCGTGGGGTGAACGATGGTCGAGGGTGTTTCGGTGCGGTCTGGCACCCCGCTGGGGTGCGGGCGTGTGTGAGAAGTGGACCGGCGGTCTGCGCTGCGCTTCGACCTCCGGCTACCGTCTGGCAGCCCTCCGGGCTGGCCTAGAGCGGTCGTCCGTAGGGTGAACGACACGTCCTTGAGCGCATGGACGGCGCCGAAGGACTTGGTGACGGAAATGAGCTGGAGAATGGGATGCAGCATCTAGGGCGTCGTCCACTCGACGGCTGGATAGTCGAACCTAGTCCGGCTGGAAGCTTCATTTGGCCATGTGGACCGGAACACAACTTGCCGATCAACGACTTCAAAGTCCCACGTGAACCAATTGTTAGGCGTTTTGGGTTTTCCGTAGTAAAACCAGTTCCAAGAAATGTGCTTGGCGTGTTGGAGTTTGAATCCTTTGTTGGTCATCTCGAATCCAAACGGTTCAAGAATCGAAAGTTTTTCACTGTCGTCGAAGTAAAGCGTCAACTGGGATTCATTGGCGACGGATCGAACAAGATTGTGACAATTGTCGAGCGGTCGCCCAAACCACTTTCCCCAAAAGCAGAGGCTTCCTCCGTCCATACTGCCGACTCGGCCTGCGAGGGCTTTCGCTATCGAATCTGGAGAATCCATTCTTCTATCTATTTGCGAGCAGTCAGAACCTCATCCTCGTAGCGTCGCATCTCGGCCATCCACTTCTCGCCCACCGGCACCCCCTTCGTCTCGCAGTAGTGGTCCCACAGCGCGCCGAAGGGCAGGGTCTTGGCTTCTTCCTGGAGGGCGAGGCGGGCGGTGAGGTCGCCGCCGAGTTCGGCGGTCTTGATGCCGGGCGGTTCAAGCAGGGCGATGAGGAGGGCGCGCA
>CAMLMI010000421.1 GCA_946480965.1 uncultured Verrucomicrobiales bacterium | reverse complement strand
TAGACGCCCTCCAAGCCAACCTCCTCTCCCCCGCCATCCTGTTCTTCACCCTCGGCCTCGTCGCTGCGCTCCTGAAGAGCGACCTCAAGCTGCCCAAGCCGCTCTACGTCGGTCTGACCCTCTATCTGCTCATCGCCATCGGCTTCAAAGGCGGTGCCGCCCTCGCCGCCGCCGGTTGGTCCGCCATCTGGCTTCCCTCGCTCGCGGCGATCCTCCTGGGCGCGGCCATCCCGCTCTGGACCTATCCGCTGCTGCACAAGATCGGGAAGTTGGCCGCCGTCGATGCCGCCGCCATCGCGGCGCACTACGGTTCGGTGAGCGCCGTCACGTTCATCGCGGCCACCAACTACCTGAAGACGGTCGGCGTGCCCTTCGAGCCCCACGCCACCGCCCTGCTCGCCGTGATGGAATCGCCCGGCATCATCGTGGGCATCATTCTGGGCCGGATCGCGGGCAGCTCGGCGGGAGAACCGCTCGGGGCCACCCTGCGCGCCGCCGCCCACGAGGCCTTGCTCGGGCGCAGCATCTTCGTGCTGGTGGGGGCACTGACCATCGGCGCCCTTTGCGGCAAGGCTGGTTTGGAAAAGATGGAGCCCTTCCTCGTCACCCCGTTTCAAGGCGTGCTTGCGCTGTTCCTGCTGGAAATGGGCGTGGTGGCCGGCCGTCGCCTGGAAGACCTGCGCCGCACCGGCCCCTTCCTGCTCGGCTTTGGACTCCTCCTGCCGCTGCTCCACGGTGCGCTCGGAACGTGGATCGGACATTGGGTCGGCCTCAGCCTCGGCGGTTCCGCGCTCTTCGGCACGCTGGCGGCCAGCGCCTCCTACATCGCGGCTCCGGCGGCGGTCCGGCTTTCGTTGCCGGCCGCCAACCCCACGCTCTACCTGACCGCCGCGCTGGCCATCACCTTCCCCTTCAACCTCACCGTGGGCATCCCGCTCTACCTGGAGTTCGCCCGCTGGCTTCAGCGCTGGGCGGTGCCCTGATCCAAACACCCTGTCCAGGCTTCCAAGTCCGTTGGAAGCGGCTGGCCAATTCTCCCGCCTGCGCCATCTTCCGCGCGATGTCCGTGGCCCCGTCCCATGAAACCGCCCGTCGCCAATGGCGCGCCTTCGCGCTGAAGGCGGGCCTGTTCTTCCTCGCCGCCGTCGTGGTGGGCACGGTGCAGTTCACCTTCAGCGACCAGCCGTCGTCGTATCTGGTCTCCATGATCCTGCTGATCGGCGGGCTCTACCTCTGGCTGTTTGACACCGCGCCGTTGCCGGTGAAACAGCCCGCTTTGGTCCGCAGCGCGGCCGGGATCGCCTTCGTCTTCGCCGCGCTGCGCTGGACCATGCCCGCGCCCGCCGAGGCGCAGATGCCGTGGCGGCCTTATTCGGAGGCGGCTTTGGCGGAGGCGAAGGCGGCGGGCAAACCGGTCATCATCGATTTCTGGGCCTCGTGGTGCCAACCATGCCACGTGCTGGAACGGGAAACGTTCTCCAGACAGCGGGTGGTCGATGCCGCCACGAACTTCGTCATGCTCAAGGCCGACGTCAGCAACCCGTCGGCTCCCGAAGTGGAAGCCTTGTTGCGGCGATTCTCCGTCAGCGCCTTTCCCACCGTAGTGTTCCTCGGTGCGGACGGGAACGAACGGCTCCGCCTCCGGACGATCGGCGTGGAAGGTCCGGAGGCCTTCCTGAAACGCATAGCCGCCGCCGCCATCCCGGCCCCGCCGCCATCCCCCGGTGAGACGGTTTCGACCAACCGCCCATTGGCAGTTCCACCGCTGGACCCGATCCCCTTTCTTTTCCGATAACGACGACAAAGGAAAAAGGGTTCCTCGCTGTTTCCCGGAGCGCGGAGCATCGCTCCGCTGGGACGTGCTCCGCCAAGAGCCGGAAAAAGTCGCGGGGCCGGATGGTCGAATGGGGAGAGCGTCTGTCCGGCAGTCGGCGGAGCGATGCTCCGCGCTCCGTTCTGAAAAAAAGCCCCCTCAGGCTGTCCCTCTCCCCATTCGATGAAAACAGGGTGGCAAGTTGATTTTCCAAGGATCGTCCGGGGTGGTCCTTGTCGGTTTGCACCGGCGCGATTTTTCCCGGTCGGCCGCCTTCTCGGAGTCGAGAAGCGGCGAAATCCCTGTCCCAACGGCCGGTTGTCCGCTCCGTGGACATTTCCTCCCGCGTGGCTAGCGTCCTGCTCAGCAACCCACCGCATGCGTGCGACCGTCCATCGTTTCCTCCGGATGCTGCCGTTGATCCTCGGGCTGTCGGTGGCCCCGGCCCTGTCCGCCGCGCCGGAAACCGTCTGGTTGATCGGCGTGGACGAGGACCCGCTCCGCTCCGGCTACAATCCGGCGGACGAGTTCTCCTCCGAGAGCGGTTCCGCCAACCGTCCGCCCGGCCGAGTGACGCGCCGCGTGGAAGACCCGCTCTACACCACGAACAATCCGTCGCGCGACGACGACCACTACCTCGTCGGCACCTTCCCCGTCGGGTTCAACGGACTGACGAACGTGCTCGTCATGGCCTTGCCGGAATCGGACCGGGGCTTCGAGCGCGCCATCACCTCGTCGGACCGCACGAACCGCATCCACTTTTTCCTGGCCGCCGCGCAGGTCGCCCCGACGTCGCGGCTGCGGCTGAGCTTCGAGCTGGTCAACGGCGGTTTCTGGTATGGCGCGCCCCTCAACCAGAACGGCGAGGGTTTCGGCATCCATACGGTCGAGGCCCGTTTCCGCAGCGCCACGCGGACGAACGTGCTCTGGACCGGCACGGTGGAGCGCAACACGCGCGTCAGCCTCGACTTCGCCGCGACCAACGTCGTCGCCACCGCCGGGCCCAACACCATCGAGCTCGTCCGCACCGGGCCCACCCCGACGAACACCAGCCACTGGGTGCAGTTCGACTACGTGCAGTTGGAAGCCGATCCCGACGCGTTGCGCGACGCCGACCAGGACGGGCTCCCGCGCTGGTGGGAAGAGGACAACCATCTCAGCGACACCAGCGCCGCCGACGCCGCGCTCGATCCGGATCGCGACGGACTGACGCATCTCCAGGAGTTCAACGGCGGCATCGCTCCGACGGATCCCCACGCGTCCGACACCGACCGCGACGGTTTGAACGACGGCCAGGAACGCGCCCTCGGCACGAACCCCTGGCTCGCGGACACGGACGGCGACGGCTTGAACGACTCCGAAGAGGCGAACGGTTCGCCCGTTTCTTCGCCGCTCTTGGCCGATACGGATGGCGACGGCGCGTCCGACGCGGTGGAGCGCCGCATGGGCACGAACCCGAACGCGGCTTCGTCCAAGCCCACCGTCTTCCGCGGCGGCATCGGGCTCCAGTTCGTGTCGGCGGCGGACCGCGACGGCGCGCTCGCCACCAATGATCTGGCCGGCCTCGTTCCGCAGATTCTCTGGAACCGCACCTTCCCGATGCGGAACTCGTCCTCCCGGACCAACGGCGGACTGGCGGACATCGAGGCCCCGCTGACGAACCGGCTGGTCCGGAGCGACGGCCAACCGCTCGACGGAACGACCTACGGATGGCGCGCCGCCTCGACCCACTCCAGCTACAACAACGGCAGCGCGGACCGCCGTTTGATGAACGGTTTCCTGCGCGCCTCCGAGAGCGTGCCCGCGGTGCTGCTCGACACCACGCCGAGGGCCTTCGTGGCCAT
>CAMLMI010000420.1 GCA_946480965.1 uncultured Verrucomicrobiales bacterium | reverse complement strand
AGACGGGCGTGATCCGCTTCTCCGCCGATCACGAGGAAGTCGTCGGGGCGTTCGGCGACTAGGCGGGAGACGAGTTCACACCAGCGGGCCAACGGCCAGTTCTTCGATTCACTGCCGCTGCCGGGATGCAGGGCGAGGACGGGGCGCTGGCTCGGCGGGAGCCGTCGTCCCACCTCGTCGAAAGACAGCCTCGGCACAGGATCGGCGTCGAAGATGGCGAGACGTTCCAGCGGCTTCAGCAACTGTTCCGTCACGTGCAGCGGAAGCTTCTCGTCGGGGCGGTGGATCGACTGGAGGAACTGGCCGCGGCAGCTCTTGGCGACGTTGGTCTTGAAGAGGTCGTCGGGATCGTAGAGGTGCGAAACGATGATGGGGAACCCGGCGAAGTAGTCCTGCCATTCGGGTTCCAGCACGCCGCTCTTGGCGAAGAAGCTGGCGAGGCCGCGCGATTCGATGGGCCGCCAGCCGTCGGCCAGGCCGGAGCGCAGCGCGAGTTCGGCGACGCGCTCGTAGGCGACGAGCTCGATGCGGGCGATGGGGAACTGTTTCCGGAGCGCGGCGAGGACAGGGAGCGTGACGACGAAGTCGCCGATGGCGCCGCCGCGGATGACGAGGATCTGGGCGGAGGGCGCGCTCACGGGCCGATCATTTCATCTGCCGAAACACGGTCACTCCCAGCACGAGGAGGAACGCGCCGACGGCTCCGGTCAGGCCGCTGACAGCCCTCAGGCGACCATCGCTCGTCGCGGCCCAGTCGAACCAATCGCGCAGCCGCCACGGGGAAACGCTGAGCCACATGCCGAAGAAGACGAAGACGTAGGCGAGCGTCTGGTTGACCACCACGAAGGCCGATTCGCCCAAGTGCGGACGACCGGCATCGACCATGATCTTGGCCGTCAGCAGCATCAACGCGGCAAGCCCGCGCACGGCGATGAAGTCCTGGAGGAAGAGGCACGTGCCCACGCCGAGGGCCACGAGGATCATCATCAGGTAGGGCTTCATCGGCTCGAAGTCGGCGATGGACTCGACCCTCAGGTTGTAAACGAACCAAACGGTGGCGAGGACGACGAAGACGATGCCGATCCCGATGTTGCGGGAGAATCCCTTGATGGGGCCGGACATGCCGCCGGGCTTGAGGAACGCAGCCACCGATGGGAGCAGGACGATGAATCCGAGAAGCGTCGAGACGAGCGAAAGTGGGAGTTCCATGCGGTTGCGCGCGGCTAGTCCAAGTGAATCACCGGGTCGCCGTAAAGGGTGAAAGAGGCGCCGCAGCGGACGATGTTCAGCCGCATGACCTGTGCGCGGTGGCGGTCGTCGCCGTCGAAAAGGACGATCTTGCCGCAGCGGGTCCGGCCCATCATGCGGGCCTCGTTCTTCTTGCTCGGGCCTTCCACCAGCACTTCGACCTGCTGGCCGACGAAACGTTCATACCGCTGGGCGCCGATCTCGTTGATCCGCGTCAGCAGCCGGGCGTGCCGTTCCTCGATCACCTCGTCCGGGATCTGGTCCGGCATGGCGGCGGCGGGGGTGTCCTTGCGCGGCGAGTATTTGAAGACGTAGGCGTTGTCGAACCGGGCCTCGTCCGCCAGCGACATCGTCAGCTGGAAGTCCTCCTCCGTCTCGCCCGGGAACCCGACGATGATGTCGGTGGTCAGCCCGATGTCGGGCCGGACGGTGCGGAGTTTCTGGAGAATCCCGAGGAACCGTTCCCGGGTGTAGCCCCGGTGCATGATCTTGAGGATGCGGTCGCTGCCGCTCTGCACGGGAATGTGGGCGCTCTCCACCAGTTTGGGCAGCCGGCCGTAGGCTTCCACGAGATCGTCGCCGTAGCCCTTGGGATGCGGCGAGGTGAAGCGCACGCGCTCCAGCCCTTCGATGGCGTGGACGGCGTCGAGCAGTTGCACGAACGCGCTGCGGCCTTCGACCAGCGGATAGTCGCGTTTGCCGAAGCTGGTGACGATCTGGCCGAGCAACGTGATCTCCTTCACGCCGCGTCCGACCAGTTCGCGGCATTCCGCCACAATGTCGGGAATGGTCCGGCTGCGTTCCGCGCCCCGGGTGGAGGGCACGATGCAGAAGGTGCAGTGCTGGTTGCAGCCCTGCATGATGCTGACGAAGGCCGTGACCGCGCCCTTGCCGGCGGAACCGGCGAGGAGGTGCTCCTTGATCGCGCCCTGGCTGCCGGCTTCGGCTTCGGTGGCGACGATCTTGTCGCTCCGCCCGGCCAACAGGTCGTCGAGGTATTCGGCGGTGCGATGGAACTTCTGGGTGCCGATCACGAGGTCCACGTCCGGCAGCTTGTCGATCAACGCCTGGCCGCGGCTCTGCGCCATGCAGCCCATGAAGCCGAGGATCTGGTCGGGCCGGTTCTTCCGGCTGATGCCGATGAGGTTCTCCATCTTGCCGATGGCCTTCTGCTCGGCGAAATCGCGGACGGAACAGGTGTTGAGCAGGACGACGTCGGCCGACGACTCGTTCGGGGCAAGGGCATAGCCCTTGGCGACGAGCTGGGCGGCGACGGCTTCGCTGTCGCGCTCGTTCATCTGGCAGCCGTAGGTCTTGATGAAAACACTGGGCATGGTTTCCGAACCGGAGCGCGGAACCTAGGCGACCGGTGGAAAGATGGGAAGGGAGGTTTTTCCTCCCAGGAAGGGGGAACAACGAACGCTCAACGTCCGACGCTGAACGTCGGAGGGAGGGCCAATTCGGGCAGTTTCACCTTTCGAGCAGGGTCAATTGGGCGAAGGACGCTTTAGCCTGTAGCCAAGCAGCGGATGGCCGGAAGTGAAGTGCAACGTCACCTCCGGCCAAGACCGACAAAAAACAACCACACTCCCGAAAGAGTGCCGGAGGCTCGCCTTACCTGGGATTGGGCGGGCCAACAATTACCAAACCGCTCCCGCTGGTTCCACCGCCGCCGATCACGACGCCTCCACCGCCACCGCCTCCGGAACCGCCCCCGTTCATGAACTGGCTTCGGTTGTGGTTGTATTCGGCCCTGTAGAGACCGATGCCGGACAAAATGCGCTGGGCCAAATTGGGAGGGTCGTCCTGGCGATGGCGGTCGATCAGCGGCTTGTCCTTGCCGAAATAGAATCGAACCCCAAAGAGAACATGATCGTAGCTGTGGCTGCCCCGCGCGTATTCGGCGGTCAGGGCCAGTCCATTCCACGGCGTCTGGTATTCGGCCTGAAGCACACCGAGATGGTTCTGGAAGGCGTGGGTGTAGCCCGCGCCCAGCCGCAGGTTGCCGGTCACGTAGTAGTCCAGGCTGACCGAACCGGTGAATTCGGTCGGATCGCTGTCGATGAACGGAGCCGGGTTGTCATAGCTCAAATGCCCCACGCCGACATGACCGCTCACGGTGAATTTCCCCGCGTAGTATTGGCCCTCGACCAGCGCCTGGTAGGAGCTGGCGTCATCCTCCTCCAAAACACCACCGGCAACGCCCAGCAAGCCCATGGACGGATCGCGCCAGAAGAAATGCCCCGCCCCGCCAACGGGATCGCGATCGGAGATGCTGCTGACGAGCACGTCGCCCTGGAAACCGAACCGGGTTCCGACCGGGAGCGAAATGCTGCCGGAGAAATTGTGGGCCGTCTCGGATTCCATCACGCCGCCGGCGTAATCGATCTTGCCATTGATTCCTGAAACGGCGGGC
>CAMLMI010000419.1 GCA_946480965.1 uncultured Verrucomicrobiales bacterium | reverse complement strand
ATCACGGAGAACCGTCCCGACGCCCAAGCGGTGGACGAGCCGTCGAAGGCCTTCCCGCTCCAGCCCGACGCCAGCGCCCGCCCGGAGCCGGAATCTCCGTCGGACCGCCAGACCCGTGCGGGTCAGCAGAAGGCGCTGGTCGAGGGCGAGACCCAGATGGCCAAAGCCCAACCAAGGCCCAACAACGGCGCGACGTTCGGCGATCCGGACCAAGGTTTGGCCTCCAACACGCAGCAGCGCCCGCGCCCGCGTTCCGTGGCCGAGGCCAAGGCGCGACTGGGGGGCGATCCGGGGCCCAGGACGCTCTCCGAAGGCGGTGTCGCCCGGCAAAGCGATGTTGGATTCGACGTGAAAGGCTCGCGGTTCGGAGCCTACGACAAGCGCTTCGTGGATGCCGTCAGGGAAGCCTGGTTCAAGGTCATGGGCTCGCAGGTCATGGGCGGAGCCGGAGAGGTCCAGATCCGCTTCAACCTGCGCTTTGACGGACGGATCGAGAACGTCGTGGTGGTTCGAAGCACCGTGGACGAGCTCATGACCTATTATTGCCGCCACGCCATCGAAACGCCGGCCCCCTACGAGGAATGGCCGATCGAAATGCGCCGCGAGATCGGCTCCACGTCCCGAGAGATCACCTTCACCTTCCACTACCTCCAGTAAGCCACGCCTGTTTCTCCGCGAATGGAAACCTTCATCCTCGTTCTTCTCGTCCTCACCTCGGTCGTCGGGGTCGCCTTCATCGTCGAACGCGCGCTTGCCCTGCGCCGCTCCCGAGTGTTGCCCGATGTCGTGCTCTCGACGGCGGCCAACTGCACCGGAGAAGCGGAGCTGCCCGTCCTCCGGTCGGTCTGCGAACAGAACCCGTCGCCCGTGAGCCGACTGCTGCTCTTCGCCGACGCGCATCGCGATTGGCCGAAGGCCGACACGGCCAACGCCCTCCAGACGCGCGCCCGCCAGGAGATCGCCGGATTGCAACGCGGCCTGGTGGTCATGGAGATCGTCGTCGGCGTCGCGCCGCTTATGGGCCTGGTGGGCACGATCTACGGCCTGATCCTGCTCTTCGGTTCGATGGGCACCGCGGCCGGAAACGAGAGCGAAAAGTTCGCCGCCGGTATCGCGGTGGCGCTGAACGCGACGCTCTTCGGCCTGCTCGCGGCCATCCCGTCGCTGGTGGCCTGGAGCTACTTCAACCGCCGGGTGGAGACCTACGCCATCGAGATGGAGAACGTGTGCGACGAGTTCCTGCGCCGCCACGCGGTGGAACCCGGCTTCACCCGCTGAGACGCCATGCGCTTCCTCGAAACCCGCCGCCGCTCGACCCCGGCCGTCATCATCATCTCGCTGATCGACGTGCTGATGGTCGTGGTGATCTTCATGATGGTCTCCACCACCTTCAAGAACCAGGCGGCCGTCTCGCTGACGCTGCCCGACGGCAAGGGCACGGAGAAGGCCGGCGCCGGCGAGATGCAACTCATCGTCACGGTGCCCAAGAGCGGCACCATCTTCTACGGCACGCAGCCCGTGACGCTCGAACGTCTCGGCCAGGAGCTGAAGACCGCCCACGCGGCGAACCCGAACCGACCGGTCTTCGTCCGCGCCGACACCGACGCGGCCTTTGGCCAAGTGCTGAAGATCACCGACACGGTCCGCGCCGCCGGTTTCCGCGACGTGAAGGCCTTCACCAAAGCGGGCATCCAGCCTTGAACCTCGAGCGCCCGCGACGATGAGCGAGACCGGCAAACCCCACGAGCCCTACCGCCGCAAACGCCGGTTGCCGCGCTCGTTCAAGGACCTGACGCCCAGCAACCACTTCAATCCCCGCACCTTCTTCTACGAGATGGTCTGGAAGGCGTGGTTGACCAAGCGCACCGGCCGCACCCACAAGCCCGAGTTCCCCAAGCTCAAGGAGGGCCAGGCCGCGCTCACCTGGATCGGCCACGCCTCGTTCCTCATCCAGTTCACCGACCTGAACGCCCTCGTCGATCCGAACTTCGCCAACTGGATCTTTCTCCTGAAGCGGCTCAAGCACGCCGGCATCAAGATCGACGACCTGCCGCCCATCGACCTGCTGCTGCTCACGCACGCGCACTTCGACCACTTCCACAAGCCCACGCTCCGCAAGCTCCCGTCGCCCAAGCTCGCCGTCATGCCCTGGGGCATGGGCGATCTGGCGCGCGACCTCGGCTTCGGCCGCATCATCGAGCTGGAGTGGTGGGAGAGCTTCCAGCACGGCGACTGGAAGGTGACGCTCGTGCCGGCCAAGCACTGGGGCGCGCGCAACCTCACCGACGACCACCGCGGCTACGGCGGCTTCGTGCTGGAGCACAAGGGCCGCTCCATCTACCACGCCGGGGACAGCGCCTACTACGACGGCTTCGCCGAGATCGGGCAGCGGATGAAGCCCGAGATCGCGCTCCTGCCCATCGGCGCCTATTTCCCCGACTCCTTCCGCACCGTCCACATGGGGCCGGACGAGGCGATCAAGGTCTTCCAGCAACTCGGCGCGCGCTGGCTGGTGCCAATGCACTACGGCACCTTCAAGCTCAGCTTCGAGCAGATGGACGAACCGCCGCGCTGGCTCCAGGACCTCGCCGCCGTCAACGGCGTCAGCGAGAAAGTGCGCATCTTGGAAGAAGGCGTGCCCAGCGTGTTTTGAACCGCGCATCCATCGATCTGAACTGCGATCTCGGCGAGGGCTGCGGACAGGATGCGGCGCTCATGCCGTGGATCACTTCGGCCAACATTGCCTGCGGCGGCCACGCGGGCGACGTCGCCACCATGCGCGAGACGGTCCGGTTGGCGCTGGCGGCGGGCGTGACCATTGGGGCGCATCCCGGATTCGAGGATCGGGAGAACTTCGGCCGCTTGGAGCAGAACCTTTCCCCGAACGAGGTCCGTGCCTTGGTGCGGCGGCAAGTGGAGCGACTGCGGGCCATCGCTGCGGAGCAGGGAGCGGCATTGGTCCACGTGAAACCCCACGGTGCGCTCTACAATCTGGCGGCGCGTTCGGCTCCGGTCGCCGAGGCGATTGCCGCAGCGGTGCGGGAAATCGATGCCGCGTTGCGCTTGGTCGGTTTGGCCGGCAGCGAACTGGTGAAGGCCGGAGAGCGCGCTGGCTTGGCGGTGATGCAGGAAGGCTTCGCCGACCGTCGCTACGAAGCCGACGGTTCGTTGACGCCGCGCACGCACCCGGCTGCGCTCATCACCGATGAAGCCGAAGCCGTCGCGCAAGCGCTGCGGCTGATGCGCGAAGGGCGCGTGCTTTCTCGCGACGGTGTCGAGGTGCGCTTGAAGATCGATACGATCTGCCTCCACGGCGATGGAGAACACGCGGTGGACTTTGCGCGAAGGCTTCGGCAGGCAGTCGCCTGCTAGCTCATGGACTGGATCAAACTCATCGGCGTGGCGGTGGTGACCGTGGGATTTGCCCTACGCTGGAATCCGCTGGTGGTGATCGTGTCGGCGGCGTTCGCCACGGGCTTCGCCGCCGGGATGGGTCCGCTGGACGTGCTGGTGTTGATCGGGCGGTTCTTCGTGGAGAACCGCTTCATGACCCTGCCGGTGCTGCTGCTCCTGCCGTTGATCGGCTTGCTGGAGCGGCACGGCTTGCAGACGCGGGCGGGCGCGTTGATCGGCAAGGTGGCGGGTGCTTCGGCGGGCGGAATCCTGTTTCTCTACCAACTGATGCGGC
>CAMLMI010000418.1 GCA_946480965.1 uncultured Verrucomicrobiales bacterium | reverse complement strand
AGTTCGGGCGCAGTGCGAAGATGCCCTCGGCGGCCCGGCGGGTGACGTCGGGATTGCGCTGGGTGTCGCCGAGGATGCCGAAGGCCCACGCGTCCTTCTCCCCGGGCATGGTCTGGAAACTGAGCACGTCGCTGCGGGCGATGTTGCCTTCCGCGTCCGTGCAGGTGACGCGGTAGAAGTAGCGGGTGAACGGCTTCAAGCCAGTCAGCGGCACCGTGCTGATGCTGGCGGCGAGCTTCGAGGAAGCCTGGCTCTTCAGCGGCTGCACCTCGGCGTATTCGACCAGCATGGTTGCGGGCTGGCTGGTCTCGGCCATGACCACCATCCCGGTGGCGGTGCCGGCCTGGAGATACGGTTTCACCACGAACTGGAGCTTCTCGTTGAAGGCCTGCTTGTAGGCCAGCAATCCCTGGTTCTTGGCCGACACGTCGGCGATCTCCGCCGGAGTCATCACCCGGGCGTAGGTCTTCACCTCGTAGAGGCCGCCGTCCATCGGGTTCAGCTCGTTGTCGTCCACGAACGCACCCAGCGCGAGCCGGCCCTTGGCGGGATAGAGAATGTCGCCCGACTGCTCGGCGGATTCGCTCTCCAGTTGGCCGTCCAAGTAGAGCCGCATCGTCGCGCCGTCGTAGGTGCCGACGACATGGTGCCAACGACCAACCTCCACATCGGTCTTGCCCGGCAGCACGGTCATTTTGCCCGTGCCGTCATCGGCCCCGGTGGAGGAAACGGTGAAGGTGAAGCGCTTGCGGTCGTAGCCCAGCAGCCAGCCTTTTTCGTAGTCGCCGTTGTCCTGGAGCAGGCCGGCGATGCCGCCTTCGGGCTGGAGTTCATTGAGGAAGACCCAGGCAGCGACGGAGAATTCCTTCTTCGGCAACGCGGCCTGGGCCGAGGCGATGTCCGGCGCGGCCAGCAACCAGTCGGAGAGCCCGTTGAAGACGATGGCCTGGGCGGGACCGATGTTGGTCAGGGCCGGCTCACCGATCAGTTTTGCGGTGAGCCGATGGGTCAGGTCCGGCCAGGTGCCGTTCTCGATCGGATGGGTGCCGGTGGCGAAGTGGAACAGGAGGCGGTCCTCGATCTTGTCCGGATGCGCGAAGGCGACGAGCGGGGCGACCAAAAGCAGCGCCACGGGTAGCCGCCGACGTGAGGAGGCGGAACAAATCCCGCCCAAGAACGAACGAACTTGGTTCATGGTTTTTGGAATCCGCCTCGTTACCTCGGCGGCTACATGCGAAAGACGTTTCATCAAAGCTGGGTTCCGTTGCAGGTGAAGTCGAAGAGGTCGAAATTGCGGACGTCGGCCATCGCGCGGGCGCGATAGGCGGGCTTGAGCGGATGGCTGAAGACGAAGGGCACCATCTCCTCGTAGCGGCCGCCGTGGGACCGCAGCCCTCCGTGCAACGCGCCGAGATCGTGGTGTTCCGGCGTGCGACCCAGCACGACATCGCGACCGGCGAGCACGGCCAGATCGCCGATACGGTCGGCGGGCAGCTCCAGCTTGCGGGCAGCGGCGGCGCGGCCGAGCACTTCGGTGACGCCGGCGCGTTCACAGAGCCAGCGGGCGACCTTGAGCGAATCCATTCCCTCCGGCAGATGCACCCAGGCGAACGATCCCAGCGCGCCGTGGTGGACCACATACGGATCGGTGATCGGCAGGATCACGCGGAACTCCGCCTCGAAGGCCAGGTTCAGCTCGCTCTCCAGATAGACCACCTTGGGCGAACCATCGGCGTTCTGCTTGGCGTTCATCCCGTGGTCGGCCGTCACGCCGACGACCGCGCCGAGCGCCAGCAGACGGCCGAGCTGCTCGTCGATCCCGGCGTAGAAGGCCAGCGCCTCCGCGTCGTCGGGCGAGTAGCTGTGCTGCATGAAGTCGGTGGTGCTGAGGTAGAGGAAGTCGGCGCGGCCCGCCTCCAGCAGCTTCACCCCGGCCTTGAGCACGTAGATCGAGGCGTCGCCGGAATAGATCTCCGGCGTGGGGCCGACCAGCGTCTCGACGTCGCCGATGCCGTGGGTTTCCATGCGGGCTTCGCGGGCCTTCTCGGAGGAGAAGGCGATGCCGCCCTGATCGATCAATCCGGAGGCAAAAATGTCGCGCAGCTTCTCCTTGGCGGTGACGACGGCGACTTTGCGGCCCGCCCGAGCCGCGGCGGGAAAGAGCGTGGGTGCGCGGAGGAAGGACGCGGAATTCATCATCACTTCCTTCCCGGTCAACGGATCGAGAAAGAAGTTGCCGCTGACGCCGTGGATCGCCGGGGGCACACCCGTGACGATGGACGTGTTGTTCACGTTGGTGAACGTCGGCATCGCCGCCCGGGCGAATCCGCGCCAGCCCTTGGCCGACATCGACTGGAGATGCGGCATCAACCCCCGGGCCAACGCGGCGTCGAGGTATTCATCGGCCGAGCCGTCGAGACACACGGCGACGACGGGCGCGGCGGGCGGCTGGTAGGTGCGGCCATTGGCCGAGAAAGGAGCGGAGGAACAGGCGATCATGGATTCGGTTCAGGCAAGGTCGGCTTCGGCGGGAGTCGGCGTCTCCTCCACTTCGCAGAGGGCGTCGTCGATGATCTTGAAGGCGAGGTCGAGCTCGCTCTCGGTGAGGGTCAGCGCGGGCGTGAGGGTGAGGATGTGGCCCATGGTGATCTTGAAGTTCAGCCCCCGGCGCAGGCAGCCATACATCACCCGCTCGGCTTCCTCGACGGCCGGCGAGCCGTCGGACCTGCGCAGCACCAATCCGAGCAACAGGCCCAGGCCGCGCACTTCGGCAATCAACGGATGGTTCGCGGCCATCCCGCGCATTCGGTCAAGGGCCAGTTCGCCCAGCTCGGCGGCGCGGTTCACCAAACCTTCGGCGGCGATGACGTCCAGCGTGGCCAACCCGGCGGCGCAGGCCACGGGGTTCTTCTCGTGGGTGTAGTGGCCGAGCGCGGTGTGGGACGCGACGTTCAGCTCTTCGCGGGCCAGCAGCGCGGCCAACGGAAAGATGCCGCCGCCCAGCCCCTTGCCCAGCACCAGCATGTCGGGCACCACGCCATAATGTTCACAGGCAAACATCCGACCGGTCCGGCCGAGACCGATGGGGATTTCATCCAATATCAGGAGGGCGCCATGTCGGTCGCACGCGGCGCGGACGCGCTTCCAGTAGTCGGCGGGCGGAATGAACGGCGTGCAGCGCACGGTCTCGGCGATGACGGCGGCGACGTCGCCCTCCTTGCCCAGCATGTAGTCGAGGTAGTCGGCGCAGGAGAGGTTGCAGGCCGAACCGCACTTGAAAGGACAACCGTGCGGCTCGGGCGGCGGCGCGTGTTCGCAGCCGGGCAGAAGCGGACCGATGCCTTTGCGGAAGACCGCTTCGCCGCCGACGGAAATGGCATCGAGCGACGCGCCGTGGAAGGAGTCCCAGAGCGAGATGAACTTGAACCGCCCCGTCGCCACCCGCGCCAGCTTCAAGGCCATGCCGATGGCGCTGGTGCCGCCAGGCGCGAAAAGCACTCGAGTCAGCCCCACCGGAGCGACTTCGACCAACCGCTGGGCTAAGGCCACGGCGGGCTCGCAGGTGTAGCGGCGCGTGCAGAACGACATCCGGTCGATCTGTTCCTTGATCGCCGCCACGACGGTCGGATGACCAAAGCCGACCTGGTGGACGTTGTTGCCGTGGAAATCCAAATAACGCCGACCTTCGAC
>CAMLMI010000417.1 GCA_946480965.1 uncultured Verrucomicrobiales bacterium | reverse complement strand
CCGTCTCCGCGTTGATCCACGCCGCGACGATGGTGGCCGCCGGCGTTTACATGCTCTGCCGGGTATTCTTCCTCTTCACGCCCGACGCGCTCTGCATCATCGCGTGGATCGGCGCCTTTACCGCCATTCTCGCCGCCCTCATGGCGGTGCAGCAGGACGACATCAAGCGCATCCTGGCCTACTCCACCCTGTCGCAGCTCGGCTACATGGTCATGGCTGTGGGCGCCGGCGGGGTCATCGGCGGGGCCGGTCCTTCGGCCGCGATGTATCACCTGACCACGCACGCCTTCTTCAAGGCGATGCTCTTCCTCGGAGCCGGCTCCGTCATCCACGCCTGCCACCACGAGCAGGACATCTGGGAAATGGGCGGACTGAAGAAGAAAATGCCCGTGACCTACTGGACCTTCCTCATCGGCACCCTGGCCCTTTGCGGCGTGCCGCCGTTGAGCGGCTTCTACAGCAAGGACGGCATCCTCTCCGCCGCCAACCACGCCAGCCCGCTCCTCTTCGCCGTCTCGGTGATCGTGGCCGCGTTGACCGCCTTCTACATGGCGCGCCTCTTCATCGTGGCCTTCCTCGGCAAGGGCCGGTCGGAACACGCCGAACACGCCCACGAATCGCCCGGCATCATGAAATGGCCGCTGGTCGTGCTGGCCGTGCCGTCCGCGTTGGCCGGTCTTTTTGGACTGAACTATTTCCTCGGCCACTTCTTCGGCTTGGACAGCCACGGCCACTACAACTTCCTGAACGAGATCCTCGGTCCCTTCGGCCACGATCCCTTGGCCGCGTTCCTCGGTCTGTTCGCCACCGTGATCGGGTTCTCCGTCGCCTGGTTCTTCTATGTCGGCGCCGAACGCGACGTGCTGGTGACCAAGCTGGGGATGCTCTCCCGGGCGATGGCCGGGCGGTTCTACTTCGACGAGATCTACGGCTTCTTCATCAAGATCACCCATGAGGCCGTCTCGTATCTCTCCAACTTCATCGACCGCTGGATCGTCGCCGGCGCGCTGGTGCGCGGCACCCACGGCACCGTGGAACTGGCCGGCCGCGCGCTGCGCCTCTTCCAGACCGGCAACATCCAAACCTACGCCCTGCTGTTCGTCGCGGGCGTCGTCCTCGTGCTCCTGATCGCGCTCAACTAGCCATGTCCCTGCTGACCCTTCTCATCCTGGTTCCGTTGCTGGCGGCGCTGTTGGTGGCGCTGATCCCGGGCGGCTACCGCTTCGTCATTCGCCTCGTGGCCATCGCGGCGACCCTTGTGACGATGGTTCTGGCCGTGGTGGTGTTCGCCAAGTTCCAGATCGCCCCCGGCGTCTTCGACGGCAAACCGGGCGGTTTCCAGTTTGAACAGACCATTCCCTGGATCACCAGCGACCTCATTTCCATCAACTATCACGTCGGCGTGGACGGGCTAAATATCGGTCTAGTGCTGATGGCCGCCATCGTGGCCTTCGCCGCGACCTGCGTCTCGTGGGACATCAAGACCAACGACAAGCTCTTCTACGCGCTGCTGTTGCTCATGACCGGCGGAGCTTTGGGCGCATTCTGTTCGCTGGACCTGTTTTTCTTCTACTTCTTCAACGAACTCGCGCTGGTGCCGACCTTCATCATGATCGGCGTTTGGGGCCGGGGTGAGCAGAAGAACTACGCCGCCTATCAGATCACCCTGTATTTGACCCTCGGCGCGATGATCGCGCTGGTTGGTCTGATCGCTCTCTACGTCGGCGCGGGCGTCAACTCGCTCGACATTGTCACGCTGAAGGCGCACCTCGCGGCCAACCCGCTTTCGGCCAAGTCGCAGCACCTGATCTTCCCGCTCCTGCTCTTTGGATTCGGCATCCTGGTCGGACTCTTCCCGTTCCACAGTTGGGCGCCGCTCGGCTACGGCTCGGCTCCGACCGCCACCGCCATGATGCACGCCGGTGTGCTGAAAAAGGCCGGCCTCTACGCCATCATCCGGGTGGCGCTGCCCTTCATGCCCGAGGCTGCTGGCACCTGGATGAACGTGCTCGCGTGGCTCTGCCTCGGAAACATCCTCTTCTGCGGCTGGGTCGCGATGCGCCAAAAGGATCTCAACCTCCTCATCGGCAATTCCTCGGTCGCCCACATGGGCTTCGTCTTCCTCGGCATCGCCAGCATCTCGCTGATCGGCCTGACCGGCGCGGTGGTCATCATGGTCGCCCACGGCCTGCTTGCCGCGCTCAGCTACGCTTTGACCGGAGCGATCTACAGCGAGACCAAAACGCTGGAGATTTCCCGCCTCGGCGGTCTGCTCCGCAAGATGCCGTTCATCGGCGCGGTCATGGTCATGTGCTTCATGGCCGGCTGCGGACTGCCCGGCTTCGCCAATTTCGCCGGTGAACTGCTGGTGATGTTCGGCGCATGGAAGTCGCTCCACTTCTTCGTCGTCTGCGCCGCGTGGGGCGGCCTCGTCATCGGCGCCATCTACATGCTGCGCGCCGTCCGCGCGGTGCTGCACGGACCGGTCGCCGAGAAGATGGATGCCGTCTCCGAATTCGCGATCAAAGATCCGCTGCCCGAGAACACCGGCGACCTCGGCGCGCTGGGTGGATTGACCAAAGCCTTCCATTCCGCCTTGGGCGGCAATCTCTGGCGGCTCTGGCGCAAGCTGCCCTACGCTCTGCTGCTCGTAGCCCTCCTCGTCTTCGGCTTCGTGCCGTCGCTCCTGACCAACCGGATCAAGCCCGCCGTGGCTGAAGTGGTCGCGGCCGCCAAACCCAAGACCGTCGCCACCGCCGCAGTTCCTTCGCCGGCTCCCAACGTGGCCGCTGTCACGCCCAACGCTCTCCCGACCGCCCAATGAACGACTATCAGCTCATCAGTCTCGAACTCGCCGTCGTCCTGCTGGCGATCGGCGTGTTGCTGGCCGATCTCTGGATGTCGGCCGCCCAGCGCAAGATGCTCGGCTATGTCGCGGCCGCCGGTGTCGGTGCCGTGCTCGTGGCGAGCTACGTGATCGACTTCCCGGATTACGGCTTCGCCTTCCGGAGGATGTATGCGCTCGATCCGCTGGCGATGTTCTTCAAGCGGTTCTTCCTCGTCACCGCGATCCTCGTGCTGCTGATGGCGGCCGATTTCGCCGACCGCATCAAGGCGGGAGCGAGCGAGCTCTACACCATCATCCTTTTCGCGTTGGCGGGAATGATGTTCTGCGCTTCGGCCAACGACTTCGTGCTGATGTTCG
Source organism: uncultured Verrucomicrobiales bacterium (assembly GCA_946480965.1). The sequence goes on along the minus strand of CAMLMI010000417.1, from coordinate 490 downwards.
CCGCGCTGGAGACGCTCACCGTCAGCTTCTACGTGCTGACCAGCTTCCAGCGGAACAAGCTCCAGTCGCTCGAAGCGGGCGTGAAGTATCTCATCCTCGGCGCGCTCTCGACCGGCTTCACCGTCTTCGGCATCGCGCTGGTCTTCGGCACGGCCAACACCACGAACTTCGAAGTGCTGCTGGGCCGCGCCCCCGAACTGCTGGGCAGCCATCTGTTCCTGATCGGCCTGCTCTTCCTGCTGGTGGGCTTGGGCTTCAAGATCGCCGCCTTCCCCTTCCAGATCTGGGCCCCGGATGTCTATCAAGGCTCGCCCGCTCCGGTGACGGCGTTCCTCGCCGTTGGTTCCAAGGCCGCCGGCTTCGTTCTGCTGCTGCGCCTGCTCTTCGGCGGCGTCCCGGCTGTGACGGCCGAGTGGACCAACCTGCTGATCTACATCGCCTCCTTCACCATTCTCTACGGCAACCTCTGCGCCATCCCGCAGCGCAGCCT
>CAMLMI010000416.1 GCA_946480965.1 uncultured Verrucomicrobiales bacterium | reverse complement strand
TTCTTCCCGCTAAGAAACGTCCCGCTCGCGTGTCGTGCCTGTATGAAGACGATTCTTCGCAGCTTGGCCGTGGCGGTTCTTCTCGTGGTCTCGACTCTGCCTTCGTTCGCGTTGAGGAGCATCGGCATCATCACGAAAGCGGAGGCGAAGGAGTTGGGCGTCGAAGTGCGGGCGACGGCGGCCGGTCCCGACGCGGCTTGGCTGGAACTCGAATTCAAGCCCGAGGGCAAGCTGAAGGATTTCAGCCATGTGGAACTGGAGATCCGGGAAGGCGAGAAGACGCTGCTGGCCTACGCGGCCTTGAGCGAGAAGCGGACCAGTTCGGGCAGCCTCGTCTTCCGTTTCATGGCCAACCGCAGCTTTCTGGAAAAGATCACCCTGACCGTGGTGACCGGCTTTCCCTCGAACTACAGCGGCAACGAACTTCGGGTGAAGGAATTCGTGGAACTGACGAAGCTCCGCTGACAACAGGGTGTTTGTAGGCCGGGCTCCCCAACCCGGCGGGGCTGGGAAGTCGTCGAAGCGAATCCATCGGCGAAAGCAGCCTCACCAGCCGGAGGACGACGCCCGGTCGGGGGACCGGGCCTACAACGCACCGGGCTATGAGGACGTGATCGTGAAGGTTTCTACAAAACAACAACACGTCCAACTCAACCCTCAACAGTTCATCGCCATGAAGAGACTCCACTTGTTCCGTTTCGTTCCGCTGCTGGTCGCCAGCGCGCTGGGCGCGACGATCTCCGATGCGCTGGCCCTGGGCGGCGATCATCCCATTGATCGTCCTGTGGTTGGATCGACCAATTGGCCCGGCGGACTGGAGGCGTTGGTGAACTCGACCAACCGGATTCACGGCTTCTTCGTCAATCAGGAGGACACGTTCTTCTATCGCGGCGACGCTCCCTCGCTGTCGGCTTTCCTTCACCAATACGCCCGGCTGGATGGCGTCACCAACCTGTGCCTGATCCAACACACCGGGATCGGCGAAGCGAAATCTCCTTGGGCCACGAACGGCGTTCCGTGCGACTGGAAGCTCTACGCCTGTCCCAAGAGCTGGCTGGAGATCGCCAAGCTGTCGCTCGCCGGAACGAACTCCACCGAGACGCTTCAGCGGGCGGCGAAGATGCCGGGCTACGTGGTGGAGGTTCACCTCTGGACCGGAGGCCGCATCTCTTTGGATGAACTGGAGATTCCCAAGAAAATCGAGGTCCGGACGGAGCGCTGAACTGGCCGGAGTTCAGTGATCCGTAGCGGGCTATACGGCATCCGGCATCTGGCATCCTCCCCAAAGAAGAACCCCTCCGCCCGGCTTGCGCCGAACAGAGGGGCCTCTGTCCCTACAAACTCCCGGGCCGAACAGCGGCCCGGGTTGTAGCTCTGCTTACGGCTGCGTGGTGGCGCTGGTCCGGTAGAACCCGCTGCCCGCCGCCGTCGTGTCCGTCACGGACTTGGTGGTGCCGTCGCCCGCGACCGGCGCGCCGAGCGGCTGCCAGGTCGCGTCGCTCAACGCCTGCTTGCGCTGGACCTGGTAGGACAGGCCGGCCTGCGTCGGGAACGAGACGGTGAGCGTGCTGCCGTTGCGGCTGATGGCCACTTCCGTCTCCACGGGCGCGGCCGAAACCGGCACCAGCATGAAGAAGTTGGCGTTGTTGTTGCCGCCGCTGGTCAGGCGGAGGGTGCGGGCCGTGCCGTCGAGGGTGACGGTCGCCGGGGCGCCGCTGGCGTTGGTCAGCGTGACCCAGATGTAGGACTGCCAACCGGCGGTCGCGGGGATGCCGAAGGTGCCGATGGGCGAGGTGGTCTGGCCTTCCAGCGTGCGGTCGGAAGTGACTTCCGAGAGCGTGGCCGAACCGGGGTTGCCGGCGCCGTTGGCGGCGCGGAGGACGACCTGGTAGGTGCCCGCCGGATAGGTGCGGGTGTAGTTGCCCCAGCTACCGTTGTTGAACCAGCCGACGTTGTAGTCGGTGTAGCCGTTGTCGCTCGGCAGATTGCGCGAACGGTCGCCGGTGGCCTCGGTGTTCAGGCCCGTGGGACGGTAGGTGTAGTTGCCCTCGGAGAGGTTGGCGTCGAAGGCATCGACGTTGTCCACCGAGCCCAAGCCGCCGTAGGCGTCCTGCGTGGCGGCGTCGTGGAACTGGCCGCCGTCGTAGTTGAAGGCCTCGGCTTCGACCGTCACCAGGTTCTTGGCGAAGGTGTCGAACGAGACGCTGGCGGTCTGGCTGGAGCCGTTGTTCGCCGTCACGGAGATCGCGGTGGCATAGACGCTGTTCGAGGCGAGACCGGGATAGCTCACGGTCCAGCTCGTGGAGGAGCCCTGGAAGACGAGGCCGGAGACCTGCTGGCCGTTCAGTTCCAGGCGCACGTTGCCCTGGGCGATGCCGGCCGGGGAGTTCACCTTGAAGGAAAGCGTGTTCGTGTTCTGGAACAACGCCGTGCCGTCGGGATACAGCTCCGTGATCGTCGGAATGCTGACGTCGGCCGGGAAGAACGCGTAGAAGTCCACGTTGTGGTCGCCGCCCGAGGTGGCGCGCAGCGTGACCTGCGAACCGCCGGTGAACTTGATCAGGTTGCCCGCGGTGTCCTTGAGCGGCACCCAGGTGTAGCCCTGCCAGTTGCCGGTGGCCGGAATGGCGAAGGTGCCGAGGTTCGTGAGGGTCTGCGTGTCGGTGGTCGCGCCGGCGGTGACGACCGCGAGGGTCATGGTGCCGCCGCCGCCGCCGCTGGCCGCGCGGGCATAGACGCTGTGGACGCCCGCCGGGATGGTGCGGGTGTAGTTGCCCCAGTCGCCGTTGGCCAGCCAGCCGACGTTGTAGTTCGGCAAACCGGCGTCGGCATACTTCGCGCGGGGCACGTCGCCGCTGGTCTCGGTGTGGAGGCCGGCGTCGCGGTAGGCCGTCTGGCCGTCGGAGATGTTGGTCTCGAAGAAGTCGATGTTCTCCGTGGCGGGCTCGGTCAGCACGTCGCGGCTGTAGCCGTTGGTCTGGGCCGTGGCGATGAACTGGCCGGAGCCGTAGTTGAAGTCCTCGGCCTCGATGGTGAAGGCCGGTTCGGCCGTGGCGAAGCGGACGGTGGTTTCACGGAAGTTGCCGTTCGCGTCCGTGGCGCGCAGCACGGCCACGTAGGAGAGGATGTTCGTCTGGATCGGCAGGGAGACCTGGCGCTCCGAAGCCGTGCCGCCGACCACGAGCCCGCCCGTCGTGGTGACGTTCGTGGTGAAGGTCTGTCCGGCGATGGTCGTGTAGGTGAGGCCGACCGAGATGTCCGTCGGGGCAATGGTCGATCCGGCGGAGCTGGCGGTGAAGGCCAGCGTGTTCGTCGTTTGGACCAGGCGCGTGCCGTCGGGATAGACGTTCGAGATCGTCGGCGCGTTGGTGTTGGCCGGGAAGAGGGCGAAGAAGTTCGCGTTCTGTCCGCCGCCGCAGTTGAAGCGCAGCGTCTGCGTCGTGCCGTCCAGCGTGACCTGGGCCAGGCTGCCGTCGGCGTTGCGCAGCGCGTAGTAGCGGTAGGTCTGCCAGCCGGTGTTGGGGACGGTGAAGGTGCCGAGAACCTGCGTGGTCTGGTCGAACTGCGTGGGGTCCGACGTCACGAGCGCCAGCGTGGCCGTGCTCTGGCCGCCGGAGCCGTTCGCGCCGCGGTAATAGACGTTGTAGGTGCCGGAGGGATACGGGCGGGTGTAGTTGCCCCAGTCGCCGTTGTCGAACCAGCCGACGTTGTAGTCGGTCTG